>NZ_JBICXW010000015.1:0-106133 GCF_043200475.1 Kitasatospora sp. NPDC048407 | reverse complement strand
TGCGCGGCACACCGCTGCGCGGCACACCGCTGCGCGGCACACCGCTGCGCGGCACACCGCTGCGCGGCACACCGCTGCGCGGCACACCGCTGCGCGGCACACCGCTGCGCGGCAGCCGGTCAGCCGCCGGTGGTCAGTCGTCGGCGCGGCACAGGCGGACCAGGCAGCTGGCGTAGTCGCCGGCCGGCAGTGGTGGCTCGATGCCGCGGTGGACCAGGACGGCGCCGCTGTACTCCTGGTTCCGGTCCAGGTCTAGGTAGTTGGCGGCGGGGTCGAGCGTGGGCAGGCGGATCGGGGCGGGCGGGTGCCCGAAGCGGGTGGTGGGGCGCCAGACGAGGAGCGCGTGGTCCCGGCCGTCGTGGGAGGCGTAGTGGACGGCGCCCACCGGTCCGGGCGGCGCGAGCCGGTGCTGGACGCCGCGCTGGACGAGCGGGCGGATCTGCTTGTAGCGGGTGACGAGTTCGGCGGCCTCGGCGAGGTCCTCCGCCGACCAGGACGTCAGGTCGCCGCCGATCCCGAGCGCCCCGGCCATCGCGACGTGGAAACGGAACCGCAGCGGGGTGCTCCGCCCGGTCGCCGGGTTGGGGCTGTCGGTGACCCACGCGGCCATCGCCTGGGCGGGGAAGAGCTGTGAGAAGCCGTGCTGGATCCCGATCCGGTCGACCGGGTCGGTGTTGTCGGACGTCCAGGCCTGGTCGGTGCGGGCGAGCATGCCGAGGTCGACCCGGCCGCCGCCGCCCGCGCAGGCCTCGATGCGCAGGCCCGGGTGGTCGGCGCGCAGCCGGTCCATGATCCGGTGGACGGCCCGGGTGTGTTCGATCCACAGCCGGTCCGGGTCCGGGTGGCCGTCCCAACCTGCTTCGGTGAAGGGCCGGTTGGCGTCCCACTTCAGCCAGTCGACGGCGTGTTCGCGGATCAGGGCGTCGAGCGTGCCGTGGGCCCAGGACTCGACCTCGGGCCGGGCGAAGTTCAGTACCAGCTGGTGGCGCAGCTCGGTGGCGTCCAGGTGCGGGGAGTGCGACACCCAGTCGGGGTGGGTGCGGTACAGCTCGCTGTCGCGGTTGACCATCTCCGGTTCCACCCAGAGTCCGAACTCCATTCCGAGCCGGTGTACTTCGTCGGCCAGCGGGCGCAGCCCGCGGGGGAAGGCGGCGGGCCGGGGCGTCCAGTCGCCGAGCCCGGAGCGGTCGTCGCGCCGGGTGCCGAACCAGCCGTCGTCCAGTACGAACAGTTCGGCGCCGAGCCCGGCGGCGAGCCGCGCCAGGCGGAGCTGGCCGGCCTCGGAGACGTCGAAGCCGGTGGCCTCCCAGGAGTTGTACAGCACCGGCCGGTCCTGTTCGGGCCGCGGCAGGACGTGCCGGCGCACGTGGTCGTGCCAGGCGGCACTGGACGCGCCGAAGCCGTGCGCGGTGTACAGGCCGGCGAACACGGGGGTGTGCAGCCGCTCGCCGGCCCGCAGCGTCCAGGTGGTGCCGTCGTGGCCGAAGCCGCCGGTCCAGCCGGTGCGGCCGACCGGGTCGCGGTGCACGGTGATGCGCCAACTGCCGCTCCAGGCCAGTGCGGTGCTCCACACCTCGCCGTGTTCCTCGGCCGCGGTGCCGTCGTCCACGGCCAGCCAGGGGTTCGCGTGATGCCCGGTCAGGCCCCGGCGGCTGGTCAGGACGGTCTCGGCGACCGGCAGCCGGTCGCGCCGCAGCTGGAACTCGCTGTTCCAGCCGCCCACCAGGTGGCTGAGCCGGTAGTCGGCCAGCGCGGGGGTCCGCCAGGCGGCCGAGTCGAGCCGGTCGACGGTGATCGGTTCGTCGGGGCCGTCCGCGGGGCCGAGGTGGGTCAGTTCGGTCCAGCGCTCGATCACGTCGCTGTCGGGCCGGACGCGGTAGCAGAGTTCGGCGCGCAGCGGGCGGCGGCGGTCCTGGAGGCGCAGCCGCAGTTCGCCGCCGTCGACGTGGTGGCCGGTGAAGCGCCACTGGGCGCCGCGGGTGCCGTCGGCGAAGCGGACCTGGAGGCCGGCCGGGCCGAAGCGCGCGCCGGTCTGCGGCGCGAGTTCGTCGGCGGCGGCGTCGTCCTCGAAGCTGCTGTCGGCGGGGGAGCCGGCGGCGGGCAGCGCCGCCAGGGCGGCGGTGTCGAGCGGGGCGCCCCAGTACAGGTGTCGGGGGCTGCCGTCGGGGTGCAGGCGCAGGGCGTACACGCTGTTCGGGGTGCGCAGGACCGCGAGGCCGCGGTCGGGGTCGAAGCTGACGGGCGGAGGCGTGGCGGGCACGAGTGAAACCCCTGACGCGCGAAGGGAGTTGGGTGGCGTCCGGCCGGAGGCGGCTCCCGAGCGTAGGGCGGTCCCGGTCCCCGAATCAATACTGTCGGAAGTTATTTATTTGCTCTAGATTGCCCACGTGTCCCGACAACGCTCGCAACCCCTTGTCAGCGCCCCGGCCGAGACCGCGATCCTTTCCCGTCTGCTGGCCGAAGGGCCGCTCAGCAGAGTCGAGTTGGCGCGCCGCACCGGGCTCTCCTCGACGGCCGTCACCAAGGCGGCCCGGCCACTGATCGACGGTGGCTACCTGTACGAACTGCCACCCGAGCGCACCGCCCCCGGTGCGGGCCGGCCGGTGTACCCGCTCGCGGTCGACCGGGACCGCGAGTACTTCCTCGGCGTGAAAATCAGCGCCGACCAACTCTTCGGCGCGGTATGCGACTTGAGGGCGGGCATCCGGGACACCGCAGTCCGGCCGGTGGAGGTCTGCACGCCGGAGGCCGTCACTGCGGTGCTCGCCGAACTGGTCGAGGAACTGCTCGACTCCGAGCCCGGGTTCCGGGCCCGCACCCGCCACCTCGGGATCGCGGTGAACGGCGACGTGGACCGCGACAGGGGACGGCTGCGGCACTCCGGCCTGCTCGGCTGGCGCAACGTCCCGCTGGCCGAACTACTCGAGGCCGCAACCGGGTTGAGCGTCACCGTGGAGAACGACGTGCGGGCGCTGACGGTCGCCGAGCACTGGTTCGGCGAAGGCATCGGCACCGGCTACTTCGCCCTGGTCACCATCGGTTCGGGCATCGGCTCCGCCCTGGTCGTCAACGGCCAGCTGATGCGCGGCGCGTACGGCGTCGCCGGCGAGGTCGGCCACCTGTGCGTCGACCCGGCCGGGCCGCGCTGCCGGTGCGGCGCCCGGGGCTGCGTCGAGGCGATCGGGTCGATCGACGTCATCCTCGACACCGTCCGGCAGGCGGCCGGAGATCCGCGGCTCACCTTCCCCGAGGTGGTCCGGATGGCCCGCGAGGGCCGGCCCGAGGCCCGCGAGGCGTTCGCCAGGGCCGGGAAGGCGATCGGCACCGGCATCGCCGCGCTGGTCAACCTGATCGGCCCGGAGCGGGTGGTGGTCAGCGGCGAGGGCGTCGACGCCTACGACCTGTTCAGCCGTCACATCCAGGACGCGTACGCGGCGCACGCCTTCGGCGCGGCCTCCCGCTGCCCGCTGTCGCTGCGCCCGCTGCCCTGGCAGGAATGGGCCCGCGGCGGCGCGGCGGTGGCCATCCAGGCGCTCTTCCCGCAACCGCCGGCCGGCGGCTGACCCGCAGCCGCGCCCGACCCTCCGACTTCCCGACCCCGCCCCCGACCGTCCGACTGCCGACACCCAGACCGACGACCGCCCGACTGCCGATCCCTCGGCCCCCGATTCCCGACCACCGAGTCCCCGATCGCCGATCTCTCGGCACCGATTCCCGGCCTGCGGCGGCGCGGCGGTGGCCATCCAGGCGCTCTTCCCGCAACCGCCGGCCGGCGGCCGACCCGCAGCCGCGCCCGACCCTCCGACTTCCCGACCCCGCCCCCGACCGTCCGACTGCCGATCCCTCGGCCCCCGATTCCCGACCACCGAGTCCCCGATCGCCGATCTCCCGGCACCGATTCCCGGCCCGCGGTGGCGCCGCGGTGGCCATCCAGGCGCTCTTCCCGCAACCTCCGGCCGGCGGCTGACCCGCTGCCGCGCCCGACCCTCCGACTTCCCGACCCCGCCCCCGACTTCCCGGTCTCTGACTGCCCGACCGCTGACTCCTCGGCACCGATTCCCGACTGCCGACCGCCGGACTGCCGACCTCTCGGCCCCTTGACCGCCGGCCCCCGTCCACCGATTCCCGACCGTCCGACCGCCGACCTTTCGGCCCCCGAGTCCCGACCCCCGACCCCCGACCTCCGCCCTCCGCCCGCCCGGGCCGGCAGGCAGCGGCGACGAGCCGGTCGGGGTGAGCAAGTGCCCTGCAACCCCCTCACAGCAAGGACACGCGCCCCATGAACACCCCCGCGCCCCAGATCGACCGACGCAGGTTCCTCACCGGATCGCTGCTGATCGCCGCCGGAGCGGTCGTCAGCACCGCCTGCAGTACGGATCCCACCGGCGGGTCCTCCGGCGGTAGGACCACCCTCAACGTCTGGTACCACGCCTACGGCGAGGCCGGCACCCAGCAGGCAGTGCTCCGCTACGCCACCGCCTTCACCAAGGCCAACCCGGACATCGCGGTCAAGGTGACCTGGGTCCCGGGCGACTACGCGGGCAAGCTCTACGCCAGCCTGCTGACAGACGCGGCCCCCGACGTGTTCGAGATCGGCGACTTCGACGAGGGCCTCGCCCACCGCGGGCAGATAGCCCCGCTCGACGACCTCTACGGCGACGCCAAGGCCGACTTCAACGCCGCCGCCCTCGACACCGTCACCGTCGAGGGCAAGCTGTACGGCGTCAAGATGATCGACGACGTGCTGATGGTCTACTACCGCAAGAGCGTCCTGGCCGCGGCCGGAATCACCCCGCCCACCACCTTCGACGGCCTGGCCGCCGCCGCGAAGGCGCTGAGCACCGGAAAGTCCAAGGGCCTGTACCTGGGCACCGACGGCACCGGCGACGGCCCCGCCATCGCCGTGATGTCCACCGGCGGCGAACTGGTCACCCGCGAGGGCAAGGTGGCGTTCGGCTCGCCGCAGGCCCTGGAGGCGCTCACCGCCTTCAAGCGCCTGCACGACGACAAGTCGCTGCTGCTCGGCTTCACCACCGACTGGTGGGACCCGTCCGCGTTCACCCAGGGCATGGCGGCGATGCAGTGGTGCGGCCTGTGGGCGATGCCCGCCGTCCGGACCGCGCTCGGCGACGACTTCGGCGTCATGCCGTGGCCCGCGTTCCGCGAGGGCGGCACCCCCGTGCTGCGGGTCGGCGGCTGGACCAGCTGCGTCAACGCCAAGGGCCGGCACGTGGACGCGGCGAAGAAGTTCGTCCAGTGGCTGTGGGTGCAGAACTCCGACCTGCAGCGGGACTTCGCCGAGAGCTACGGCCTGCACGTGCCGCCGCGCGCGTCGGTGGCCGCCACCGCGACCAAGCTCACCACCGGCCCCGCGAAGGAGACCGTCGACCTCGCCCTGAAGTACGGCCGGCACAACCCCGGCACCTGGAACACCGCGGTCAGCACCGCCTTCAACGCGGCCGCGGCGAAGATCGCCACCGGCCAGGGCGACCCCGCCGCCCTGCTCGCCGACGCGGCGGGCAAGGCCCAGAGCGAGATCGACAAGCAGCTCGGCCGATGATCCCCGCCCTCGACAGGACCCGTCCCGCGGCCGGCCGACGGGCCCGCACCGCCCGGGCCGCCCGGGCGAGCCGTTCCGGTCGGCTCGCGTTCGCCCTGCTCACCGCGCCCATGCTGATCGGGCTCGGCCTCTTCAAGTACCTGGCGATCGGCTGGAGCTTCCTGCTCAGCCTCAGCGAGGCGCGCGGCAGCATCGCCCTCGGCCACTGGGTCGGACTCGACAACTACCGCACGCTGCTGGCCGACCATGCCTTCCGCGACTCGCTGCTGACGATCCTGCTGTTCACCGCCTTCATCGTGCCGGTCACCTTCGCGGCCTCGCTCGGCCTCGCCCTGCTCGTGCACCGCGTCCGGCGCGGACGGGCACTGCTGCGCACCGCCTTCCTGATCCCGACCGCCGTCTCGTACGTCGCGGCCTCGCTGCTGTGGAAGATGTGCCTGTTCAACGGGCTGCCGACCGGTGTCGCCAACCTGATCGGCGGCTGGTTCGGCGCCGAGCCCGTGCCCTGGCTGCAGACCGTCTCGCCACCGCTGTACTGGGTGGTGCTGGTGACGCTGCGGCTGTGGCTCCAGGTCGGCTTCTACATGGTGCTGTTCCTGGCCGGCCTGCAAGCCATTCCGCGGGAGGTGTACGAGGCCGCGGCGCTCGACGGGGCCTCCGGCCGGCGGCTGCTGACCGGCATCACCCTGCCGATGCTGCGCAACACCTCCGTTGCCGTGCTGATGCTGCTGTTCATCGCCGCGTTCCAGGCCTTCGACGAGTTCTACAACCTGTTCAGCAGCGGCATGTCCGGCACCGGGACGGCGCCCGTGCAGACCCCGCTGGTCCACCTCTACAACACCGCGTTGGGAAGCCAGAACTACGGCGTCGGCTCCGCCGGGGCGTTTCTGCTGACCGCCCTGATCGTCGGGGTGACGCTGATCCAGGGCCGGGTCACCGGCTTCGGCCGGGCCGGGGAGTGAGCGCCGCATGAGCACCTTGTCCGCCCCGCTGCGGGCCGCCCGCGTCACCGTCCGCGGCCTGCTGATCGGCCTGCTGACCGCGGTCTTCCTGGCGCCCTTCTACCTGATGCTCCGCAACGCGCTGATGGACAGCCGGGGCCTGACGGCGCCGGAGTGGACGTGGTGGCCGTCCACCATGCACTTCGACAACTTCACCGCGCTGTTCCAGGACCCGTCCGTCGCGATGGGCCCGGCGCTCGGCAACTCGCTGCTGGTCGCCGCCGTCACCGCGCCGCTGTCCACGCTGCTCGCCTCGGCCACCGGGTACGCGCTGGCCCGGATTCCCGTCCGCGGGCGCGGCGTGGTGCTGGCGCTGGTGGTGGCGACGCTGATGATCCCCGGCTCGGCGACCTTCGTGCCGACGTTCGTCGTGGTCGGCTCGATGGGGGGCGTCAACACGCTGTGGGGCATCGTCGCGCCCGGCCTGTTCAACCCGTTCGCGGTGCTGCTGTTCCGCAACTTCTACCTGCAGTTCCCGAGCGAGATCGAGGACGCCGGCCGGCTCGACGGCCTCGGCTGGCTCGGCCTGTACCGGCGGATCGCGCTGCCCAGCTCCGGGGCGATGCTGGCCTCGCTCGGGGCACTGGCCTTCATCGACAGCTGGAACGCCTTCCTGTGGCCGCTGGTGATCGGCCAGGACCCGTCCGCCTGGACCGCGCAGATCGCGCTGTCCACCTTCCTCACCTCGCAGACCATCAACCTTCCCGGGCTGTTCGCCGGCGCCGTGGTCACCATCACGCCGCTGGTCGTCATGTTCCTGGTCGCCCAGCGGTACATCGTCGAAGGCATCGCCTCCAGCGGCCTCAAGGGCTGACCCGGCGTCACCACCCTCATCACCCTCATCACCGCACCACCGCACCACCGCATCGCGCAAGGTCAGACGCACCTCTCCCCCTCGTCAGGAGCGTTCCGTGAAACCTCGCCCCACCGTGCTCCGGTGCACGTCCGCCGCCCTCGCCGCGGCGTGCGCCCTCGTGCTCGGCACCCTCACCCCCACCGCGTCCGCCGCGTCCGCCGCGTCCGCCGCCGACACTCCGACCGTCGCGGCGCCCGTCCTCACCGGCCCGCAGCTCGCCGCCTCCTGGGCCGGCCCGCTGTCCACCCGGGGCCGGTACGTGGTCGACGCGAACGGCGACCGGTTCAAGCTCAAGTCCGGCAACTGGGCCGGAGCCCAAGGCACTTGGCAGGGCAGCGGCGATGTCCGCGACCCGGCGAACCACCAGGCCCGGCAGATGTCGAACAACATTCCGCTGGGCCTGGACCGGACTCCGATCGCCCGGATCCTGGCCGACTTCCACACCATGGGCCTGAACAGCATCCGGCTGCCGTTCGCCAACGCGCTCGTCCACGACACCAGCGCCGTCCCGGACTCGGCCGTCGCGGCCAACCCGCAGCTCAGGGGCAAGACACCGCTGCAGGTGATGGACGCCGTGGTCGCGGCGCTGACCGCGGACGGCTTCGCGGTGATCCTCAACAACCACACCACCAGCTACCGGTTCTGCTGCGGCCTGGACGGCAACGAACGCTGGAACAGCGGGCAGTCCACCCAGCAGTGGATCGACGACTGGGTGTTCCTGGCCAAGCGGTACCGGGACAACAAGCGGGTGGTCGGCGCCGACCTGCGCAACGAGGTCCGCCGCGACACCTGGAACGACGCCAACTGGGGCTGGGGCGACGACCACGACCTCAACCAGGCGCTGGAGGACGCCGGCAACCGGATCCTGCAGGCCGACCCCGACCTGCTGATCGTCATGGAAGGCATCAACTGGCAGGGCATCCCGACCGACCTGACCCCGCACTGGCGCCCGATGCTCACCCCCGTCGCCACCCTGTCCAACACCCTGATCCGCTCCGACAAACTCGTCTACTCCGCGCACTTCTACGGCTACACCGGCCCCAGGCACACCGGCGCCACCGGCACCGGCGAGACCCACGACGCGCGCTACGAGGAACTCACCCCCGACCAGCTCGCCCAGGCGGTCGACGACGAGGCGCTGTTCGTCACCCGCACCGGCCAGCACTTCACCGCACCGGTGTGGATCAGCGAGTTCGGCGCCGCCGGCCGCGGCCCCGCCGACGCCCGCGAACGCGCCTGGTTCGACAACTTCACCGACATCCTGGTGCGCAACGACACCGACTTCGCGATCTGGCCGCTGGTCGGCTGGAGCGACAACACCGGCACGCCGCAGGACAACTGGGCGATGGTCAACTACACGGCGGACGGCACCCGGCTCGGCGTCATGGACACCGGCGACTGGCGCGCCGCCGACTGGAACAAGCTGATCGGCGCCCCCGCCCGCAGCGGACCGGTCGCCGACGGCCCGCGCTGGAACATGCTCAACCTCGACCACTACGACGCCAACCTGTCCGCCGCCATGCTGGCCGGGCCCGACTGGTCCTCCGGCAACCGCAAGGGCAACTGCCCCGACACCCAGCGCCTGGCCGGCCTCGGCCGCAGCGACAGCCGCGGCCTGTGCACCGACGCCGGCCGGCCCGCCAAGGGCGCCGGCGCCTGGACGACCGTCACCGACGAGCGCTACGTCACCCACGGGGACTGGGCGAGCGGCTACAACAAGCTCCAGTGCCCGGACAACACCTTCGCCGTCGGCTACAGCGTCAACCGCAACGCGATGTCCGCCCTGCTGTGCGCGCCCGCCGCCAACGCGCTGCCCCTGACCGGGCGCAACGTGTGGTTCGACAGCGGCGACAACCGGCCCGCCACCGGCGGTTCGGCGGCCAGCGACTGGGCGCCCGGCTACTACAAGGGCCAGTGCGCCGACAACGAGTACCTGGCGGGCGTCGCCTACACCTGGAAGTGGAACCACGGCGGCGTGCCCGACGCGCTGCTGTGCCGCCCGCTGAACTGACCCGTCCGCCGCATCGATCCGCCCACGCCCACGCCCACGCCCGCGCCCCGCCCCGCCACGAAGGGAGCACTCCCGTGCACAGCAAGCAGCGGTTGACCGAGCAGCGGCTCGCCCGCGTCCTGTCGCAGCGCGTCCGCCCGGCCGTCCACGCCCGCGCGCTGCCGCTGACGGTGGAGATCTGGAACGCCCCCGGAGAGCCGGTGCCCGCCGCGCAGGCGATCGCCGCGCCCTACCGGCCCGTCGCGGTCGGGCACCGGTGGGGGCCGGCCTGGTCGACCAGCTGGTTCCGGATCAGCGGCGAAGTCCCCGCCCACTGGGCGGGGCAGCGGATCGAGGCGGTGCTCGACCTGGGCTTCGACGTCACCGGCCCCGGGTTCTCCACCGAGGGCCTGGTGCACCGCCCCGACGGCAGCGTGGTGAAGGCGCTCAATCCGCGCAACGCCTGGATCCCCGTCGCCGACCCGGCGAGCGGCGGCGAGCGCTTCACGTACTACGTGGAGGCCGCCGCCAACCCGACCGTGCCGCTGCCCGGCGAGGCGCACCACGCGCCGACCCGGGCCGGGGACCGGCCGGCCTGGCTGACCGGCGCGGCGGCCGCCGACGGCGACCCGCTCTACCGGCTGCGCCGGGCCGAGCTGACCGTCTTCGACCGGGAGGTCTGGGAGCTCGCCCAGGACCTCGACGTGCTCGGCGAGTTGATGCACGCCCTGCCCGAGGGCGCGGAGCGCCGCTGGCAGCTCCTGCACACCCTCGAACGGGCCCTGGACGCCGTGGACGTGCAGGACGTCCCGGCCACCGCGGCCGCCGCCCGGGCCGTCCTGCGCCCGGCCCTGGCCGCGCCCGCGACCGCCGGCGCCCACCGGATCTCCGCGGTCGGGCACGCCCACATCGACACCGCCTGGCTGTGGCCGCTGCGCGAGGCCGCCCGCAAGGTCGCCCGGACGGTCTCGAACGTCACCCACCTGATGGATCATCACCCCGGCTTCCGCTTCGCGATGTCCCAGGCGCAGCAGCTGGCCTGGCTGAAGGAGCAGCACCCGGCGCTCTACGCCCGGGTCCGGGAGAAGGCCGCGAGCGGGCAGTTCCTCCCGGTGGGCAGCCTGTGGGTGGAACCCGACACCAACATCACCGGCGGGGAGGCGTTCGCCCGCCAACTCGTCCACGGCAAACGGTTCTACGCGCAGGAGTTCGGCGTCGAGACCGAGGAGCTGTGGCTGCCCGACACCTTCGGCTACCAGGCGGCGATGCCGCAGCTGCTGAAACTCGCCGGGGTGCGCTGGTTCCTCACCCAGAAGATCTCCTGGAACACCACCAACAAGTTCCCGCACCACACCTTCTGGTGGGAGGGCATCGACGGCACCCGGATCTTCACCCACTTCCCGCCCGCGGACACCTACAACGGCGAGCTGACCGGCGCCGAACTCGCCCACACCGTCCGCAACTTCCAGGACAAGGGGCCCGCCAACCGGTCGCTGCTGCCGTTCGGGTACGGCGACGGCGGCGGCGGGCCCACCCGGGAGATGCTGGCCCGCGCCGAGCGGCTCGCCGACCTGGAGGGCTCGCCGCGGGTCGAGATCGAACCGCCCGCCGCGTTCTTCGCGCGCGCCCACGCCGAGTACCCCGACGCGCCGGTGTGGCTCGGCGAGCTCTACCTGGAGTTCCACCGGGGCACGCTGACCAGTCAGTTGCGCACCAAGCAGGGCAACCGGCGCAGCGAGCACCTGCTGCGCGAGGCCGAACTGTGGTCCGCCACGGCCGCCGTGCACCGCGGCCTGCCGTACCCGTACGAGGCGCTCGACCGGCTGTGGAAGACCGTCCTGCTGCACCAGTTCCACGACATCCTGCCCGGCTCGTCCATCGCCTGGGTGCACCGGCAGGCCGAGGAGACGTACGCCGCCGTCCACGCCGAACTGACCGGGATCGTCGACGCGGCGCAGCGGGCGCTGGCCGGCCCCGGGGACGGCACGGTGGTCTTCAACGGCGCGCCGCACGCCCGCGGCGGCGTCCCCGCGTTCGGCTCGGCGCCGCGCGCGGGGGAGCCGGCGCCCGAGGTCGACCCGGTGCCGGACGGCGACGGCCGCCTGGTGCTGGACAACGGGCTGGTCCGGTTCACCGTCGACGCCCGCGGCCTGGTGGTCTCCGCCGTCGACCTGGCCGCCGGCCGCGAGGCCCTGCCGCCCGGCGCCGCGGCCAACCTGCTCCAGCTCCACCAGGACTTCCCCAACGAGTACGACGCCTGGGACCTCGACGCGTTCTACCGCAACACCGTCCGCGACCTGGACGTGGCCGACGAGGTGACGGCCGTGCCCGGCGGCGTCGAGGTCCGCCGCAGCTTCGGCAGCTCGCGGATCCGGCAGCGGCTGTCCCTGCGGGAGGGTGCCCGGCGCCTCGACATCGACACCGAGATCGACTGGCACGAGCGCGAACGCATCCTCAAGGCGGCCTTCCCGCTGGACGTGCGGGCCGACCACTCCACCGCGGAGATCCCGTTCGGCCACGTCCGGCGCCCCACCCACACCAACACGAGCTGGGACGCGGCCAGGTTCGAGATCTGCGCCCACCGCTTCCTGCACGTCGGCGAACGGGGCTGGGGCGCGGCCCTGGTCAACGACTCCACCTACGGCCACGACGTCACCCGCGACGTGCGCCCCGACGGTGGCACCACCACGACCGTGCGGCTGTCGCTGCTGCGCGCCCCGCGCTTTCCCGACCCGGACGCGGACCAGGGCACCCACCGCCTGCGCTACGGCCTGCTGCTCGGCGCCTCGGTCGCCGACGCCGTCCGCGAGGGCTACGCCCTCAACCTCGCAGAGCGGGCCGTGCCTGGTGGTACGGCGGTGGCCCCGCTGGTCTCCGTCGCGGACGACGCCGTGGTGATCGAGGCCGTCAAACTCGCCGACGACGCGTCCGGCGACCTGGTGGTCCGCCTCTACGAGGCCCATGGCGGCCGGGCCCGCACCACCCTGGCCGTCTCCGTCCCCTGGCGCACCGTCACCGAGACCGACCTGCTGGAGCGGCCGCTGCCGGACGCCGAGCCCGTCCACGCCGCCGACCGGCCCGGGCCGGTCCTCACCCTCCGCCCGTTCGAGATCCGTACCCTGCGGATCGCCCTCGCCACCGGGGCCTGAGGGCGGTGCCCGGCGGCCGGTCAGCCGGGGAAGCGCAGGCGGAGCAGGGAACCGCCGTGCGGGGCGGGGGAGATGGTGAGGTCGCCGGCGTGCGCGTCGAGGACGGCGCGCACGATGGCCAGGCCCAGGCCGGTGCCGGACAGGCCGGTGGCGGGGGAGTGGGCGAAGCCGACGCCGGTGTCCTCGACGTCGAGTTCGGCGCCGTCCCGGCCGGTGCGGCAGCGCAGGGTGATGGCGTCGCCGGGGGCGGTGTACTTGACGGCGTTCTCGACCAGGGCGTCGAGGGCGGCCTCCAGGCGGGATTCGTCGCCCTCGATGCGGACGGCGGGCGCCTCCAGGTGCCAGTGGCGGTCGGTCGCGGGCCGCCAGCGCTGGACGGTGCGGTGCACCAGGGCGTCGAGGTCGACGGGGCCGTGCTCGGGTTCGGCGGGGTGGTAGGCGTCGGCGAGGACCAGCAGCCGGCCGGAGAGGCGGGCGAGCTTGTCGAGTTCGTCGAGGACCACGTCGAGGTCCTCCCGCCCGGCCCCGGCGGGCAGTTCGCCCTGGACGAGTTCGGCGTAGCAGCGGGCGACGGTGATCGGGGTGCGCATCTCGTGCGAGCAGGTGCGGACGAACAGCTCCTTGTCCTGCTGGGCGCGGCGCTCCCGTTCGGCGGCGGCGCGGACTTCGGCGAGGGCGGCGGCGCGGCGGCGGACGTGCCAGGCCATGGCGAGGAACACCAGTGCCATCAGCGGGACTTCGGCGAGTTCGTCCCAGCCGAGGTGGCCGTGTGCGGCGTACCCGGCCATGGTGCCGCCGGTGACCAGGGTGACGGCGGTGAGCACCACGGCCGTCCGGCGGGTGGACCAGGCCTGGAAGCCGTAGACGATGGACATGCTGATCCACACCAGGTGGAACGCCACCGTCTCCAGCTCGGGCGCGACCAGCAGCACGAGTTGGGTGCAGGCGACGAACAGCATCCAGCCCGCGAAGAGAGCGCGATCCCGCGCGGTGCGGTCAGCAGGCATTGAACGCGTACCCGACGTTGCGCACCGTCTCGATGATCGGCCGCGGCGCCTTGCCGCGGATCCGGCGGACCGTCACGTCGACCACGTTGCTGGCCAGGTCGTCGCTGTAGCCCCAGACGCCGGCCAGCAGTTCGTGCCGGCTGCACACCTGTCCGGCCTGCCGCATCAGGTGGCCGAGCAGCATGAACTCCCGGTGCGAGAGCGGGATCTGGCGCCCGTCGATGCCGAGCGCCTGCCGTTCGAGGTCGAGCGCGACGTCGCCGACCCGCAGCCAGCGCTGGGGTGCGCCGGCGGGGGCGGTGCGCAGCCGGGAGCGGACGCGTTCGACCAGTTCGGCGGTGGCGAAGGGTTTGCCGAGGAAGTCGACGGCGCCGATCCGCAGGCAGCGCACCCGGGTGGCCACGTCGACCACGGCGGACAGTACCAACACGCGCTGTTCGGGGCGTAGTTCGAAGGTCTGGCGCATCACTTCGAAGCCGTCGAAGCCGGGCAGCATCAGGTCGAGCACGGCCAGGTCGTACGCCTGGTCGCGCAGGCGCTGGACGGCTTCGGGGCCGGTGGCGGCGCCGTGGACGAGGTGGCCGTCCGCGCTCAGGGTGCGGGTCAGGTAGGCCCGCAGGCGGGCTTCGTCCTCGACGACCAGCAGTCGTGCCATGCTCGGTACTGCCTCCCCCGCCCGCCGGGCGGCAATCGCGCCCAAGTTGCGGATGATTATCGCACTTTGTGTGTGCGCTGCGGAGCTGATGTGCCGTCATGACGGCTTCATGACAGGAATGTCATCTTCCCCGGCCCACCCGGCGGCCCTCCCCACACTGGGGGCCGCATCCGCCGCCGCTCGTGGTCGGCCGGCGACGCGGCCCGCACACCCCCGTGGCACCCGCCGCTCCCGCCGAGCCGGAAGGGACGGACCCGCGCGACGGCGGCCGGGTGCCGACGGAAGGAGAAACGGCGTGTTCACGCGCCAGACAACGAGGCCGCCGGGCCGCAAGCGGCGGCACCTCGTCGCGATGGCCGGCGTCTGGGCCGTGGTCGCGGCCCTGCTCGGACTGCCCCCGGCCCAGACCCAGCAGGCGGCCGCCGCCGGCCCGTCCGGGCCGACCGACCAGAGCAAGGTCCCGCACTACTTCGGCCCCTGGCCGAACTGGGCGAACAGCCCGCTCACGGTCTCCCGCGCCAAGGTCCACATCAGCAGCGACGTCACCACCGTGGCCGTGGGCAACCCGCTGACCGCCCGGGCCTACGCCACCGACTACGCCACCCCGAAGGGCCAACTCGGGCCGGTGTTCGTCATCCTGACGAGCACCCCGCTGCCCGCCGGCACCCTCAAGAACTTCCGCAGCTGGAACCAGACCACCCCGGGCAACAGCCCCAGCAGCTCCGAGGGCGGCCTGTTCCACGGCTACGTGCTGCGCCCGACCGGCACCGCCGACACGTACACGGTGGTCGCCGACAGCGGACTGCGCACGGTGCCCGCGGCGGGCACCGCAGGCGGCGAGATCACCACGTACGACATGCCGGACACGCCCGTCCAGGCCGGCGACCTGATCGCCTTCTACGGCGAGGGCGTCCCCGTCGACACCGGCGTCGAGCACCCGGCCGACACCCTGGTGTACCCGGCCGGCGCGGACAACAGCACCAGCCCGGCGACCGGAGTCGCCCCCGCCAAGGACGCCACCCTCACCGTCGGCGCGCCCGGCTGGGAGCGCTACGCCACGCAGGACCGGACGTACTCCTTCGGCGCGCAGGTCGCGCTGGCCGGCGGCGGCGGCGGCGCGGAGGCCACCGCCACCGTCGACCCGCGCACCGGTGGCATCGCGAGCATCGAGGTGACCACGCCCGGCCACGGCTACGCCGAGGGCGCGACCACCGTCACCGTCGAGGGCGGCACCACGGCCGCCACCGCCACCGCCGCCATCCAGCAGACCCGCAGCGTGGTCGACTACAAGGTCGGCGCGGGCGGCAGCGGCTACGGCGGATTCGAGGTCGCCGTCACCGGCGGCGGCGGGAGCGGCGCCGCGGCCACCGCGTCCGGCGGCGTGGCGGCCGTGAACGTCACCGACACCGGCGCGGGCTACACCATGCCGACCGTCGACTTCGACCTGCCCGCCCAGCCGGACGGCACGGTGGCCAAGGGCCACGTCGACCCGGCCGACCTGACCCCGGGCGGCGGCGTCGCCAAGGTGATCGTCGACGACCCCGGCAGCGGCTACACCGCCGCGCCCGGCGTCACCATCCGCAACGGCACCCTCGCCGATCCGATCGCCGGCGCCACCCCGGCCGCCGCGAGCAGCGGACTGAAGCTGCTGGCCCTCACCGTCGACACGCCCGGCTCCGGCTACGCCTCGACGCCCGACGTCGCCGTCACCGACCCCACCGGCCACGGCGGTTCGGGGGCTTCGGCGAGCGCCGTGACCAACCTCGGCGCGATCAGCTCGATCAGCGTCACCAGCCCCGGCGCCGGCTACCTGACGCCCGGCATCAAGAAGTTCCAGGACAAGCTGCCCGTCACCTGCAACCCGGGTGCGAACGGCACCGGCTGCCCGGACGTGCAGCAGCTGGCCGACCCGAGCACCGACCCGGCGGCGAAGTTCATCCCCGAGGCGGTGCCGGAGACCGTCACCACCGGCGGCAAGCAGGCCGACCAGTACGTCATCGCCCTGGTGCAGTACCGCACCCGGTTCTCCTCCGACCTGCCGCCCACCCTGGTGCGCGGCTACGTCCAGCTCTCCACCGACGCGGTGCCCGGCCGCAAGGTCCCGCTGTACAACGAGCTGATGGACGGCACCCGGCAACAACTGCCGTACACCGGCGTCGCCGCACCGCAGTGGATGGGTCCGCTGATCGCCGCCACCAAGGACCGGCCGGTGCGGGTGGTGTTCCGCAACCTGCTGCCCACCGGCGCCGCCGGCGACCTGTTCATGCCGGTCGACAGTACCGGCATGGGCGCCGGCATGGGCCCGATGACGATGCCCGCCCCCGGCAACAGCTCCACCGTCACCGACGAGGTGCGCAACCCGCCCTGCACCAACGCCAAGTCCGGCTGCTACAAGGACAACCGGGCCAACCTGCACCTGCACGGCGGCATCACCCCGTGGATCAGCGACGGCACCCCGCACCAGTGGATCACCCCTGCGGGTGAGCAGACCGACTGGCCGCAGGGCGTCGGCGTGCAGAACGTGCCCGACATGGTGGACGGCTCCGGCGCGACCCTGTGCGCCGCCGCCGACGACGGCTGCTCGACGTTCTACTACACGAACCAGCAGAGCGCGCGGCTGATGTTCTACCACGACCACTCCTACGGCATCACCCGCCTGAACGTGTACGCGGGCGAAGCGGCCGGCTACACCATCACCGACGACACCGAGAAGGCGCTGATCAGCAGCGGCACCATCCCCGACGCCGCGTCAACCATTCCGCTGCTGGTCCAGGACCGCACCTTCGTGCCCGACGACACCCAGCTCAAGGACCAGTTCGACGCGGGCGGCGACCGGGTCACCTACGGCCAGGACCCGACCTGGGACGCCAAACGCTGGGGCGGAAAGGGCAGCTTCTGGTACCACCACGTCTACATGCCCGCGCAGAACCCCGGCGACCCCAGCGGCATGAGCGCCTACGGCCGCTGGATGTACGGGCCGTGGTTCTGGCCGCCGGCCGGGAACACCACGTACGGGCCGATCCCCAATCCGTACCACGACCCGCACTGCAAGCTGGACGACCCGACCACCTGGCAGTACCAGGCCGCGCCCTACTGCGAGCCGGAACAGATCCCCGGCACCCCGAACATCTCCATGGGCATGGAGCAGTTCAACGACACCCCCATCGTCAACGGCGTCGCCTACCCGAAGCTGACCGTCCAGCCGAAGACCTACCGGATGCGGATGCTCAACGCCGCCAACGACCGGTTCTTCAACTTCCAGTGGTACACCGCCGACCCGAACCAGGGTGACGGCACCACCGAAGTCGCCCTCAACCCCGACGAGTTGAAGGCCGCCCAGACCGACCCCAACGTGTCGCCCACCCCGAAGGACGCGCACAACGCGGCCGCCGGGCCGAGCTGGATCCAGATCGCCAGCGAGGGCGGCTTCCTGCCCGCCCCCGCCGTCATCGACGGACAGCAGCCGACCACCTGGATCACCGACCCGACCCGCTTCGACGTCGGCAACGTGGACAAGCACTCGCTCGTCCTCGCCCCCGCCGAACGGGCCGACGTGCTGGTCGACTTCGCGAAGTTCGCGGGCAAGACCCTGATCCTCTACAACGACGCGCCCGCCGCCTACCCGGCCCGGATCGCCTCCTACGACTACTACACCGGCGCCCCCGACCTCGCCCCGGCCGGCGCCCCGAAGATCATGCCCGGCTACGGCCCCAACACCCGCACCGTCATGCAGGTGACCGTCGCCAACACCGCCCCCGCGCCCGCGTTCAACCTGTCGAAGCTCCAGGCCGCCTTCCGCCACCACGCGGACGGCTCCGGCGTCTTCGAATCCGGCCAGCACCCGGTGATCGTCGGCCAGGCGGCCTACAACTCGGCCTACGGCACCAGCTTCTCCGCCGGCAGCAACTGCAACACCGCGAACTCGACGCAGAACAACTGCGACGGACTGGTCCGGGTCAACGACACCACGGCGTTCAACTTCAACACGCTCAAAGCGCCGACGTCGAAAACCACCCTGCCACTCCAACCCAAGGCCATCCACGACGAGATGAACTCCACCACCTTCGACGCCTACGGCCGCATGCAGGCCACCCTCGGCGTCGAAGCCCAACCACCCACCCCAGGAGCCCAGAACGTCACCCTGTACCCCTACATCAACCCACAGACCGAACTGATCGACGGCACCTCGCTACCAAGAGGAGACGTCAAGGTCACCCCGATCGGAAACGCCGCCGACGGCACCCAGATCTGGCGGTTCACCCACAACGGCGTCGACACCCATCCGATCCACTTCCACCTCTACGACGTCCAAGTGCTCAACCGGGTGACCTGGGACAACATCATCATCCGGCCGGACGCCAACGAACTCGGCTGGAAGGACACCGTACGGATGAGCCCACTGGAGGACACCATCGTCGCGCTGCGACCCGTGGTGCCCACCGTGCCCTTCGAAGTACCCAACTCGGTACGGCTGTTGGACCCGGCGATGCCCGCCGGTGACACCTCGATGTTCAACAACGTCGACCCGCAGGGCAACCCGACCAACGCCATCACCAACCAACTGGTCAACTTCGGCTGGGAGTACGTCATCCACTGCCACATCCTCAGCCACGAGGAGATGGACATGATGCGGCCCGAATCGCTCGCCCTGCCCCCGGCCAAACCGGACGGACTGAGCGCCGCCGTGGTCGGCCAGGGCAGCAACGCCAAGGTCCAACTCCAGTGGCAGGACAACTCGATCACCGAGACCTCGTTCACCGTCCAGCGCTCCACCGACGGCACGAACTGGACCGACGTCGGGACGATCGCCTCGCCGCTCGACCAGCCCAACGTCCACCAGAGCCGCACCTTCGTCGACATGACGTCCGCGGCGACGAACTCGTACAGCTACCGGGTGGTCGCGCTCAACGCCGTCGGCTACGGCGGACAGTTCCCGAGCATGACCGTCAAGTCCGTCTCCGACCCGCTGCAGGTTTCGGCGGCGGGCAACGGGATCCGGCGGATCCCCGGCTGACGCCCCGCTCCGGGAGGGCGGCCCTTGCGCCGCCCTCCCGGAGCGTTCAGCTGTCGAAGCCCAGGCCGAAACGGTCGAGGGTGCGCAGCCACAGATTGCGGTGCCCGGCGTTGGCGTCGGCCCGGGTGAGGGCCCACTGGGTGATGCCGATGCCGACCGAGCGGACCGGCTCCGGCGGGAACGGCAGCGGCTTGCGGCGGACCATCTCCAGCGCGGTGCGCTCGGTGCGCTCCCCGGCGAGCAGGTCGAGCATCACTTCGGCGCCGAACCGGGTGGCGCCGACGCCGAGACCGGTGAACCCGGCGGCGTAGGCGACCTTCCCGCGGTGGGACAGGTCGAAGAAGGCCGAGAACCGGGTGCAGGTGTCGATCGCGCCGCCCCAGGCGTGGGTGAAGCGCAGGCCCGCCAACTGCGGGAAGGTCCGGAAGAAGTGCCGGGCCAGGGTCGCGAAGGTCTCCGGCCGCTGGTCGCGCTCGGCGCTGACCCGGCCGCGGTACTGGTGGACGACGTCGTAGCCGCCGAACAGGATCCGGTTGTCGGCGGACAGCCGCACGTAGTGGAAGTGGTTGGCGCTGTCGGACCAGCCCTGCCGGTTCTGCCAGCCGACGGAGGCGAGTTGGGCGTCCGTCAGCGGCTCGGTCATCAGCGCGTAGTCGTAGACCGGGACGGTGTACGGCCGGTGGCGGCGCAGCAGCGACGGGAAGGCGTTGGTGGCGAGCGCGGCGCGGCGGGCGGTGATCCGGCCGTAGGGGGTGCGGACGGCCAGGCCGCCGGGGGTGTCGGCGAGGGCGGTGGCGGGCGTGTGCTCGTGGATGCGGACGCCGAGGCCGAGGCAGGCGCGCTTGAGGCCCCAGGCGAGGCGGGCCGGGTCGAGCATGGCGACGCCGTCGCGGTCCCAGAGGCCGCCGAGGAAGGTGGGGGAGTCGATCTCGGCGCGCACGGCGTCCCGGTCGAGGACGTCGAGGTGGCTGCCGTAGCGGGCCGCGAGCTCGGCGAACTCCCTTAGCTCGTCCACCTGGTGGGGCTCGGTGGCGACGCTGAGGGAGCCGCTGCGCCGCCAGTCGCAGTCGATGCCGTGGCGGCTGACGGTCTCCTGCATGGCGTCGAGGTTGGCCTGCCCGAGGCGTTCCAGGACGGCGAGTTCGCCGGGCCAGCGCTGGTGGCCGTTGGCCAGGCCGTGGGTGAGGCTGGCCTCGCAGAAGCCGCCGTTGCGGCCGGAGGCGGCCCAGCCGGCTTCGCGGCCCTCGATCAGCAGCACGTCCAGCGACGGGTCGCGCTCCTTGGCTATCAGCGCGGTCCACAGTCCGCTGTAGCCGCCGCCGACCACCAGCAGGTCGCAGCGGGTCTGGCCGACCAGGGCGGGTTCGGCCGCGGGCCGGTCGGGGGAGTCCAGCCAGAACGGTACGGGCTGGGCGTCCCGGAGGGCGTGGACGGGGTCGGCCATGGCGGCGCTCCTTCGGCGGTGCAGGGGGACGCCGGGCCCCGGAGCGGGGGTGCGGGGCCCGGATGCCGTCATCAGACCGTTCCCGGCCCACCAAGGTCAACCGTGTTGTCGTAAGGGCACCGGGAGTGTCGCAGCGAGGAGGCGCGGATCTCCAGCCGGGTGGGCACCAGGGCGCCGGTGCTCTCGCGGCTGCCGCTCTCCAGGGCGGCGATCAGCAGCTCGATGCCCTTCTCGGCGACCGCGGCGGGCTGCAGGCTGAGCGTGCTGACGGCCGGCCGGGTGTGCTCGGCGGAGGACTCCTCGCTGGCGCACACCAGCAGCAGCTGCCCGGGCACGGCGAGGCCCGCGCGGCGCACCGCCTCCAGCACCAGCGGCGGGCCGGCCTCGGCCAGCACGAACAGCGCGTCCGGCGGCTCGGGTCCGGACAGCACGGCCTCGACGGCGGTGATCACCGGGCCGTCGCCGGCCCCGTCGGTGCGGGCCTGGCGGGCCGTCAGTCCGCGTTCGTCGCACCAGCGGCGGTGGGTGTCGGCGGCCGCCCGGTGGAAGCGGATGACGGTGCCGGGGAGGACCAGCGCGATTCGCCGGGCACCCTGCGCGTACAGGTGGTCGAGGACCTCGCGCACGGCCCCCTCGGTGTCCACGTCCACCCAGTGCGCGCCGGGGCGGCCCTCCACGGAGCGGTCGGTGAACAGCGGGATCCGGGCCGCGAGGAAGTCCTCGACCAGCGGGTCGCGATCGACCGGGTCGGCGACGATGGCGGCGTCCAGCGGCAGGTCCGCCCACTCCTCGGGGCCGCACCGGGAGGGCAGCAGGACGAGCGCGTAGCCGTGCTCCAGGGCGGCCGCGGTGGTGGCGCTGGTCAGCCGGGCGAAGTACGGGGAGGTCAGGTACGTGCCGGGCTCGCCCGCGAACTCGCCGACCGCGTAGCCGATCAGCCGGGCGTGCCCGGCACGCAGCAGCCGGGCGGTGGCGTTGGGCCGGTAGCCCAGCCGGCGGGCCGTCTCGCGGGCCCGGCGGCGCACCTCCTCGGACATCCGGCCGGTGCCGTTCAGCGCGGCGGAGACGGTGGTCTTGGACAGGCCGGACTCGCGGGCCACGTCGACCAGCCGGACACGGGGAAGGGGGCCCTCGGCGGGCCGCGCGGCGCTCATGGGCCGATGCTGCCAGCAGCGGTGACGGTCCGTCACCCCCTCGGGCAGCGGCGGGCTTTCCGCGCCGTGACGAAACCGCACTCCCGAAACTCCTTGTGCGGGAACGTTCCCGCATCAATACTCCACAGCACCCACAGCCCCCACGACTCGGAAAGGGGTGGGTTCTTCCGTGCGCCTTCTGCCGCGCTCCCCCAGATCCGCCTCCGGAACCATCGCCCTGCTCGCCGCCGGCGCGCTGCTGCTGACGGCCTGTTCGGGCGCCACCGTCAAACCGGGTCCGCCCGCCTCCGCCGACGGGACGGGCTTCGCCACCACGGCGCTCACCCCACCGGGCAAAGGCGCCGTCGCCTCGTTCACCTGGTCGCTGTACGCGGAGCCGCAGAGCCTCGACTACGCGCTCGCCTACGACTACCCGCCGAACACCGTGCTCGCCAACGTCTGCGAGCAACTGCTGCGGGTCACCCCGGACATGAAGATCGAACCCGGGCTGGCCACCGGCTTCACCAACCCCGACCCGCGGACCTGGGTCTACACCCTGCGCGAGGGCGTGAAGTTCCACGACGGCTCGACGATGACCGCCGACGACGTGGTGGCCTCGCTCACCCGGCACCTGCTGCCCGCCACCGGCTCCGCCTGGGGCTCCGCCTTCAAGAACGTGGTCGCCGTCAGCAAGACCGGGCCGATGCAGGTGACCATCACCCTCAGCAAGCCGGACGCGCTGCTCAACGAACTGCTCGCCGCCTCGCCCGGCACCGTGGAGAGCGCCGCGTACCTGGAGAAGGCCGGCAAGGACTACGGCAGCCCGTCCGGCGGCGTCGACTGCACCGGCCCCTACGCGATCGACCGCTGGACCCAGGGCGACAGCATCACGCTGCGCAAGAACCCCGCCTACTGGGACACCGCGCTCACGCCGAAGGCCGACAAGGTCAAGTTCGTGTTCATCGGTGATTCGGCGGCCCGCGCCAACGGCTGGCTGTCCGGCGCCGTGGACGGCGGTTACATGGTGCCCTCCGCCTCCCTGGCCCAACTGGGCGGCACCGACAAGGGCAAGGTGTACTTCGGCCCGAACACCGCCGCCGCCGACCTCGCCGTGCTCGACCTGCAGGGCACCCTGCGGGACCTGAAGGTCCGGCAGGCGCTGTCGCTGGCCATCGACCGGCCCGGCCTGATCAAGTCCGCGGCGGGCGGCGTCGGCGTCCCCGCCAAGGCGCCCGCGGCGCGCGACGCCTGGGGGCTCGCCCCGGAACGCACCGCCGGGTACTTCTCCCAACTGCCCGACCCCGTCCAGGACGTGGCCAAGGCCAAGCAGCTGATCGCGGAGGCCGGGGCCGGCGGCAAGCACCTGGTGATGGCGACCAGCTCGCTGGCCCCGGAGATCAGCGTCGTCGGCAACGCCGTGCAGGCCGCCGGACGCGAGATCGGCCTCGACGTCGAACTGCGGCCGGTCGCGCCCGACGCCTACACCGCCCTGTTCACCGACCCCGGCGCCCGGGCCGGCATCGACCTGGTGGTCACCAACGGCTACGACAACACCCCCGACCCGCTGGAGTTCTACCAGTCGCTGCGCACCGGCGACTTCGCCAACTACGCGGGCTGGTCCGACCCCGAGTACGACAGCCTGTTCGACCAGGCCGTCGGCACCACCGACCCGGCCGCCCGCGCCGACCTCACCGCCCGGCTCCAGCAGATCGCGGTGCGCGAACTGCCCAGCATCCCGCTGTACGAGGCCCCGTTCTCGGTGTTCCTCGGCAGCCGGATCACCGGCGCGCCCGCCGGCATCGCCCAGCTGTACTACCCGTGGGCCGCGACGATCGGCGCCGCCCGCTGATGGCCCGCTACCTGTTCGGCCGGGTCCTCGCGCTGGCCGCGGTGCTGCTGGCGACCTCCTTCCTGGTCTTCAGCGCCGTGCACCTCGCCCCCGGGGACCCGGTGTCCTTCCTGCTCAAGGGCCACCCGGCCACCCCCGAGGCGCGGGCCGCGATCGCCGCCCAGTACCACCTCGACGACCCGTTCCTGGTGCAGTACGGCAAGTGGCTGGGCGGCGCGCTGCACGGCGACTTCGGCCGGTCCGTTCAATTCCGGCAGGACGTCGGCGAGTTGATCGCCTCCCGACTGCCAGGTACCGGGCTGCTGATCGGCTACGCGGCCGTCCTGGTGTGCGTCGGCGGCGTGTCGCTCGGCGCGCTCGCCGCGCTGCGGCCCGGCCCGATCGACCGGCTGGTGCTGCTCGGCACCGGTGTCGCCACCGCCACCCCGCCGTTCGTCAGCGCGATCGGTCTGGTGTCGCTGTTCGCCGTACAGCTCCACTGGTTCCCCGGACCGGGCTCGCAGGGCGGCGGCCTCGGCGACCGGCTGTACCACCTGACCCTGCCCGCCTTCGCGCTCGCCGTCACGCTGGCCGGCCTGCTGGCCCGGGTCACCCGCTCCGCGATGCTGGACGAACTCGGCCGCGACCACGTCGAGGTGGCCCGCTCCCGCGGGGTGCCGGAGCGGCAGGTGATCCGCCGCCACGTGCTGCGCGGCGCGCTCGGCCCGATCGTCACCGTCGGCGGCACCACGCTGGCCGGGCTGCTGGTGTCCACCTCGATCGTGGAGACCGCCTTCAACACCACCGGCGTCGGCTCGCTGCTGGTGCAGTCCGTCACCGCCAAGGACCTGCCCGTGGTCCAGGCCGTCACCCTGCTGACGGTGCTCGGCTTCGGACTGGTCAACCTCGGCGTCGACCTGCTCGGGCCGCTGGTCGATCCGCGCACCGCCCGGGGAGGCGCCGCATGACCACCGCCGCACTGACCGCACCGGTCCGCCGGCCGCTGCTGCGCCGGCTGCGCTCGCTGGGCGGCGGGCCGCTGTTCACCGCCTCCGCGGCGCTGCTGGTCCTGCTGGTGCTGGTCGCCCTGCTCGCCCCGGTGCTCGCTCCGCACGATCCGAACGCCGTCGACCTGCGCAACCCGCTGGCCGGCTCCAGCGCCGACCACCTGCTCGGCACCGACCAGTCCGGCCGCGACGTGCTGTCCCGGCTGCTGTACGGCGCCCGCACCGGACTGCTCGGGCCGCTGCTGGTGATCGCCCTGTCGACCGCCGCCGGCGCGCTGCTCGGTACGGTCGCCGGCTGGTGCGGCGGCTGGGCCGACATGCTGCTCTCGCGCTCGCTCGACCTGGTGTTCGCCGTCCCCGGTCTGCTGCTCGCCGTCATGTTCGTCACCGTCTCCGGACCGGGCATGACCGCACCCGTGATCGCCATGGCGGTGGCCTACACGCCGTACGTCGGACGCCTGGTGCGCGGGCTGGCCCAGCAGGAGAAGGCCCGGCCCTACCTGGAGTCCTACCGGGTGCAGGGCTGGTCCGGGTGGAGCATCTGCCTGCGCCACCTGCTGCCCAACCTCGCCCCGACCGTCCTCGCCCAGTCCGCGATCAACTTCGGCTACGCGCTGATGGACCTCGCCGCGCTCTCCTTCCTCGGCTTCGGCGTCCAACCGCCCGCCGCCGACTGGGGCGCGATGATCAACGAAGGCGAGTCCGCCCTCCAGCAGGGCGCCATGATGCCCGCCCTCGCGCCCTCCGGGTGCCTGGTGCTGGCCGTGGTCGCCTTCGGGATCGTCGGCGAGGGCATCGCCGACCGGCTCGCCCGACGGGAGAACTGACATGACAGCCCCGCACCTGCTGGAGTTCGACGCCCTGACCGTCGCACTCCCCGGCGGCCGCGCCGCCCGCCCGCTGCTCGACGGCGTCGGCCTGCACGTCGACGCCGGGGAGACCATCGGACTGGTCGGCGAATCCGGCTCCGGCAAATCCGTCGCCTGCCGCACCGTCCTCGGCCTGCTGCCCGAGAAGGCCACCGCCACCGGCCGGGTCCTGGTCGGCGGACGCGACGTGCTCACCCTGGACGCGCCCGCGCTGCGCGAGGTGCGCAGACGCCGGGTCGCCATGGTGTTCCAGGACCCGCGCGCCGCCGTCAACCCGCTGCACCGGATCGGCGACTTCCTCACCGAGGGCCTGCGCGCGGCCGGCACCCCGGCGGGCGCCGCCCGCGCCCGCGCCGAGGAACTGCTCGCCGCGGTCGGCATCCCCGACCCGGCCGCCGCCCTGCACCGCCGCCCCCACGAGTTCTCCGGCGGCATGCTGCAACGCGTGGTGATCGCCGCCGCGCTCGCCGGAGAGCCCGAACTGCTGCTCGCCGACGAGCCCACCACCGCGCTGGACGTCACCACCCAGGCCGAGGTGATCTCCGTCCTCACCAGGCTGCAGCGGCGGCGCGGCACCGGGATGCTGTTCGTCACCCACGACCTGGAACTCGCCTCCGCCGTCTGCGACCGCATCTACGTCATGTACGCCGGACGGATCGTCGAGACCCGCCGCACCGAGGAGCTGTTCGCCCGCCCGCGTCACCCCTACACCGCCGGGCTGATCGCCTGCACGCCCCGGATCGAACCGGGCGCGCCACCGCCGCGGCCCGTCCCCGGCCGGCCGCTGTCGCTCGCCGAGGCCCCCACCGGGTGCGCCTTCGCCGACCGCTGCGCGCTGGCCGAACCCCGCTGCCGCACCGAGAAACCCGCGCTGCTCCCGTACGGCGACGGCCTGGCCGCCTGCCTGCGCGCCGACGAAGGGATCCTGCCGTGACCACTGGACTCGTCGTGCACGGGCTGCGCAAACGTTTCGGCGACCGGTGGGCGGTCGACGGAGTGTCCTTCGCGCTGGAGCCGGGCGGCGCGCTCGGCGTGGTCGGCGAATCGGGCTGCGGCAAGAGCACCACCGCCCGGATGCTGGTCGGCCTGGAACGGCCCGACGGCGGCACCGTCCACCTCGACGGCGCGGACCGGCTGGTCCGCCCGCGCGGCCGGGCCGCCCGGCTGGCGCACGCCCGCGGCGTCCAACTGGTGTTCCAGGACCCGTACCTGTCGCTCGACCCGCGCATCCCGGTCGGCGAGGCCGTCCGGGAGGTGCTGCGCCTGCACGGCGGCGGGCGGTCCGACACCCGCGTCGCGGAACTGCTCGACCAGGTCGGGCTCGGCCCCCGCGAGGCCGCCGCGCTGCCCCGCGCCCTGTCCGGCGGCCAGCGCCAGCGTGTCGCCGTCGCCCGGGCGCTGGCCGCCCGGCCGAAGGTGCTGGTGCTGGACGAGGCGGTCGCCGCACTCGACGTGTCGATCCAGGCGCAGATCCTCGACCTGCTCGCCGGGATCCGTCGCGAGAGCGGCATCGCGCTGCTGTTCGTCAGCCACGACCTGGCGGTGGTGCGCCACCTCACCGAGCGGGTCGTGGTGCTCCGGCACGGCCGGGTGGTCGAATCCGGCCCCACCGGGCAGGTGCTGACGGACCCTGCGCACGCGTACACCAGGCTGCTGCTGGACTCGGTGCCGCACCGCGGCTGGGACCCGGACCGGATCGCCGAGGACCGCCGCAGGCTCACCGTCGAAGAGTCCGCACCGGCCTGACGGAGCAGGGACGCGAGTGGGTGCGGAACCAGGGGCGCGGGGAACTGCGCGAAGGGGAACGGGACTTCGGAAAGATCCGGAGCCTCACAGTGCTCGAATCCTGGTTCCGGCCCACCCCGGAGGGTGCACGCCCGGGGGCCGCGCCCCGGGCCGTCAGGCGCCCGGCAGCGGCGCGCCGGTGCTCGACAGGGCGCGGTACAGCCGGCCGAGGTAGCGGCGCAGGTGCGCGGGCATGTCCACCGCCTGCGGGTCGAGCACCCACTGGAGCTGCAACCCGTCCATCACGGCGAGCAGTTCGCGCGCCAGGGCGGGGCAGTCCGTGTCGGCGCGCAGCTCCCCGCTGTCCACGCCGCGGTGCAGCGACTGCGCGGCGTCGGCGGACAGGGCGCGGTAGCGGCGGGCGAAGAAGGCGTGCGCCGGGTGCTCCGGGTCGCCGGACTCTCCGGCCAGGGCGTTGAACATCCGGGTGCGTTCGGGCCGGCGGGCGTTGTACGCGGCCAGGTCGACCAGGCGGTGGAACCACTCGGCGACGCTCGCGCACTCCTCGGCGAAGAACCGCTCGATGTCGTGCTCGTCACTGGCCTCCAGCACCGAGACCAGCAGCGCCTCCTTGGTGCGGAAGTGGTGCAGCAGGCCGCCCTGGGTCAGCCCGGCGTCCTTGGCGATCCGGGCCAGCGAGGTGCCGCGGAAGCCGAGTTGGGCGAAGTGCGCGACGGCGGTGTCCAGAATGCGGGTGCGGCGCTCGTCGCCGACCGCGTAGCTGCCGCGGCGGGCCGGCTCGTGCTTCACGTCCATGGCTGCCACCTTAGCCAACCCTCCACGGAGCCCCACCCGATGTGATCCAGGTCACAAAATGAATACCTACTGACCACTCGGTTTTCGTGCTTTGCTGGTCCGGCCCCGCCGCCGTGCCCACCCGGGCCGGCCGGGCGGCCACCTGACGGGCCGCCCGTTCGCCGTGCCGCACCGCGTGCGGGGCACCCCCACCCTTCACCCTCCCGCCGCACGGGACCGTGGCCACCCCAGGAGGCCGGTCATGACCACCGCCGACGACGCCGTCGACCACCCGAGAGCCGCCGGCGCCGGCCGGGCGCTGCTGCCGATGCTCACCCTCGGCAACTCCGCGCTGTACCTGGTCTATCTCGGGGTGGGCGGCGTCCTGCTGCCCGCCCAGATCGAACTGCTCGACCCGGACGGCAAGGTCGGCAGCCTCGGCCTGGTCTCCGGCATCGCCGCCGTGTTCGCCACCCTGTTCAACCCGCTCGCCGGGCTGCTCTCCGACCGCTCCGGTCGCCGCAACCCATGGATCCTCGGCGGCGGCCTCGCCTCCTTCGGCGCGCTCGCCCTGCTCGGCCAGGTCCGCACCATCCTGCTGGTCACCCTGGTCTGGTGCCTGGTGCAGGCCACCATGAACTGCTTCCAGGCCGCCATCACCGCCGTGGTTCCCGACCGGGTGCCCGCCGAACGCCGCGGAGTGGCCTCCGCGATGGTCGGCATCGGCACCCCGATCGGCTCGGTGGTCGGCATCCTGCTCGCCGCCCGCTTCGTCCCCGACTCGCTCGCCACCGGCTACCTGCTGATCGGCGCCGTCATGGCGCTGGCCGCCGTGCTGTTCACCGCACTGGTCCGCGAAGAGCGCCCGACGAAGACCGAACCCGTCCCGCTGCGCCGCCAACTCGCCGCGTTCGCCGAGACCTTGAAGGTCGCCGACTTCCGCTGGGCGTTCATCGGCCGGTTCCTGATGATGCTCGGCTTCTTCGCCGTCTCGCTGTTCCAGTTCTACATCCTGCAGGACCACATCCGGCTGCCCGACGGCATGGACGCCCCCGGCGCCCAGACCTACCTCGCCCCGGTGGACGCGGTCTCCACGCTCGCCGCCACCGTCCTCGGCGGCTGGCTGTCCGACCGGCTCGGCCGCCGCAAGCCGCTGATCGCCGTCTCGTGCGTGCTGGCCTCCGCCACCATGGCCGTCCCCGTCCTGATGCCCACCTGGACCGGCATCCTGCTGTACACCGTGCTCGCCGGGATCGCGTTCGGCTGCTACATGGCCGTGGACACCGCCCTGGTCACCCAGGTGCTGCCGAGCGCCGCCGACGCCGCCCGCGACCTGGGAGTGCTGAACATCGCCAACGCCGGCCCGCAGATCCTCGCCCCGCTGGTCGCCTCCGCGGTGGTCAGCCTGGCCGGCTACGACGCGCTCTACCTGGCCGGCGCCCTGATCATCCTGGGCGGCGCGCTCGCCGTCGTCCCGATCCGCGGCGTCCGCTGACCCACCCTCACCCCCCCGGCACTCGGAGAAACACCATGCACCAGACCCCCCTCCCTTACCAGGACCCCGCCCGGCCGGTGGACGAACGCGTCGAGGACCTGCTCGGCCGGATGACGCCGCAGGAGAAGGCCGGCCTGATGTTCCACACCATGCTGCCGATGCACGCCGACGGCCGGCCCGTGGAGGACGGCGACGACAGCGACTTCCCCGCCGACACCACCGGCCTGATCCGGGACCAGGGCCTGAGCCACTTCAACCTGGTGGGCACCGCCGAGCCGCGCCGGATCGCCGAATGGCACAACGCCGTCCAGGAGATCGCCCACGGCACCCGGCTCGGCATCCCGGTCACCCTCTCCACCGACCCCCGCCACTCCTTCACCGCCAACATCGGCGCCTCGATCCGGGCCGGCGCGTTCTCCGCCTGGCCCGAGCCGATCGGCCTGGCCGCCGTCCGCGACCCCGAACTGGTGCACCGCTTCGCCGACATCGCCCGCCGCGAGTACCTCGCCGTAGGCCTGCGGGTCGCCCTGCACCCGCAGCTCGACCTCGCCACCGAACCGCGCTGGTCGCGGCAGACCGGCACCTTCGGCTCCGACGCCGCCCTCACCGCCGAACTCGCCGAGGCGTACATCCGCGGCCTCCAGGGCGAGCGGCTCGGCCCGGACAGCGTGGCCGCCATGGTCAAGCACTTCCCCGGCGGCGGGCCGCAGAAGGACGGCGAGGACCCGCACTTCCCGCACGGCAAGGAGCAGGTCTACCCCGGCGGGATGCGCGAGCTGCACCTCGCCCCGTTCCGGGCCGCCGTCGCGGCCGGAGCCGCCCAGATGATGCCCTACTACGGGCAGCCGATCGGCACCGACTGGGAGGAGGTCGGATTCGGCTTCAACCGCGACGTGGTCACCGGCCTGCTGCGCGAAGAGCTCGGCTTCCAGGGCATCGTGTGCACCGACTGGGGCCTGCTCAACGACGACGAGATCTTCGGCGAGCCGCACCGCGCTCGCGCCTGGGGCGTCGAACACCTCACCCCCGCCGAACGCGCCGCCAAGGCGCTCGATGCCGGCGTCGACCAGTTCGGCGGCGAGGAGTGCCCCGAACTGCTCCTCGCCCTGTTGCGCGACGGGCGGATCACCGAGGCGCGGCTCGACACCTCGGTGCGACGGCTGCTGCGGGAGAAGTTCGTCCTCGGCCTGTTCGACGAGCGGCGGTACGTGGACCCCGACGCCGCCGAACTGATCGTCGGCAACCCGGAGTTCCGCGCCGAGGGGGCCGCGGCGCAGCGCCGCTCGCTGACCGTCCTGGTCAACCGCGACGCCACCCTGCCCGTCACCCGTCCGGCGCCCCGCCTCTACACCGAGGGCCTGGACGCGGCCGTCGTCGCCCGGTACGGCCGGGCCGTCCAGGACCCGGCCGAGGCCGACCTCGCCGTGCTGCGCCTGTACACGCCGTACGAGCAGCGCCCGAACCGCTTCGAGTCGCTGTTCCACTCCGGGCACCTGGACTTCCCGGCGGACGAACTCGCCCGGATCCTCGCCGTGCTGGACGCCGTGCCGACCGTCGTACTGATCAACCTGGAACGGCCGGCCGTGCTCCCCGAGATCGCCGAGCGCGCGCACGCCCTGGTCGCCGACTACGGCGCGCAGGACGACGCCCTGCTCGACGTGGTGTTCGGCCGGGCCCGCTCCGAGGGCCGGCTGCCCTTCGAACTGCCGCGCTCGATGGCCGCCGTGGCGGCCTCCCGCCCCGACGTGCCCAACGACACCGCCGATCCGGTCTTCGCGTTCGGCCACGGGCTCGGCCTGTGACCCGCGGAAAGAGAGGAAACCTCACGTGAGACGCACCGCCCGCCGTCTGCTCGCCGCCGCCACCGCCGCCTGCACCCTGGCCGTGACGGGTTCCGCCGCCGCCGCGCCCGACGCCCCCGCACCGGCCGCCCGGCCGCTGGCGGGCCTGCGGGTGCTGCTCACCAACGACGACTCGATGCGGGCCGCCAAGGCCTCGCAGTCCGACGGCCTCGGCCTGTACGAGCTGCGCCGCGCCCTGTGCGCGGCCGGCGCCGACGTGGTGGTGATGGCGCCCTGGCAGGTCCAGTCCGGCAAGGGCACCGCGGTCAGCAACAGCGGCACGCTGGCGCTGGCCCGCCGCGGCGAGCTGCCCGCCGGGTACGGCGCGGACTGCGCCGCCGCCCCGTCCGGCGGGGCCGTGTACGGGGTCTGCCTGGACGACGCGTGCCGGCCCGGCAGCCCCTCCGCCACCCCCGTGGACACCGTGCACCTGGCCCTGCGGGCCGCCCTCGCGGACCGGACCGGCTGGTCCGGCGGGCCCGACCTGGTGGTCTCCGGCATCAACTCCGGGGCCAACGTCAGCGCCCAGGTCAACGACTCCGGCACGGTCGGCGCGGCGCTCGCCGCCGTCGACGACGGCGTTCCGGCGCTCGCCTTCTCCACCACCGGCGACGACAGCGGCGAGTACTTCCCGACCGCGGACTACCGGGCCACCGCCGACTACGCCGCCCGGCTGATCGCCGGCCTGCGCGGACACGACCTGCTCAGCCGCACGTTCGCCCTCAAGGTGGACTACCCGGACGTCACCGCCGGCCGCCCCGCCGGGCCCGCCCGGTGGACCTCCGTCGGCCACGGCCGGGAGGTCTGGCACGCCTACGAGCCGACCGCCGGCGGCGCCTACGCCATCGGCCTCGGCTGGTGCGAGCACCGGCCCGGTGACCGCTGCACCGAGACCGTGCCGGACGCCGACGCCACCGCGCTGCTGCGCGACAACCGGATCTCCGTCACCCCCGTCACCCCCGACCGCACCTACGGCGCGCGCCCGGCCGATCCGGCCGAGCTCAACCGCGTCCGCCACTACGTCGAACACCAGGGGCCCACCCCGTGACCCGTACAGGAGCAGAACAGATGACCGTCGTCCCCACCCGCAGCGGCCCGGTGCGCGGTGAGCGCCGCGCCGACGGGAGCCTGCGCTTCCTCGGCATCCCGTACGCCCAACCCCCCGTCGGGGCGCTGCGGTTCGCCGCGCCCGTGGCGCCCGAGCCGTGGAGCGAGGTGCGCGACGCCACCGCGTACGGGCCGACCGCGCAGCGCAGGCCTTTCGCCGAGGTCACCACCATCCCCGAGCCGACGATCCCCGGTGCGGGCACCCTCAACCTGAACGTCTTCACCCCCGCCACCGACCCGTCGGCGGGGCTGCCGGTGCTGGTGTGGATCCACGGCGGCGGCTACGTCGCGGGCAGCGCCGCCAGCCCGTGGTACGACGGCGCGGCGTTCAACCGGGACGGCGTGGTGCTGGTCACGGTCGGCTACCGGCTCGGCATTGAGGGCTTCCTGCACCTGCCGGACGCGCCCGACAACCGGGGCGTACGGGACTGGGTCGCCGCCCTGGAGTGGGTCCGCGACAACATCGCCGGCTTCGGCGGCGACCCCGCGAAGGTCACCGTCGCCGGGCAGTCGGCGGGCGGCGGCGCGGTGCAGACCCTGCTGGCGGTGCCCGCGGCGCGCGGGCTGCTGCGCGCCGCGATCTCCGCCTCCGGCGCGGTGCTCGAACCCGACGCCCCGGCCGTCGCCCGGACGCTGGCCGAGCGCACCGGAGCGGTGCTCACCGCCGAAGCCCTTCAGGACGCGAGCGACGAGCAGCTGCTCGCGCTCCAGGACGCGCTGGGCGCGGACGGCGACCCGCTGCTGTCCCTCGCCCCGTGCGTGGACGGCGAGTTGGTGACCCGTCCGGTGCACGAGGCCGTCGCCGCATCGCCGGTGCCGCTGCTGCTCGGCTTCACCGCCCACGAGTTCGCCGCGCCCGGGCCCGCCGCACCGGGCGGCCCCGAGGTGGACGCGATGCTCGCCGCGCTCGGCCTGGACCCGGAGCGCGCCGCCCGGTTCCACGCCGAGAACCCGGGGGCCGGTCCGGGTGAGGTGCTCACCGACTGGTTGTTCCGCGCCCCCGCGCTGGCCCTCGCCGAGGCCCGCAGCGCGGCCCGACTCCCCACCTGGCTCTACCAGTTCGAGTGGGCCGGCAGCGCCCCGGGCCGGTCCGGGCAGGCCTACCACTGCACCGATCTGCCGTTCGCCTTCGACGCGCTGGCCGCCGAAGGCGTCGTGGAGGCCCTCGGCGCCCGGCCCCCGCAGGCCCTCGCCGACGCGGTGCACGGCGCCTGGGTCGCGTTCGTCCGCGGCCTCGACCCGGTCTGGCCGCCCTACGCGGACGGCCGCGCCACCATGCGGTGGTGCGCCGAGGCCCGGGTCGAGCGCGACCCGCTGCGGGCGGTCCGGGAGATCTGGGCCGGCTGACCCGTCAGGGGGTGGGTTCGGCGAGGTGGCGCAGCAGGGTGAGGAGGGTCGCGCGGTCGGCGGCGTCGAGGGGGTGCAGCAGGTCGTCGGTGACCCGGCGGCTGTCGGCGTCGGCCGTGCGCAGCAGCTCGCGGCCGGCCTCGGTGAGCACCACGATGCGGTTGCGGCGGTCGGCGGGGTCGGCCCGGCGTTCGGTCAGGCCGAGGCGCTGGAGGTCGTCGAGCAGGGTGACGACGGCGCTCGGGTCGTAGCCGAGGCGGTCGGCGAGTTCGCGCTGGCGGGCGCCGTCGACGGTGGCCAGGAAGCGCAGGATCGCGTGGTGGCGCAGGCGCAGGCCGTGCTGTTCGAGGGCGGCGTTGAACAGGCTGCCGGCCCGTTGGCCGAGCCGGTACAGCAGGTATCCGGCGTCGGTCTGCAGGCTGTGCATCCAGGGGGCGTCACTCATGGGGCCCATCATGCCCGGAAATCTGGGTCCTCAGCAATCATTGACAAGAGCAATCATTGTTCTTAGCTTCAATGGCCATGAGCAACGAATCCTCCGCCACCCCGGCCAAGCCCCTCGACCTCACCGGCAAGGTCGCCGTCGTCACCGGCAGCGGGCGCGGCCTCGGCCTCGCCTACGCCACCGCCCTCGCCCACGCCGGCGCCGCCGTCGTGGTCAACGACCTGGACGCCGACACCGCCGAGCAGGCCGCCGCCACCATCCGGGACGCCGGCGGCCGGGCGGTCGCCCAGGCCGCCGCGGTCGGCACCGCCGAAGCCGCCCAACTGCTGGTGGACCGGGCCGTCGAAGCCTTCGGGCGGCTCGACGTGATGGTCACCAACGCGGGCATCCTGCGCGACAAGGTGCTCTGGAAGATGACCGACGACGACTTCGACGCCGTCATCGCCACCCACCTGCGCGGCACCTTCACCTGCGCCCGCGCCGCCGCCGTCCGGATGCGCGAGCAGGGCGACGGCGGCCGGCTGATCATGATCGGCTCCCCGGCCGGGCAGCGCGGCAACTTCGGGCAGACCAACTACGCCGCCGCCAAGGCCGGCATCGCCGCCATGGTGCGCACCTGGTCGATGGAGCTCGGCCGGGCCGGCATCACCGTCAACGCCGTCGTCCCGGTCGCCGCCACCGCGATGACCGAGACGATCCCCGCCTTCGCCCCCTACATCGAGGCGATGAAGCAGGGCGCGCCGCTGCCGGACTTCCTGCGCAAGGGCGAGGGCTTCGGCACCGCCGAGGACTGCGCCGCGCTGCTGCCCTTCCTCGCCTCGGACGCCGCCGCCGGCATCACCGGCCAGTGCATCGGCATCGGCGGCGACAAGCTCGCCCTGTGGTCGCACCCGCAGGAAGTGGCGACCGCGTACGCCGACGGCGGCTGGAGCCCCGAGACGATCGCCGCCGTCTGGGCCGGCTCGGTCGGCCGCGAACCGCAGAGCGTCGGCATCCCCGCCCCGGTCGTCCCCGCGAGCGCGAAGTGAACCTCGCCGAGCTGACCGCGATCGACGTCCACACCCATGCCGAGGTCTCCGCGCACGGCCACGCCTCGCTGGACGAGGAACTGAACGACGCCTCCAGCGGCTACTTCAAGGTGGCCGGCGACCGCAAGCCCACCGTCGCCGAGATGGCCGCGTACTACCGGGAGCGGAAGATGGCCGCCGTGGTGTTCACGGTCGACGCCGAACACGCCACCGGACGCCCGCCCGTCCCCAACGAGGAGATCGCCGAGGCCGCCGCCGCCAACGCCGACGTGCTGATCCCGTTCGCCTCGATCGACCCGTTCCGCGGCAAGGCGGGCGTCCGGCAGGCCCGGCGCCTGGTCGAGGAGTTCGGCGTCAAGGGCTTCAAGTTCCACCCGAGCATCCAGGCCTTCTTCCCCAACGACCGGCTCGCCTACCCGCTGTACGAGCTGATCGAGGAGACCGGCACCGTCGCGCTGTTCCACACCGGCCAGACCGGCATCGGCGCGGGCGTCCCCGGCGGCGGCGGGATCCGGCTCAAGTACGCCAACCCGATGCACGTGGACGACGTGGCCGCCGACTTCCCGCACCTGAAGATCGTCCTCGCCCACCCGTCCTTCCCCTGGCAGGACGAGGCGCTGGCCGTCGCCACCCACAAGCCCGGCGTGCACATCGACCTCTCCGGTTGGTCGCCGAAGTACTTCCCGCCGCAGCTGGTGCAGTACGCCAACACGCTGCTCAAGGACAAGGTGCTGTTCGGCTCCGACTACCCGGTCCTCACCCCCGACCGCTGGCTCGCCGACTTCGCGAAGCTGCCGATCAAGGACGAGGTCCGGCCGAAGATCCTCAAGGACAACGCCGCCCGGCTGCTCGGGCTGAGCTGAGAGGGCCCCAACCGCCCATGCGCAACGAGGGAATCGGCTCCTGGCCCGCCCGCCGGGCCCGGAAGACCCCGCACCGCACCGCACTCGTCCACCACGGACACACCGTCAGCTACGCCCAGCTGGCCGACCGCACCACCCGCCTCGCCCAGGCCCTGCGCGCCGCCGGACTGCGCCGCGGCGACCGGGTGGCGTACCTGGGGCCCAACCACCCCGCCTTCCTGGAGACCCTGTTCGCCACCGGCCTGCTCGGCGCGGTCTTCGTCCCGCTGAACACCCGGCTCGCCGCACCCGAGATCGCCCACCAGCTGGCGGACAGCGGGGCGAAGGCGCTGATCCACGCCCCCGACTGCGCGGGCCTGGTGGGCGCCGGCCCGTCGCTGACGGTGCAGGTCGGCCCCGCCTACGAGGCGCTGCTGACCGCCGATCCCACCCCGATCGACGAGCCGGTGACGCTCGACGACACCTGCATCATCATGTACACCTCGGGCACCACCGGCCGTCCCAAGGGCGCCGTGCTCACCCACGGCAACCTGACCTGGAACGCGTACAACGTGCTGGTGGACGTGGACCTGACCGCCGACGACCGGGCCCTGGTCAGCGCGCCGCTGTTCCACACGGCCGGCCTCAACATGCTCACCCTGCCGGTCCTGCTCAAGGGCGGCACCTGCCACCTGGTGGAGTCCTTCGACCCCGCCGCGACGCTGGAGATCATCGAACGCGAGCGGATCAGCCACCTGTTCGGCGTGCCGACCATGTACCACCTGATCGCCGCTCAGGAACGCTGGGAGAGCGCGGACCTGAGCAGCCTGCGGGTCCTCAACTGCGGCGGCGCCCCCGTGCCGACCACGCTGATCGACACCTACCTGCGGCGCGGCCTGGCCTTCCTCCAGGGCTACGGCATGACGGAGACCGCACCCGGCGTGCTCTTCCTGGACGCCGAACACGCCGCCGCCAAGGCCGGCAGCGCGGGCGTCCCGCACTTCTTCACCGACGTGCGGCTGCTCACCCCCGACGGCCGGCCGGCCGCGCCGGGCGAGATCGGCGAACTCCTGGTCCACGGGCCCAACGTCGGCCCCGGCTACTGGGGCCTGCCCGAGGCCACCGCGCAGTCCTTCCACGACGGCTGGTTCCGCAGCGGCGACGCCGCCCGGGCGGACGACGACGGCTACGTCACCATCGCCGACCGGCTCAAGGACATGTACATCTCCGGCGGCGAGAACGTCTACCCCGCCGAGGTGGAGGACGCCCTGCTCGCCCTGCCCGGCGTCGCCGAGTGCGCCGTCTACGGCGTCCCCGACGCCAAGTGGGGCGAGGTCGGCCGGGCCGTGGTGGTCCCCGAGGCCGGGGCGGACCTCGACCCCGCGGCGCTGCTCGCCGCGCTGGCCGGGGTGCTCGCCAAGTACAAGCTCCCGAAATCGGTGGTGCTCGCGGAGGAACTGCCGCGCACCGCCTCCGGAAAGATCCTCAAGCACCGGCTCCGTGCCCGGCACGGCAGCTGACCCACCGAAAGGCAACACCCATGGCACTCACCGTCAACGGCCTCGACGAGCTGAAGTCGCTGGCCGGCGCCGACCTCGGCACCAGCCGCTGGCTGGAGGTCACCCAGCAGCGCATCGACACCTTCGCGGACGCCACCGACGACCACCAGTGGATCCACACCGACCCCGAGCGGGCCGCCGCCGGCCCGTTCGGCGCCCCCATCGCGCACGGCTACCTGACGCTGTCGCTGTTCATCCCGCTGTTCACCGAACTGCTGGAGGTCGAGGGCGTCACCACCAAGGTCAACTACGGCCTGAACAAGGTCCGCTTCCCCTCGCCGGTCAAGGTCGGCTCCCGCATCCGCCTGCTCGCCCGCCTCGCCGAGGTCGAGGAGGTGCCGGGCGGAGTGCAGATCACCGTGGACGGCACCGTGGAGATCGAGGGCGCCACCAAGCCGGCCGCGGTGCTGCAGAGCGTCTCCCGGTTCTACGCCTGACCAACGAAAATGACGAGGCGTCGGGACCTTCCGGTCCCGACGCCTCGTCGGTCTGCGTGTCACACGGACGGAGAGGCGTCGCCGAGGACGGAGTCGAGCCGGCTCAGGACGTGCGGCCACCCGTGGCCCATGCCGTCGAATGCCTGCCTGCCCATCGGGGAGCCGAGGTCGAAGCCCGCGTGGGTGAGGACGAGGCGGGTTCCCCGGCCCTCGGGATGCAGCGCCCAGGTGATGGTGGTGTCGAGCGAGCCCTCGGCGAACCGGTAGGCCAGCAGCCGCTGGTCGTCCACCTCGGTCACCTCGCAGGGCTGGCTGCCGAAGTTGCCCATGTCGAGGGCGAAGCGGTGACCGACGACCGGCCTGATGTCCCCGGCGGCCCACCAGCGGGCCAGGAGCCCGGGGTCGGTCAGGGCCTTCCACACCGCCGCCGGCGGGTGGGGCAGGAACTTCTCGCAGGTGATGGTGTTGTTCTCGGTCACGTCTCGTCGTCCTCGGCCAGGAGATCGGACAGCGCTTCCAGGCGCTGCTTCCAGTAGTGCTCGAACGGATGCAGCCACTTGCCCACCTCGGCCAGCCGCGCCGGTTCGAGGCGGTAGAAGCGGTGCCGTCCGCGCGGTTCCTCGCTCACCAGCCCGGAGGCTCGGAGCACCGCCAGGTGCTCGGACACCGCGGGCCTCCCGAGCTCGAACAGGCCGGCCAGCTCCCCGGTGGAGCGAGGACCCTCCCGCAGGGTTTCGAGCAGTCGGCGGCGCACGGGGTTGGCCAACGCGCCGAACACATCGGTTCGCATGACCACCACTATGTGTCGGAAAAGTCCGACGCGTCAAGAATCTCCGACGCGCCCCTGCGTGGCGGCGGTTCGTGCGGCCCGGGCCGACGGCAGGGACGCGCAGGCCCGAGCCGCAGAGCGCGGCCCGGGCCCGGGGCGGTTCACGCCGTCATGCGAGCTGCCGCTCCAGGGCCGCCAGGGTGCGGTAGCAGGGCAGTACCTGGGCGAGCGAGGCGTTGGGTTCGCGGCCCTCGCGGATCGCCGCGACGAACTCGCGGTCCTGGAGTTCGATGCCGTCCAGGGAGACGTCGACTCCGCTGACGTCGACGGGTTCGTCCGCGCCGGTGAACAGGTCGTCGTAGCGGGCCAGGTAGGTGCCGGTGTCGCCGATGTAGCGGAAGAACGTGCCCAGCGGGCCGTCGTTGTTGAAGGAGAGCGAGAGGGTGCAGATCGCGCCGGTCGCCGCCTTCAGCTGGATCGACATGTCCATCGCGATGCCCAGCTCCGGGTGGACCGGCCCCTGGATCGCGTTGGCCTGCACGATCGGCGAACCGGTCTGGTAGGCGAACAGGTCGACGGTGTGCGCGGCGTGGTGCCACAGCAGGTGGTCGGTCCAACTGCGCTTCTGGCCTAGGGCGTTGAGGTTGGTGCGGCGGAAGAAGTAGGTCTGCACGTCGAGCTGCTGGATCGCGAACTCGCCCGCCGTGATCCGTCGGCGCACCCACTGGTGGCTGGGGTTGAACCGGCGGGTGTGCCCGGCCATCGCCACCAGTTTGGTGCGCTCCGCCTCGGCCACGCAGGCCTCGGCGTCCGGCAGCGAGGCGGCGACCGGGATCTCCACCTGCACGTGCTTGCCCGCCGCCAGGCAGGCCTGGGTCTGCGTGGCGTGCAGCGGCGTCGGCGTGGCCAGGATCACCGCGTCCACGTCGTCCATCGCCAGGACCTCGTCCAGGCTGCCGGCCGCCCGGTCGACGCCCTGCTCGGCGGCGAACCTGCGGGAGCTCTCCGGGGAGGAGGAGACCACGGCGGCCAGCTCCACGCCCTCGATCCGGCGCAGGGCCGCCGCGTGCTTGGCGCCGAACGCGCCGCCGCCGGCCAGGGCGATCCGCAGGGGCTGCTGGGTGGTCATCTCAGTTCTCCTTGAGGCGGGGGTGGTTGTTCAGGATCAGGTGGCCGACGGCGGTGTTGGACGCCGGTACGTGGTAGAAGCGGTGTTCGACGTCGACCCGGCCGCCGTCGTCGATGTCGCTCAGCGCGCCGCGGGCGATCAGCCACATCACCAGCTCGATGCCCTCCGAGCCGGCCTCCTCGACGTACTCCAGGTGCGGCACCCGGGCCAGGCCCGCCGGGTCGGCGACCAGCCGGTCCAGGAACGCGTTGTCCCACTCCCGGTTGATCAACCCGGCGCGGGGGCCCTGGAGTTGGTGGCTCATCCCGCCGGTGCCCCAGACCTGCACGTTCAGTGGCCGCGGGTAGGACTCGATCGCCCGGCGCAGCGCCCGCCCGAGCGCGAAGCAGCGCGCCCCGGACGGCACCGGGTACTGCACCACGTTGACGTGGAACGGGATCACCCGGCACGGCCACCGCTCCACGTCGCCGAACATCAGCGACAGCGGCACCGTCAGCCCGTGGTCGACGGGCATCTCGTTGGCCAGTGTCAGGTCGAAGTCGTCCCGGATCAGGCAGTGCGCGAGGTGCGCGGCCAGCTCCGGATCGCCCTCGATGCCCGGCACCGGGCGCGGGCCGTAGCCCTCGTCGGCGGTCGGATAGGCGGCGCCGGTGCCCAGGACGAACGTCGGGATCAGCGAGAGGTCGAAGGCGCTGGCGTGGTCGTTGTAGACCAGGATCACCACGTCGGGGACGTTCTCCCGGGCCCACTGCCGGGAGTGCTCGTACCCGGCGAACACCGGCTGCCAGTACGGTTCTTCGGTCTTTCCGTGGTCCATCGCCGCGCCGATCGCCGGGACGTGCGAGGTGAACACGGCGGCCGAGACGGCGGCGTGTGCCGCCGGTGGCGACTGGTCGGCGTGGGCGGCCTCCAGCACCGCGCGGTCGATCCGGTTGCCGGGGAGGGAGGCCGAGCGGCCGCCGGAGACCATCATGTCCCGGTACTCCTGCTCGGTCATGCCGGTCATCGAGCCCGCCATCTGCTGGAACGAGAACCCCAGCGTGGCACCCCACTTGGCGAGGAAGTAGATGTTCCCGCCCTCGCGCATCGCCGCGTTCAGGTCCCGGTCGAGCAGCGCCTGCTTCTGCGCCTCGCGCAGCGGCCAGGCGTCCAGGTAGCCGCGCTCGTCGGCCAGGTACGCGGCCCGGTTCTCGGCCGTCATCAGCGACATGCAGAACTGGTTGAGGTGGTAGCCCTTCGCGGACTGGTCGGCGTCGAAGATGGTGGTCCCGGGGACGAGCCGGTACGTGCGGTCGACTGCCATGGTCGTCAACTCCTTTCCGAGGAAGGCCAGTAGAGGCGGTTCGGGTTGTCGACCAGCAGCCGCCGGCGCAGCTCCTCGGTCGGGGCGATGTGCGGGAGGAAGTCGACCAGCAGGCCGTCGTCCGGCATGTGGTCCTTCAGATTGGGGTGCGGCCAGTCGGTGCCCCACAGCACCCGGTCGGGGAACTCCTCGACCACCCGGCGGGCGAACGGCACCACGTCCCGGTAGGCGTCCCGTTCGCCGTCCAGGGCCGGCGGGCCGGTGAGCGACAGGCGCTCCGGGCAGCTGACCTTGCACCAGATGTCGTCCCGGGCGCGCAGGAAGGAGAGGAACCCGGCGAACTCCGGGCCGTCCGGGTCCTTGGAGACGTCCGGTCGGCCCAGGTGGTCGATCACCAGCGGCACCGGGATGGAGAGGAAGAACTCGCGCAGCTCCGCCAGGTCGGCCGCCTCGAAGTACAGCACCACGTGCCAGCCCAGCGGGGCGATCCGCTCCACCACGTCCCACAGCTCGGCGCGGGGCGTCACGTCGACCAGGCGGCGCACGAAGTTGAACCGCACCCCGCGCACGCCGGCCGCGTGCAGCTCCCGCAGCTCGGCGTCGCTCACCCCCGGCCTGACGGTGGCCACGCCGCGGGCCCGGCCGCCGGAGCGGTGCAGGGCGTCCAGCAGGGCGCGGTTGTCGGCGCCGTGGCAGGTCGCCTGGACGATCACGTTGCGGGCGAAGCCCAGGTGGTCGCGGAGGGCGAACAGCTGCTCGGCGGAGGCGTCGCACGGCGTGTACTTGCGTTCCGGCGCGTACGGGAACTGCGCGGCGGGGCCGAACACGTGGCAGTGCGCGTCCACCGCGCCGGCCGGGAGGGCGAGCGCCGGACGGGCGGGGGAGGGGTGCCAGTCCAGCCAGCCGGGGGTCTTCTGCTGATCGGTCGTCATGGCTCAGTCCTCGTAGCGCAGTCCGAGCGCGGCGAGCGGGCCGCGCATGCCGTACATGTCCAGGCCCAGCTCGCCCGCGCGCAGCCGCTCGCGCTTGCCCGCCTCGGCCGCCTCCCGCCGGGCGGAGGCCTCGGCGACCTCGGCGGCCCGCTCGCGCGGCACCACCACCACGCCGTCGGCGTCCGCCAGCACCACGTCGCCCGGGCGCACCGGCGCGTTGGCGCACACCACCGGCACGTTGACCGAACCGAGGGTCGCCTTCACCGTGCCCCGCGCGTTGATCGCCCGGGAGAACACCGGGAAGTCCATCGCCGCGAGGTCCGCGACGTCCCGCACGCCGCCGTCGATCACCAGGCCCGCGCAGCCCCGGGAACGGAACGAGGTCGCCAGCAGCTCGCCGAAGAACCCGTCCTCGCTCTCCGTCGTGCAGGCCGCCACCACCACGTCGCCGGGCCGGATCTGCTCCGCCGCGACGTGCAGCATCCAGTTGTCGCCGGGCTGGAGCAGCACCGTGACCGCCGGGCCGCACAGCCGCGCCGACGGGTACACCGGCCGCAGGTAGGGGCGGGTCAGGCCGGTGCGGCCCATCGCCTCGTGGACGGTCGCCGTGCCGAACGCCGACAGCGCGGCCACCGCGGCCGCATCGGGCCGTTCGATCGTGGTGCGGACGACACCGAGTTCGGTGTGCATGTGCATCGCTCCTGGGGGTCAGCGGCCGGACGCGGCGAGGCGGGCGGCCAGTCGGGGGTGGACGCGCAGCGCGTTGCCGGCGTACACGGCCGCCCGCTGCTCGTCGGAGAGCCGGTCGGTGGCGTCCACGTACCGCCGGGTGTCGTCGAAGTGGTGGCCCGTCAGCGGGTCGACCCCGCGCACCGCGCCGATCATCTCGCTGGCGAACAGCACGCCCTCGGACGGGACGACGGACATCAGCAGGTCGATGCCCGGCCGGTGGTAGACACAGGTGTCGAAGAAGACGTTGCGGCCCAGCAGGTCCTCCGGCCGCGGCCCGCCGAGGGCCTGCGCCAGCCCGCGGAACCGGCCCCAGTGGTAGGGCACCGCGCCGCCGCCGTGCGGAACGACGAACCGCAGCGTCGGGAAGTCCGCGAACAGGTCGCCCTGGAGCAGCTGCATGAACGCGGTGGTGTCCGCGTTCAGGTAGTGCGCGCCGGTGGTGTGGAACGCCGGGTTGCACGAGGTGCTGACGTGGATCATGGCCGGCACGTCGTACTCCACCAGCGCCTCGTACAGCGGGTACCAGGACCGGTCGGTCAGCGGCGGGGCCGTCCAACGCCCGCCCGAGGGATCGGGGTTGAGGTTCACCGAGACGGCGCCCAGCTCCTCCACCGCGCGCCGCAGCTCCGGCAGGCAGGTCGCCGGGTCGACGCCGGGGGACTGCGGCAGCATCGCGCCCATCGCGAAGCGCCGGGGGTAGAGCGTGCTGACCCGGTGCACCAGGTCGTTGCAGATCCGCGCCCAGGCGGCGGACACCGCGAAGTCGCCGAGGTGGTGCGCCATGAAGCTGGCCCGCGGCGAGAACACCGTCAGGTCGGTGCCGCGCTCGTCCATCAGCCGCAGCTGGTTCGGCTCGATCGCCGCCCGCAGGTCGTCGTCCGAGATCCGCAGCCCGGCCGGGTCGGGCGCGTCGGACGGCGAGTCGAGGGCGGCGAGCTGGCGCTCGCGCCAGGCGGCGAGCTGAGGCGGGGCAGTGGTGAAATGGCCGTGGCAGTCGATGATCACGTGAAGGTCCTCTTTCGATGGGGCGTCAGCGGTCCGGGTCAGCCCCGGGTTGGCCAGCCGGTGTACTGCTCGGCCAGGTAGCCGCGACCCGCTCGGGTGCCCACCACGCTGTCCAGCTCGCCGAGTTGGCGCCGCAGGTCGAAGGCGCTCGCGCCGGGCGGCAGGTGCAGCAGCCTGGTCATCCAGGACGAGAAGTGCTGGGCGCGCCACACCCGCGCCAGGGCGCGCGGCTGGTAGTCGTCCAGCGCGGCCGCCCCCTCGGCGCCGAGCGCCCGCAGCAGCACCGGGGCGAGCACCTTCACGTCGTGCAGCGCCAGGTTGAGGCCGCGCGCCCCCGTCGGCGGAACGGTGTGCGCCGCGTCGCCCGCCAGCAGCAGCGAACCCCAGCGCATCGGCTCCTGCACGAACGACCGGAACCGCAGCACGCTCTTCTCCAGCACCGGCCCCTCCTGGAGCCGGAAGCCGTCCTCGCCCGCCACCCGGGCCTGGAGCGTCTGCCAGATCCGGTCGTCCGTCCAGGCGTCCACCGAGTCCTGCGGATCGCACTGGAAGTACATCCGCTGCACCGTGTCGGTGCGCTGGCTGATCAGCGCGAAACCCTGCTCGGAGTGGGCGTAGACGAGTTCGGGGGAGCTCATCGGGGCCGCGGCCATGATGCCGAACCAGGCGAACGGGTACTCGCGCCCGTAGCGCACCCGGCTCCGCTCCGGCACCAGGTCCCGACACATGCTGCGCGAGCCGTCCGCGCCGACCACGTACCGGGCCCGCACCTCGTGCCGGGTGCCGTCGGGCGCCGTCCAGCGGACCCTGGGCGCCGCGGTGTCGACGTCCAGCACCTCGGTGTCGCGGACCCCGAAGTGCACGGTGCCGCCGTCGCGTTCGCGGGCGTCGGCCAGGTCGATGAACACGTCGGTCTGCGGGTAGAGCCAGGTCGAGGCGCCCACCAGGCCCTGGAAGTCGATCCGGTGCGCCCGGCCGCCGAAGCGCAGTTCGACGCCGGTGTGCTCGTGGCCCTCGCGCAGGATCCGGTCACCGACCCCGGTCTCCACCAGGTCCCGGGCCACGTCGGCCTCCAGGATGCCGGCCCGCTGGGTGGTCTCGATCTCGTGCCGGGTCCGGGTGTCCAGGACGACGGCCTCCACCCCGGCGCGGCCCAGCAGGTGAGCCAGCATCAGACCGGCCGGACCGGCGCCGACGATCGCGACGGGGGCCCGGGTGACGGTGTCGATCGAGGCGGCGGGGATGGCGTCGGCCATGGCATCTCCAGGACAGCGGCGGGGGATTTCCTCCCCCGAACGCTGGCAGCCCGACCCGCGGCCGGTCTCCCGGCTTTCCGTCAGGCGGAAAGCTTGCTGCGCACTGTCCGGTGCGGGCCCGGCTGCTCATCGCCTGGTGCGGGCCTGGCTGCTCACCGCCTGGCGGGGTACCGGCTGCTCACCACCTGGTGCGGGCCTGGCTGTTCACCGCCTGGCGGGGCACCGGCTGCTCATCGCCTGGTGCGGGCCTGGCTGCTCACCGTCCGGCGTGGCACGGGCTGCTCACCGCCTGGTGCGGGCCTGGCTGCTTATCGCCCGGCGTGGCACCGGCTGCTCATCGCCCGGCGTGGCACCGGCTGCTCACCGCCGGGCGGGGTACCGGCTGCTCACCGCCTGGCGGGGTCCCGGCTGCTCACCGCCCGGCGCGGTACCGGCTGCTCATCGCCCGGTGCGGGCCCGCCGGCCGAGCTCCGCCGAGATCGCGCCCACCGCCCGCAGCAGCGGCTCGCGCAGCCCCCGGGCCCGGTCCGCGTCCCGCGCCGCGATCACGATGCCCAGCGCGGCACTCACCGGCCCGTCCCGCCCGATCCGCACCGGCGCGGCCACCGCCACCGTGCTCTGCGACAACTGCCGGTCGCTGACGAAGACCTGCTCGCGGCGGATCAGGTCCAACTGCGCCCGCAGCGTCCTCGGTTCGGTGACGGTGTGGGGCGTCCAGGCCGGCAGCGGAGCGCCGAGCACCTCCTCCTGGAGCTGGGCCGGCGCGTGCGCCAGCAACACCCGGCCCATGCCCGTCGACGCCACCGGGAACCGGGTGCCGACCATGGTCAGCAGCTCCACCGAGCGGTGCCCGGCGATCCGCTCCACGAAGACCAGCTCGGTGCCCTCGCGCACGGCGAGCTGGATGTTCTCGTGGGTCGCCTCGTACAGGTCCTGCATGAACGGCAGCGCCGCGTCCCGCAGGATCTGCGTCCGCGGGCAGCCCGAGGCGACCTCCCACAGCCGCAGTCCCACGTGCCAGGAGCCGTCCTCGGACCGCTCCAGCGCGCCCCACGCCGCGAGTTCGGACACCACCCGGTGCGCGGTGCTCACGGCCAGGCCCGCCCGCCGGGCGATCTCCGACAGGGTCAGCACCGGGTGCTCGCGGTCGAAGACGGCCAGGACGTCCAGGACCTTTCCGGCGGCGGTGCTCGGGGTGGTGTTCATCAGGGTCCTTTCGTGGATACCCCCGGCCTTCAGGCCGGGGAGGAAGTCAACCGCGCAGTGTCGCAGACCGCCGTTGAACAGCCCGATCGCCCGTCGTAGCATCTGCCGGACGCAAGGAGCAGACGTGGACGAAGAGATCGTCGGCCTGTCCTCGATGGCGACCCGGCCGATCCTGGCCGAGCTGTCCGAGTGGATCGGGCGTGCGCACGACATGCCGGTACGGTTCGAGTCGGCAGGCGGCGTGGAGGTGGCCCGGCGGGTCCGGGAAGGGGCGGCGGGCGACGTGCTGGTGCTCGCCGAGGACGCGCTGGCCGCGCTCGCGGCCGAGGGTCTGGTGCTCGCCGCGACGGCCCGCCCGCTGTGGGTCTCCCAGGTGGTCGCCGCCGTCCCCGAGGGCTCCCCGGCACCGGCCCTCGACAGCCAGGAGGCCCTGCGGGCCGCACTGCTGACGGCCCGTCGGATCGCCTACTCGACCGGCCCGAGCGGCACCGCCGTGCTCGAGCTGATCAACCGTCAGGGACTCGCCGAGGCGCTCCGGGACCGCCTGGTCCAGGCACCGCCCGGGGTGCCGGCCGGCACGCTGCTCGCCTCCGGCGAAGCCGACCTCGCCTTCCAGCAGCACAGCGAACTGATGGACCTGCCCGGGGTGCGCGTGGTCGGCCCGCTACCCGGCGACGCGGGCATCAGCACCACCTTCGCCGGCGCCGTCCTGACCGCCTCCGCCCGGCCCGGCCCGGCCGGCGAGGTGCTGGACCTGCTGGCCGCCGAGGAGGCCGCGGAGGCCGCCCGGGCAAGGGGAATGCGCCCTGCCGCCCGGCCGTCCGCGCGGGACCGCCCGACCTCCGGTTGACCGACCGCCCGGGAGGGCTCGCCGCTGCCCTCCCGGGTCACCGGATCTCGTTCTCCGGGTGCTGCAGGTCGTACGCGTGCCGGGCCTCGGCGATCACCGCGCGGTGCGCCAACGACCAGTCGGCGAGCGCCTTCACCAGGTGCGTCAGGCCCGCGCCGGTCTCCGTCAGCCGGTAGTCCACCTGCGCCGGGACGGTCGGATACACCGTGCGCAGCACCAGCCCGTCGCGCTCCAGCCGCCGGACGGTCAGCGTCAGCATCCGCTGCGAGATGCCCTCGACGGCGCGTTGCAAATTCCTGAACCTTCTTGGCCCGCCCGCGAGTTCGACGATCACCAGGACCGACCACTTGTCGCCGATCCGGTCCAGCACGTCCCGGATCCCGCAGTCCGGATGATCCTGCCGCCCGCACGATTCGAGCTCGGCGGGGGTGGTTACCGCGGTGTGCGTCAGTGACATCGAACTGCCTCCTTGTGGACGGTCGTCGCGCGGCCGAGGATCACCGTAACGACTGGTTACCGAAGAGAACCAGGGCCGACGGCGCGAAAGGCTGCGACTGATCATGATTCTGGTGACCGGAGCGAACGGAAACCTCGGCGCGGCCACGCTCGCTGCACTGCGCCTGGCCGGCGTGCCTTCACTCGGCGGCAGCCGCACCCCTCGCGAGGGCATGCGACACCTCGACTTCGACGACCCCGCCACGCTCGACCTGCGCGGCGTCACCACCCTCCTGCTCATCTCCGCCGGCTACGCGGAGGACGACGTCGTCATCGCCCGGCACACCGCCGTCCTCGACGCGGCCGTCCGCGACGGCGTCGGCCACGTCGTCTACACCAGCCTCACCACCGCCGGTGACCACCTCGCCTTCGCCGCCGCCCACCGCGCCACCGAACTCCTGATCCGCGACAGCGGCCTTCCCTGGACCATCCTCCGCAACGGCCTCTACGCCGAACTCTTCGGCGGCCTCCTCACCTGGAGCCCCTCCGGCCTCGAATCCCCCTTCGGTGACGGCGCGTTGGCCGCCGTCGCCCGCGCCGACCTCGCCGATGCCGCCGCAAAGGTCGCCGCCGACCCCACCCCCCACACCGGCCTCATCCACGACCTCACCGGCACCCCGCTCACCGCGCCCGCCGTCGCCACCACCCTCGGCGTCCCCCACCACACCCTCCCCCTCGCCACCTACCGCACCCGCCTCCTCACCACCCCCGCCCTGCTCCCCTTCCAGCCCCCCATGCTCAGCTCCCTCGCCACCACCATCCGCCACGGCTTCCTTGCCGGGACTTCGCCCGCCCTGGCGAAGCTGCTGGGCCGCCCGCTGCGGGACCCGCTGGCGGTGGCCGCGGGGGTTGCGTCGGCGGTGCGGCCGGTGGTGAACGTGTAGGTGGGGGGCGGTAGTTGGCGCCGCTGCGCGGCGAGGCCCCGTCCGCTCCTGCTCATGCGGACGGGGCCGGGCGGCGTCAGGTCAGTGCGGGATTCCCGAGATGATTTCTCGTGCGCCCTGGCGGAGGAGTTCGGCGGCGACGCGGGCACCGAGGACGGCCGGGTCGCCCTGGTGTTCGTCCCACATCATCGCGTTGGCGAACTTGCTGCCCTCGCGGTCGAACACCATGCCGCGCAGGGAGAGTTGCCCGTCGGCCTCGGTGGTGCAGTATCCGGCGATGGGGCTGTTGCAGTGGCCGCGGAGCCCGTGCAGCATGACGCGTTCCGCCGTCACCTCGCGCTGCGTGCGCGGGTGGTTGACCTTCTCCAGCAGCGCGGCGACGGCATGGTCCTCCTGGCGGCACTCCAGCCCGAGGACACCCGCGCCGACGGCCGGGAGCATCTCGTCCAGGCCGAGCACGTAGCCGGGCCGTTCGATGCCGAGCCGGGCGAGCCCGGCCGTGGCCAGGATCATGCCGTGCGCCTGGACGTCGATCTTCCTCGTGCCGTCCAGCTTCTCCAGCCGGCTCCCGACGGCCCCGCGCACCCGGACGACCTTCAAGTCCGGCCGGGCGCGCAGGATCTGTGCCTTCCGGCGGACCGCCGACGACAGGATGATCGCGCCCGGCGGCAGGTCGGTGAGCGTCCGGCACTCGGAACCCTCGGGGAACAGCAGCACGTCCCGCACGTCCGGACGCTCCAGGTACGCGGCGAAGACCAGCCCGCGGGGCAAGGGCACGTCGCCGGGCACGTCCTTCACGCAGTGGACGGCCATGTCCACCTTGCCCGCTTGCAGCATCGCGTCGATCTGCTTGGTGTACAGGCCCTTGCCGCCGAGCTGCGCGAGGTCGCCCTGCCACAGGTCGGCCTCGGTGGTCACCGGCACGATCTCGGTCACCAGCTCGGGGACGTGCGCGCGCAGGGCGGCGATCACCATGTCCGTCTGGGCCAGGGCAAGCGGCGAGCTACGCGTGCCGATGCGCAGGGTCCTGGCGGGGAACTCGGCCGTCATTGGGGTCTGTCCTTCCGTTTCGGGTCTCTTGATAGGTAACGCGCCCGGGCCACTGAAGAGGCGTCCGGATTCGAGCAGCCACGGCAGGGTGCAACAGTCGCTGGGCGTCGTCCGCGCCCGCCCAGCGCCACCCCGACAACTCCCGTTCCTGCAAGGCGATTCGGTCGGTGTCGGCGGCACTGAGCATCGGTCCCGCCCACAGGAACACGATGCGGTCCCGAGCGCCCTCGCGGCGGGCCTGCACCCACACCGTCCCGAGCAGATCGTCAGGCAACAGGTCGAGCGCCAGCCCGAGTTCCTCGCGAGCCTCGCGGCGAACCGCGTCAAGCGGAGATTCGCCCGCCTCCACCACACCGCCAGGCAGGTGCCACGTTCCGAGACCTGCGGCCTGAACGATCAGCAGACGGCCACCGGGACCGGTGCACAGGACGTACGACGTGACCGGGTGGCCGGGCGCGGTGCCCAAGGTTCCTCCACTTCGGGTGCCAGCAGCCCCGACGCCGCGCACCAGCACGCCCGTCACCAGCGTCACGCGTGTCACGGCTCACCCCGCCTTCGGCTGACGGTTGACCCTCGCCGTCATGCCTACCCGCACCAGCTCGTTGACGGTCGCCGTTCGCACCGTGAGCGGGTCGGCCGTCCACGGCGCGCTGTCACCGGACACCGGGGCGAGACACCACGTGTCGCCGTCCTCGCCGCGGAACTCGCCGGCTCGGCCCGTCGCCGTGTCCACCACCAGGTCCCCGACGTTCGGGCGGAACAGCGGGACGGCGGGCGTGACGGGCTCGGCAACGGCGGCAGCAATCGTGTCCCAATGCTGATTGAGGAGTTGGAGGTGTTCGGCCAGCAACCGCACCGATTCCACCGGCACCCGGCCCACCTCGACCAGCACTTCGCCCGTGTAGGGCGCGGACCGGTCGACGCCGAGTTCCGGCAACTCAATGTCGAATGCGTCGGCAGCTTCGGCCAGGGCGTCACACGCCGCGCGCGCCTCTGCTCGCTGCTGACGAATGGCCTTCGCCAACGTCGATTCGGGTCTAGAGTCCACGTCCATCACGTCGTGCCCTTCCGTAGTCGAGCCACTACCGGGGGCTTCACTGTGGCTCGGTGCCGCGAAGTGTTCAACTTGTCAACGTTGCTCGGAGAGTAAGGAGTTAGGGCGGTGAACAGGTCTGAGCTTGACCCCGCCGCGTCGCCCGAAGCAGCCTTTGGTGCCTTCCTGCGCAGCTCACGTGAGGCGAGGAAATGGACTCAGGAAGAACTTGGCGAACGCGTCGGCTACTCGGGCACTCACGTATCCGCTGTAGAAAACGGACGGCGTCCCCCAACTGCTCGGCTTGCCCGGGAACTTGACAGAGCGCTGGGCAGCGAAGGCGTGTTCCAGCGTCGGGCGCGTGAGCTACACAGTTCGGTACTGCTTGAAGGTTTCGCCGAGTACGTGGCGCACGAGGCAACCGCGACAGAGCTGCGGCTGTTTGATCTCGGCATCATCCCGGGCTTGCTCCAGACCACGGAGTACGCCGCGGCCATCGCAGCGGGTGCCGTGCGCCGGGGAAGCATCACACAGGATCAAGCGGACGAACGGGTTGCAGTTCTCCTTCGGCGACAGGCGAAGCTCAACCGGGAACCCGCTCCAAGGCTGCATGTCGTGATGGACGAGAGTTGCATTCGCCGCCCGGTTGGGGGTGCGGCGGTGATGGCCGCCCAGTTTGACCGCTTGGTGGAGTTCGCGGCGCTGCCCACCACGCTTCTCCAAGTGGCTCCTTACGGGATAGGCGAAGACCGGGCGTTCGACCTGCCGGTCAACATCTTGACGCTGCCCGACCGATCCCTCATGTCCTACGCCGAGTCGTCGCAACAGGGGCACCTGGAACGGGAAACCAGCTCGGTGGAGCCCGTCCTGACGGCCTACTATCAGTTGCAGGCCCTCGCACTGCCGCAGGCGGACTCCGTGGCCCTGTTCTGCCGGTTGAGAAAGGAACTACCGTGAACGAGCCCAAGTGGGACAAATCTTCCTACAGCAGCAACGGGGGCAACTGCGTAGAGGTAGCGCGGAACATGGCTGCTGCCGAAGGCATCATTCCTGTCCGGGACAGCAAAGACCCGAACGGCCCCGTCCTCACGTTCTCGCCGTCCGCCTGGTCCGCCTTCGTAGCCGCCACGGTGGATGGCAAGTTCGGCAACGTCTGACCCCAGGTCTCGTACTCTGCAATCCAGTTGAGCCCCCGGCCTAGTTGCCGGGGGCTTCGCTGTTCCTACGCGGCGAGGGCGAGCAGCCCGACCACCAGGGCACACGCCCGCCCGTCGGCATCGACGCGGTTGCCAGCGACCTCCGCGAGCTGACTGTACGGTCGACCAACGGGGCCAGAAGACCCCGGAAACGGCAAGAAGCCCCGATGGCTCGTGATCCCTTGCACCTGTCGTCCGTGCTCGATCCGCCGGTGTGGTTCACGGCGGTGACGCTCGTACGGCCGGAGGCGAAATCGGCTTGGCGGGGCGGCGGCGCGACAGCGATGATCGGGCGGGTGTGCGAACCGGGTGGTCCGGGGGCGCCCGTCCGTTCACGAGGAGACTGTTTTGCGTTCCGACCTCGCCAAGGCGTGGGAGTTGCTCGATGCCGGTGACCCGCAGGGTGCTGCGCGGGAGCTCCGGAGGGTGGCCGACAATCTTCCGGCTGCCGAACTCGCGCCGGTGGTAAGGAAGTTGGCGGAGTCCGTCGGCATCGACGAGCTGGCGGACGCGGCCGGCGCCCTCACGGGTCGTCCGGCGGACGCGGGCGCGGGCGCGGGCGCGCTGTACGCGTACGGGTACGCGTGCATCGAGCACGGGCTCTCGGAGTTGGCCGTCCCGGCGCTGCGCGAGGCGTTGCGGGCGGGTGCGGTGCCGGCGAAGCGGAAGCTGTTCGGGCGGGGTGGCGGGCGGCAGGTCAACCCGCGTCAGGTACTGCTGGAGCTGGCCGTCGCGCTGGAGGACGGTGAGCGGCACGCCGAGGCCGTCGCCGTGCTGCAGGAGCACCGGGCGATCACCGGAGACTGGCCGGACGGGTACCTGCTGGCGCACAACGCGCTGATGGACGGCCGGGTCGAGCTGGCCCGTGAGGTGTTCGAGGCGCTGGAGGCGCCGGACGGCGACACCTGGGCGCCCGCCGCCGACCGGATCCGCCGTTCGCTGGCCCGCGCCGCAGCCGTCCCGCCCGCCGGGCCGACGGACCTGCGGGGCTGGCACTACACGCTGACCGGCGGCCTGCTGGCCACGCTCTCGACCCACGGATTCCAGGCCGGCATGACGGGCCGCTGGGCGATGCTCGGCGACAGCTACGAGAACTGCCGCCACAGCCTGGAGCGGCTGCGCACCGTGCTGGCCGCGACCGGCCGCCGCCCGTCCTCGGTGGCGCTGCTGCCGGATCGGGGCAGCGAGGCGCTGGGCCTGGCAGCCGCAGCGCTGTTCGGACTGCCCGCAGCCCCGTACCGGCCGGGCGCGGCGACGGCGGACGCGCTGGTGGTGGCGTACGACCTGAACGAATGCGACCAGGAGCTCGTCGAGGCACTGTACGAGCGGGCGCCCGGCGAGCTGCTGTACGAGCACGCGACGTGCTGGACGGACTCGCCGGCCGTCTCGGCGGACATCTCGGGCCTGCTGGTACAGCACGTGGCCGCGCCGTGGGAGCCGCGCCTGCGGGTCGACGAGGACGGACAGGTCGAGCAGGGGCCCGCCGACGACGCCCCGGCGGCGGAACTCGCAGACCGGATCCGCACCGCCACCGCCTCCCCGGACGAGGGCGACGGCCAGACCCCACCCGACCCGGACGAGGCCCTCGCAGCCTTCGCCACCCGCGCCACCACGACCTGGGCGATCGGCAACCGCGACCGGATCCGCTCATCGGGCCCGGTGCGCAGCTCCCGCTTCGCCTGACGCGCGGTGCTGGCGCTTGCGTGGTTTCGGCTGATGCGGCGCTTGCGCTTGCACGTCGTGGCTTGGGCAGCGGGGTAGCCGTGACCGGATCCGTTCGTCGGGCCCGGTGCGCAGCTCCCGCTTCGCCTGACGCGCGGTGCTGGCGCTTGCGTGGTTTCGCCTGATGCGGCGCTTGCGCTTGCCTCGTCGTGGCCTGGGCAGCCGGGTAGCCGCGACCGGATCCGCTCGTCCGGCCCGGTGCACAGCTCGCGACGCGCCCTCGCCGAAACACGCCGCCGCCCGCCGAGCGCAGTGCTCGACGGGCGGCGGCGATGGCGATGGCGGTGGCAGCGGCGACCGGCGGGGCCGGTGTGTCATCTGTTGGGGTGGGACTTGGCCCACGCGGGGGACACGAAGGCGACCAGTGCGACCGCGAAGCCGAGCTGGAGCAGGTGGCGGATCCAGTCGATGCCGGAGGTGTGGCGGACGCCGATCCAGCCGGCCACCGCGTTGCCCAGCAGGGCGCCGGCCGCGCCGAGCAGCATGGTGAGCCACCACGGGATGGCCTGCGGTCCGCGCAGGATCAGCTTGGCCAGCACGCCCAGCACGAAGCCGATCAGCAGAATCCAGAGGAGTTGGAACATCGAATCCCAGCCTTTCCGGTAGGACGCCGGCCGGTCGGCTGCGGCTCTCGGCAGTGAGTCGCGGTGGTGCGGTCGGAGGCGGATCGGAGGTGGACCGCACGCGGACGGTCCACATCTGCCATGGTCGCGCGCCGGTCGCACTCCGGCATCTCGGCAGCCGAGCGTCGAGGCAATACCCCCGGCGGGTGGTTTGCCCGGCGGGCCCCGGGGGTAGTCGCGCACCCGGTGGGGGCCGGTGATTGCCGCGAGATGCCTTGTGGTGGGATAAACGACTGAACGGGCGTCAGGTTCGACGGGGGAGCAGACACGACATGGCAGCAGGTTTCGGTTTCAAGGCGGGCGAGCTCGCGAAGATCCAGCGGGATTTCGCGATGATTCAGCAGCGTATGAACGAGATGACGCAGCAGACCGGCCGGATCCAGGGCACGATCGCGAAGGCGGTGAGCACCGACCTGGCCGCCGGCGCGATGGGCAGCATCCTCGGGTTCGCCGAGGTGGTCTCGCAGGTCCGCCAGCAGGTGAACGCGATCAACCAGCAGGTCGCGGCGCTGGAGGCGACCAAGGCGAAGCTCACCAAGGAGCTCGCCGAGGACACCAAGAAGATCGGCATCGTGATCAAGCGGTACGAGGAGGCCGAGAGGCGCGCCCACGAGGGCGTTCGCAAGCCGGCCCCCACGCAGCCCATGCCGAAGAGCCCGGGCCAGGGCGGCGATCACAAGCCGACGGAGAAGCCCGCGCCGAAGAAGCCCAGTGCGCCGATGCCGAAGAGCCCGAACAAGGGCGGCGACCACGGCGGCGGCAGCGGCGGCGGCGACCACGGTGGCGGCAGCGGGCACGGCAACGACCCGAAGGTCGAGATCTCGCATGCCGGAGCGATCAAGACCGGCGAGGTCACGTACGGCGGCAAGGGCCAGTACAAGAGCGGCGAGGCCGCCTGCCGCGAGTACATCGCGCAGGCGCTGGACGCGATGGGCGTGACCGACCCGGCGGCCCGCGCGGCGTGGACGAAGGGCATGCTGACCATCGCCGACCGCGAGTCGTCGTTCAACGCGCCCACCTCGCAGGTGAACCTGTGGGACACCAACGCGCACGGTGCGAAGCAGGCCGACGGCGCGCCGCTGAACAGCTCGCGCGGCGGCTGGCAGACCATTCCGTCCACCTTCGCGGCGTACCACGTCAAGGGCACCTCCACCGACATCTACGACCCGGTGGCGAACGTCGCGGCCTCGATGAACTACATCCGCGACCGGTACCACGTCTCGCCGGACGGCCACGACCTGGCGTCCAAGGTGCAGCAGGCCGACCCGAACCGTCCGCACCGCGGTTACTGATCGTCGTCAACCCGCGCGCCGCGCCCGCCCGTTCACGGCCGGCGGCGACGATCCCACCGTCCCCCCTTCTCTTCCTTCTCGAATCCGAGGATCCACGTGCGTCCGTTCCGCCTCGCCGCCACCGCGGTGGCCTGCCTGACCGCTGTCGCCGTTCTGACCGCCTGCGACCCCGACAACACGGACGGGGGCGACGCCGGGAAGACGGCCGCCGCGCCGCCCGCCGCCAGCGGGGCGCCGTCCGCGGGCGGGACCGAGTCCGGCAGCCCGAAGACCGACCCGAGCGCGGCGCAGTCCGCCGGTGGCGGGAAGGCCTCGACCGTTCCGGCGGCGGCCTGGATCAACCCGCAGCAGGTGCCGCTGAACGCGGCGCTGCACTGGACGGCGCCCGCGGCGAAGAGCCTGGGCGCCAAGGGCCAGTTCCAGATCGAGCAGCTCTGCCACAGCAAGCGGTCCGCCGACTGGGCGGACACCGTGCCCGGCGTGGACACCGCCTCGCTGGGCGGCGCGCCCGACGACTGGAAGGCCGACCAGAGCATCGTCACCTTCGGCGACGCCAACAAGAGCAGTGCGGCCGTGCAGTCCGCGTTCGGCCTGCTCGGCGCCGTCAAGGACGAGGTGAAGCACTGCGCCACCACCGCGCCCGGCGCCAAGGCCGAGATCACCGTGGACGAGAGCGAGCACCTGGTCGCGACCGTCACGGTGCCGCAGGCCGACGGCGGCACCGTGACGGTGCACGAGTACCTGACCACCTCCGGCGGCGCGCTCGTCGAACTCACCCTGCACGCGCAGGCAGCCAAGGGCGGGCACCCGAAGACCGCCTGGTCCGCGCCCGCGGACAGCGCCGTGCTGAGCGCGATCGCCAAGCCGGTCTGCACCGCCTTCAAGGACTGCTGATCTCCCACCGACCAGCAGCGGAACCCGTTCTCGACGGGCCGGCCACCCCCTCTGGGAGGTCGGCCCGTTGCCCGTTCCCGACCAGGATTTTGCCTGCCGCGTACCCTCCGATACCTCGCACACAGAGCTAACCTCGAAAGTGTGGACGACACCGAGGAGTTCTCCGCCCTCCTGGTCGGCATCCAGCGGCTGATCCGCCGCCGCCTCCGCTCCGGCCTGGACCACCCACCGCTGCGCGGCGCCCAGGTCGAACTGCTGCGGCTGGTCCTGGACACTCCCGGCCTGCGGGTCTCGGACGCCGCCGAGGAACTGTTCCTGGCCGGAAACTCGGTCTCCACCCTGGTCAACCAGCTGGTCGGACAGGGCCTGCTGCGCCGCGAGACCGACCCGGCCGACCGGCGCGCCGCACTGCTGTACGCCACCGAGGAGGCCGCCCGCCGGCTCGCCGACTGGCGAGCCCGGCGCACCGCACTCGTCGGCGAGGTACTGGCCGAACTGCCCGCCGACCAGCGGGCCGCGCTCGCGCAGGCGATGCCCGCGCTGCGCACGGTCGCGGCCGGGCTGCGGGCCCGGACGGACCGGAAGGTGGACGGGAGGGTGGACGCATGAGCGACCAAGCGGCCGTCGAATGCCGGGAGTTGACGTACACCTTCGAGCGCGGCCGGAAGAAGGGCGGCGGCACCCGGGCGGTCGACGGCATCGACCTGACGGTGCGGGCCGGCGAGGTGTTCGGGCTGCTCGGGCCGAACGGTGCGGGTAAGACCACCACCATCCGGGCCATCACCACCCTGCTGCCCACCGCCCGCGGCATGGTCGCGGTGTTCGGCCACGACTGCCGCGCCGAGCCGATCGCGGTGCGCCGCCTGCTCGGCTACGTGCCCCAACAGCTGTCCGCCGACGCCGGGTTGACGGGCCGGGAGAACGTCGAACTGTTCGCCCGGGTCTTCGACGTCTCCCGCGCCGAACGGGCCGAACGGGTCACCCAGGCACTCGCCGCCGTCGACCTGACCGAGGCCGCCGACCGGATGGCAAGCACGTACTCCGGCGGCATGGTGCGCCGCCTCGAACTCGCCCAGGCCCTGGTCAGTGCGCCCCGACTGCTGGTGCTGGACGAGCCGACCATCGGCCTCGACCCGATCGCCCGGGCCGGCGTCTGGGAACGGGTGGACGCGGTCCGCCGCGCCACCGGCATGACCGTCCTGGTCACCACGCACTACATGGACGAGGCCGACCAGCACTGCGACCGGGTCGCCCTGATGGACCGGGGCCGGATCCGTGCCCTCGGCACCCCAGAGGAACTGAAGGCCCGGGTCCGCGCCGAGGACCCGGCGCAGACCGCCCCGACCCTCGACGACGTGTTCCGGCACTTCTCGGGCCGCACACTGACCGACGCCAAGGAAGGAGACTTCGGAGATGTCCGCCGTACCCGCCGCACCGCGAGTCGCGTCGGCTGAAACCGACTTCGGGCTGCTGCTGGTGCCGCCGAGGGCCCGCACCGGCTGGCGGGTGGTCCCCGCCCGGGTGGCCGCGATGTGCACCGTCGAACTCCAGAAGCTCCGCCACGACCGCACCGAGGTGTACACCCGGGCGGTCCAGCCGGCGCTCTGGCTGTTGATCTTCGGCGAGACCTTCACCCGGCTCAAGGCCATCCCGACCGGTGGCATCCCCTACCTGGACTACCTCGCGCCCGGCATCATCGCCCAGTCCGCGATGTTCATCGCGATCTTCTACGGCATCATGATCATCTGGGAGCGCGACTCCGGAGTGCTCACCAAACTCCTGGTCACCCCCACCCCCCGGGCCGCCCTGGTCACCGGTAAGGCGTTCGCCGCCGGGGTCAAGGCGGTCATCCAGGCCGCGGTGGTGGTGGTGATGGCCGCCGTCCTCGGCGTCGGCATGACCGCAAACCCGCTGCGGCTGCTGGGAGTTGCGGTGGTCGTGATCCTCGGCTCGGCGTTCTTCTCCTGCCTCTCGATGACCATCGCCGGAATCGTGCTCACCCGCGACCGCCTGATGGGCATCGGCCAAGCCATCACCATGCCGCTCTTCTTCGGCTCCAACGCCCTCTACCCCGTCGACCTGATGCCCGGCTGGCTCCAAGCCGTCAGCCGCGCCAACCCCCTCAGCTACCAGGTGGACGCCCTCCGCGGCCTCCTCATCGGCACCCCGTCCCACCTCCCCCTCGACTTCGGCGTCCTGACCGTTTCCACCCTCGCCGGCATCACCGCCGCCTCGTCCCTGATGGGCCGCCTCGCCCGCTGACCGGCCTGCGGCCCGCAGTCAGGAAACTCCGGCTGCTTCAGTAGCGGACGAGGCCGGCGGTCATCAGGCCGAAGTCGGACGGTGGCGGGATCGGGACGACGTCGCCGAACTCCCCGGTCCACCGCTGGCGGTACGCCCCACCCACCGGATCCGAGAACAGGACGACCGTCCCTTCGCGCGGATCGATCACCAGGTAGAGGGGGATCTGCATCAGCGGGTAGTCGCGGACCTTGCCGACCAGATCGTTCTCGGGGTTCGACACCGAAACGATCTCGACCGCGATCGCGGCGAGCTCGGCCGGGACTTCGTTGCCGCCGAGCTCCACCACCGACACCGGGATGTACGTCAGGTCGGGGTTGCGGAGTTTGCCGACGCTGGGCGAGGCCAGGTCGGTGTTCTCGCTGGGCATCAGCCCGGTCGGCCGCCGAGCGTCGAACTGCTCCCGAACGATGAACAGGTTCCGCTGATGGATCACCGAGGGACCGGCCATCATGATGATCTCGTCGCCCGACACCTCGATCTTCCATCCGGCAGGAGGCGTCAGACTCTGCGCGTACTCCAACACCTGCGCGTGGCGTTCGGGAACGCGGAACTCGGCCATGTCGCCATCCTCCCACTTCGGTGCCGGTTGCCGCGCCCCGTGCCTGCGTGGCCCTCTCTCCCCGCCGTCAACGGCCCGGCTCCCAGTGCCAGATGGTGATGCCTGCGCCTTGGGCGACGGGGCGGTAGCCGGCGGTGGGGAGGGCGGCTTGGGCGGTGAGGTCGTCGGCGGTGGGGGTGGGGAAGCCGTCGGGGGTGTCGAGGGTGGCGGCCCATTCTGCAACCGGGCGGAAGAGGGGGTCGCGGTCGTCGGGGGAGAGGTGGGTGGAGCCGGTGTCGTCGGGAAAGGTGAGGAACGGGAAGAGCGAGACGGTGCAGCGCGAGGTGAGTTGCGGGGCGAGCCGGTTCGCGGCGGCGACCCTCGCGCCGTCGGGGACGGTGGCGAGGACCTGGCGGGCGGTCAGGACCTCGGGGCCGGGGCGGGACAGGTCGGGGAGCGGGGCGGCCAGCAGTGCGACGGTGAGCATCGCGGCGGGCACGAGCCGCAGCGACGGGCGGTCGGGCAGGCGGCGCAGGCCGTCGAGCGCGGCGACGAAGATGATGGGCATCAGCACCGCGTTGTAGTGCCAACCGGTGCTCCAGTACGCGGGGTTGGTCGACCAGTAGCGGGCCGCCAGCGGCAGGACCGTCAGCAGGGCGAGCGGCGAGCGCAGCGCCAGCAGCAGGGTCGGGGCGAACAGCGCCGCGAGCGTCCACCACTTGTCGGCGGGGAGCAGCAGCCGGGTGAACGGATCCCCGCCCCCGGGCGCGGCCGTCGCACCGTACGCGTAGGTGCCGATCGGGTTGGCGGCGGGGATCAGCACCAGAACGGTGAGCAGGGTGCCGAGCGCGGCCGCCGCGAGTGTCGCCACCCCGAGCCCCCGCCGGCGTCCGACCAGCAGGACGTAGCCGCCGACACCGGCCAGCAGCAGGCCCTGGTCCTCCTTGATCAGCAGCAGCGGCAGCGCCCAGCACACCGCCGCCCGCCACCGCCCGCGGGCCAGCGCGACCGTCGCGCACGCGAGCAGCGGGACGGAGAGCGCGATCTCGTGGAAGTCGAACCCCGAGGCCTGCCACAGCCCCCAGGACAGCCCGTACGCCAGCCCGGCCAGCACACCACGGGCCTTCCCCAGCCACTGCACGGCCAGCCCCGTCACGGGCACCACCGACAGCGCCAGCAGCAACGCCTGCGCCACCAGCAGCGTCTCGGGGGCCGGCCAGAGCCGGTAGAACGGGGCCAGCACGGCCAGCGCGGGGCTGAAGTGGTCGCCCAGCTGCACGAACCCGGCGCCCTTCAGCGTCACCACCGGCCGCTCGAAGTACGCGTAGCCGCGCACCGCCTCCTCGAAGATGCCGAGGTCGAAGCCGTTGGTCTGCATCCGCCGGTGTCTCGGCAGCGACATCGCCAGATGGAACAGCGCCACGGGCAGTACCGGCAGCAAACAGGGACGGACTCGGAAAGGTATTCGCACCCGACCGACGCTAGGAAAGCCCCGCTGAGCCGATTCTGAAAGAAGCTGAGGATTTCTTCAGCCGGGAGATAACCGGCACATCGGTCAACGGTCCTTTCCGGCACGCAAATTGACTTACTCTTGACCGATGCGCCTACTCATGGTCGAGGACGAGGAAAGGCTGGCCCAGTCGCTCAGCCAGGGCCTGCGGGCCGAGGGCTACGCGGTGGACGTGGCCGCCGACGGCCTCACGGGCCTGGAGCGGGCACGGTCCGGCAGGTACGACCTGGTGGTGCTCGACCTGATGCTGCCCGGCCTGAACGGCTTCCGGATCTGCCACCGGCTCCGGGCCGAGGAAAACTCCGTGCCGATACTGATGCTGACGGCGAAGAACGGCGAATACGACGAGGCCGAGGCGCTGGACTGCGGCGCCGACGACTTCCTCGCCAAACCGTTCTCCTTCGTGGTGCTCACGGCCCGGCTGCGGGCCCTGCTGCGCCGCGGCGCAGCAGGGCGACCCGCTGTTCTGGCCGTCGCCGACCTGCGGATCGACCCGGCGGCCCGCCGCTGCACCGTCGCCGACGCCGAACTCCGGCTCACGGCAAAGGAGTTCGGCGTTCTCGAGTGCCTGCTGCGCCGCCCCGACCAGGCCGTGCCGAAGACCGACATCCTGGACGCCGTCTGGGATTCCGCGTACTCGACGGCCCGCGGCGACCTGAACATCGTCGAGGTGTACATCGCCGCGCTGCGCCGCAAACTCGACCGGGCCGGCGCGCACGCCCGGATCGACACCGTCCGCGGCATCGGCTACCGGCTCACCCCGAGCGTCCCGGCGCCCGCCGATGTCGACTGACCGCCGGCCCTGGTGGCGCTGGTGGCCCGCCCTCGGCGTCCGCGCCCGGGCCGCCGTGGCCGCGCTGGTCGCCTCCGCGCTGGCGTTCGCGGTCGCCGCGCCGCTGGTCGGCGACGCCGTCCACGCGCTCCTCTACCGTGAGGCCGAGATCAAGGCCACGCACGCCATGCTGAACATCGAGGCGAGGATCCGGGACGGCGCCGACGGTGAACTCCTGGGCGGTCAAGCGTTCGTGGTCCTCACCGAGGAGGGGGAGTGGCTCGCCGGGGACTACCTCACGGATCACCGCGAGGACGACCCTGCGGTGGGTCTCACGCCCCTGCGGCTCGCACAGCCCGCGTCCGGCGCCGACCCGCAGCCATCCGTGCCGCTCATCGAGACCGTCGCCATTCGCTATCCGGCCGGCATCTCCCCCTACTACCGGCTGGCCTCGTCCGAGCCACGCACCTACACCTTCCTGCGTGTTCTCACCGAACCGGTGACCAGCGACCGACTCGCCCTGCTCGTCCCGGGCGGGCGTCGTCCCGCCCCGGAGATGCGCGAGCAGCGGCTCACCGTCTACGTGCTGGTCGACCCGGTCACCGCCGACGAGACCACCTCCGTCGTCACTCGCGTACTGATGTACTACGTGGCCCCTGTCGCTTCGCTGTTCGTCGCGCTGATCGCCTGGCTCGCCACCGGCCTCGCGCTGCGCCCGGTCGAGTCGATCCGCCGCCAGATGGCCGTGGTGCGGGGCGGCGCGTTCCACGAGCGGGTACCCGTCCCGCGCGCCCGGGACGGCATCCACCGGCTGGCCCGCACCACCAACGACACCCTGGACCGGCTCCAGCACGCCCTGGACGAACAGCGCCGCCTGGTCGCCGACGCCTCGCACGAACTGCGCAGCCCGCTCGCCACCCTGCGCAGCTCGCTCGAAGTGCCGCTCGCCCACCCGGCCGCCGCCGACTGGCCGGCGGTGGTCCGCGGCGCGCTCACCGACACCGAACGCCTCCAGGACCTCGCGGACGACCTGCTCCTGCTGGCCCGCACCGAACGCGACACCGACCGCTCCGGCGAAAGCGTCGACCTGCACGACCTGATCGCCGAACAACTCGCCGAACGGCAGTACGTCGGACGGACGTTGACGTACGAGAGCGAGCTCGACGAGGCGGTGCTGGCGGGCCGCGAGACGCTGCCGGCCCGCCTGGTGCGCAACCTGCTCGACAATGCCGCCCGGCACGCGCACGGCCGGGTCGCCGTCAGGCTCACGGTCGCGGGCGGCTGGGCGCACCTCACCGTCGAGGACGACGGCCCGGGCATCCCCGCCGCCGACCGGGAACGGGTCTTCGAGCGCTTCGTCCGCCTCGACGACGCCCGCGACCGGCACAGCGGCGGCGCGGGCCTCGGCCTGGCCCTGGTGCGCACCATCGCCCACAGCCTCGGCGGCACGGCCGCCGCCAAGCCACCCTCCCGGCTGCCCGGCGCACGGCTGGTGGTCCGGCTGCCGGTGGCTTCCGGCAACGGGATCGGGCCGCCGACCGTGCCCGGTGGGGCAGGGCCGACGGCCTGAGTCGCCGCTCGCCGCAACGAGCGCCGGAGGAAACGCGGTTGAGGCCGAGCGGGCGGACGGGCGGAAGTCCCGGAGGACCGTCCGGTACGTCAGCGGCGCTTACGACAGGTCGAAGGCTCCGCCGCCGACCGCCACGCCGACCGGGCAGGTCAGGCGCACGCGGAACAGGCCGGAGAAGGCGACGGTGGATACGTACCGGTTGCCGTCCGAGCAGTCGACGAAGGGCTGCCAGAGCGGGCCGTTACAGGTCTCGAAGAAGGAGGGCCCGCTGAACGCGAAGTTCCCGCAGACGAGGTCCAGCGGCGTGATGCTCGTGATGGTCCCGTTGGAGTGCACGGCCGGCAGGCTGGACGGCTTCGCCAGCTCCACCTCCGGGACCTGGACCACATCGGCGTTCACCTTCTCCGGCGTGACCACGGGGATGTTCGCCTGCTGGTTGGCGGGCTGGTTCGCGGTCTGGGCCACCGGCTGGTTCGCGGTCTGGGCCACCGGCTGGGCCACAGGCTGGTTCGCGGTCTGGGCCGCGGGAGCGGTGTCCGCGAAAGCGACGGAGCTGACCGTGCCGACAGCCGTGAAGGCCAGGGCGGAGGCGGTACCGACGGCGGCGAGCATCTTTCCGAATGCCATGTCTAACCACTTTCACTGAGAGAACCACTGAAGTGTTCTTGGGTGACAGGGGGGCGCCCGCCTGCGAATGTCCACCCCGGGCCACCGGGGCGAGCCCCACGCTAGGTCAGCTGCCAGGGGTCCGCTCCCGCAGTGCGCCGATGAACGTACGTATGCGTTCCATCGGCCCTGGCCCGGGCACCCGGAGGGTGTAGCTACGGGGCGGTAGCGTGGCATTCATGGGTGCGAAGCGGGAGTTGACGGACGACGAGGGTGAACCGGTGCGGCTCGGGGAGGTGCACCGGGTCGTCTCGCTGGTCCCCTCGCTCACCGAGGCGGTGGCCGCCACCGCCCCCGGCCTGCTGATCGGCGCCACCGACTGGTGCACCCACCCCGCCGACCTCGACGTGGCCCGGATCGGCGGCACCAAGAACCCGGACGTGGCTCGGATCCTCGCGCTGCGCCCCGACCTGGTGATCGCCAACGAGGAGGAGAACCGCGCCCCCGACCTCGCCGCCCTGCGCGCGGCCGGGGCGGCGGTGTGGACGACCCGGATCCGCGACCTCGACCAGGCGCTGACGTCGCTGCGCCGCCTGCTGGTCGAAGCCTGCCAACTCCCGGAGCCCCACTGGCTGTTGTCCGCACAAAAAGCATGGGCCGACCTCACGCCGCCGAAGGTTCCGGTGCCCGCGGTGGTACCGATCTGGCGCCGGCCGTGGATGGTCCTCGGCGCGGACACCTTCGCCGCCGACCTGCTCCGACGCCTCGGCGTCACCGCCGTGACGGCGGGCCACCCGGGCCGCTACCCCCGCGTCCCGCTCCCCGAACTCCTCGACGCGGGAGCCGAGTTGCTCGTCCTCCCCGACGAGCCCTACCGCTTCACCGCCACCGACGGCCCCGACGCGTTCCCCGCCCTCCCGTACGCCTTGCTGAGCGGCCGCCATCTCACCTGGTACGGCCCGTCGTTGGCCGAGGCGCCCGCCGTCCTCACCGCGCAGCTCGCCGCCAGAAAGTTGCTCGGACGGTGATGTAGAGATCCGGCCGGCAGCCCCGACTGTCGGGTGAACGGCGCCCGCGAGCGCCGCAGCCGAGAACCGAGAAGGAATGACCGTCATGCAGCAGCTCGTTCAGCAGGCCATCGACGAACTGGTGGAGTCCGGAGAGGAGTTGGGGATCCAGGTCGCCGTGTACCGGAACGGCGAACTGGTGGTGGACGCGGTGGCGGGCGTCGCCGATCCGGACACCGGCCGGCCGGTGGCCTCGGACACCCCGTTCTTCAGCGCCTCCACCGGCAAGGGGGTGGCGGCGACCGTCGTGCACGTCCTCGCGGAGCGCGGCGCCCTCGCCTACGACACGCCTATCGTCGAGCTCTGGCCGGAGTTCGGCGCCCACGGCAAGGAGAAGGCGACCGTCCGCCACGCGCTGACCCACTCGCTCGGCGTCCCGGCCGTGCCGGCCGACCTCACGGTGCGCGACCTCGCCGACTGGGACGCCATGTGCGCCCTGATCGCCGACTCCGCACCCTGGTGGGAGCCCGGCACCGGCACCGGCTACCACGCCGTGACCTGGGGCTACGTGATCGGCGAACTGGTCCGCCGGGCCACCGGCCGGACGATCTCGCAGGTGCTCCGGCAGGAGGTGGCCGAGCCGCTGGGCGTCGCCGACGAGCTGTACTTCGGCGTCCCCGAGTCCGAACTCGGCCGCCTCGCCCGCCTGGTGGACGCGCCCGGCGCCGCCGAGATGATGGCCGCGATGCCCGCCGACCTGCCCCTGTTCAAGGCCACCCCGCCCGCCCTCACCCCCAGCGCGGCCTACGGCAACAACCCCACCGTGCTCACCTCCGACATCCCCTCGGGCGGCACGATGTCCGCCCGCGCGGTGGCCCGGATGTACGCCGCCCTGCTCACCGAGGTGGACGGCGTCCGCCTGGTCCCCGACGCCCGCCTGCGCGAACTCAGCGCCCTCGCCACCGCCGAGACCGACCGCATGGTCGGCTTCCCCACCCCCCGCGCCCTCGGCTACAACCTCGGCCGCCCCGGGGCCGACCCGCAGCAGACCCTGTCCGTCTTCGGCATGCCCGGCATGGGCGGCAGCGCGGCCTGGGCCGACACCGCGACCGGCATCGCGTTCGCTCTCACCAGGAACCGCTTCTTCCCCGGCCCGGCCACCGCGGTCGAGCGGATCGGCGCCCTGATCAGCACCGAGTGAGTCACCGGAACTGCCCGGTCAGCGGCGGGACTTCGGCACCCGGGTGAACACGCAGTCCCCGCACAGCCCACCTGAGGGCGTCCGGTAGTAGAGGCAGCAGGACGCCCGGCGGAACGCGAGCGGGCGGTCCGGCGGGGTGGCGGTACCGGTCGCGGCCAGGTCGGGAAACGCGAGGAGCGCGCGGGCCAGCGCGGTGGCGGGCGGGGTGGCGACCTGGCGGGCCGCGCCGACCAGCGCGGAGGCGGCGTTGCCCGCCAACAGGCCGGCGGCGAGCGGGGTGAGGGCGCGGACGGCGTCGGCGAGCGGGTGCAGGTGGCGGTCCATCACCAGCTCGTACAGCGCGGCCGGTGTCGCCTCCGGTCCGGGCGCCGCGGGCAGCCACAGGTCGAACGGCCCCTGCGGCGGAAGCGTGAAGCGGGCACCGTCCAGGTCGGGCAGCCGCCCGGTGGTGACGGCCGTACCGAGGGCCACCGACCAGAGCCGGGCCGCCAGACCCAGGTGCGCGGTGGACGCGGCGACCCGCACCTCGTCCGTACCCAGCACCCGCCCGACCTCGGCCACCCGCCCCGCCAACGGCCCGTCCGCCGCCGACAGTTCACGCAACGGCCGGAACCCGGCGGGCGGCGGGCCGGCCAGCGTCGCGAAGTACGGGCCCAGGGCGGACAGCGGCGGAACGGTCATGCCGCGAGAGTCTAGTTCGGACCCGACCTGGCCCCGGAAAACGCGTGGCGTCCGGCGGCCCCGCCACCTATCGTCGCGCACGGCGTGATCACCCGCACGGAGGAGGAACGGCGAATGCGGTACCGGCAGTTGGGGCGCAGCGGGGTCGAGGTGTCGGAGGTCGGCTTCGGGGCGTGGGGGATCGGCGCGGAGGGCTGGATCGGCGCGCAGGAGGACGAGTCGCTGGCGGCGCTGCACCGGGCGATCGACCTGGGGGTGAACTTCATCGACACCGCCCGCGGCTACGGCGAGAGCGAGCGGCTGGTCGGCCGGGTGGTGCGGGAGCGTGCCGCGGCCGGGCAGCAGGTACGGGTGGCCACCAAGGTCCCGCCGCTGAACCGCCAGTGGCCCGCCCGCACCGGGGTGGACCCGGCGGAGACCTTCCCGGGCGCGCACATCCGGGAGAGCGTGCAGACCTCGCTGCGGGCCAGTGGCCTGGAGCGGTTCGACCTGGTGCAGTTCCACGTCTGGCACGACGAGTGGCTCGGCCGCGGCGACTGGCTGGAGACCGTCGCCGAGCTGAAGAGCGAAGGGTCGATCGGCCTGTTCGGCGTCTCCATCAACGACCATGAGCCGCACAGCGCCGTCGAGTTGGTGCGCAGCGGCGTGGTCGACGCGGTGCAGGTGATCTTCAACATCTTCGACCAGTCGCCGCTGGACGAGCTGTTCCCGGCCTGCCGGGAGCACGGCGTCGGCGTGATCGTCCGGGTCGCGCTGGACGAGGGCGGGCTGACCGGCCGGCTGAACGCCGACACGGTGTTCCCGGAGGGCGACTTCCGGCGGCGCTACTTCCGCGGCGAGCGGCTGGCGGAGGTCGAGCGCCGGGCCGCCGCGATCGCCGCCGACCTGGGCATCGAGGCGGACGGACTGGCGGAGGCGGCGCTGCGCTTCGTGCTGAGCGAGCCCGCCGTGTCCACGGTGATCCCCGGAATGCGCTCGGTGCGCAACGTCGAGCGCAACGCCGCCGTCGGCGACGGAGTGCCGATCGGGGAACGGGAGTTGAAGGTGCTGGCCGATCACCGCTGGGACCGGAACTTCTACTCCTGAGGCTCCCGAGCCGTCCGGCGGCGCGTGGGGTGCGTGCGGTTGTCGGGGTTCGGTGGCAGGGTGGGGCGCATGTGCGGTCGCTTCGTCTCCACCACCGAGCCCGGTGACTTGGTCGCCCTGCTCAATGTCGCGCGCTGGAACCCCACCGAGGCGCTCGCGCCGAGCTGGAACGTCGCGCCGACCGACCCCGTCCCGGCCGTGCTGGAGCGGGTGGACCACGACACCGGCGAGGTGGTCCGCCAGCTGCGCACGCTGCGCTGGGGCCTGGTCCCGTCCTGGGCGAAGGACCGCTCCGGCGCGGCCCGGCTGATCAACGCCCGCTCGGAGACGGTCGACCAGAAGCCGTCGTTCCGCAAGGCGTTCGCCGCCCGGCGCTGCGTGATCCCCGCCGACGGCTACTACGAGTGGCGTCCCGTCCCGGCCGGCGACGGCCGCAAGGCGTACAAGCAGCCGTACTTCCTGAGCACCGGCGAACTGATGCTGATGGCCGGGCTGTACGAGTTCTGGCGGGACGCGAGCCTGCCGGAGGACGACCCGGCGGCCTGGCTGGCGACGGCGACCATCCTGACCACCGATGCCACCGACAGCGCGGGGCGGGTGCACGACCGGATGCCGCTCACCATCTCCCGTCAGGACCTGGGCAGTTGGCTCGACCCGGCACACAGCGACCGGGCCGACCTGCACCACCTGCTGCACCAACCCGCCGACGGCAACATCCTGGTCCGGGCGGTCCCCACGGCCGTCAACCGCGTCACCGAGAACGGCCCCGGGCTGCTCGAAGAGGCCCCCGACCCGCTGGGGATCGCCGACTGACTTAGCGTCAGTCCAGGTCGCCGGAGCTGTTGTTGCGGCGCTGCTCGATCCGGCGGCGCCGCGCGTCCCGCCGGACGAACTCGCCCGCGCCGAGCGTCGCCCGCGCCACCATGCGGACCCAGCCGGGCCCGCCGCGTTCCGCCCACACCACACAGCCGCAGCCACCCACCACCAACAGCAGGACGACCACCAACACCACGCCGATCACGGCTTCCCCTTCCCGCGGACCTGCTCCGATCATCGCAGGCGGGGACGGCGTTACGCGTGACCCAGCCCGAGCCTGACGGCGCGCTCCACCGGCGAGTACGCCCCGTCGGCGCGCTCCAGCGCCAGGTCCTCCGTCGACAGCAGCGCCGGCTGGGCGAGGAAGCGCGGCTCGGTGCCGTGGTGCGGCTGCGCGGCGTGGATCAGGAACGGGTGGCACAGGTACACGTCCCCCGCCCGTCCGGTGGCGAGCGCGGTCTTCCGTTCGGGATGGTCCAGCAGCCCGGCCCGGTCGAGTTCCGCGCAGAACGAGAACATCTCCACGCCCTTGTCCCCGGCGGGCTCCAGCAGGCGCGGCAGGTCCAGGTGCGAGCCGACCTTGATCCGGGTCGGCGCGCTCGCCCCGTCCACGTCGGAGAGCAGGAACAGCATCAGTAGCGACCGGCCGCGCGAGACCAGGTTGAGCCAGTAGCCCTGCTCGCCGTCCGGGGTGAAGCTCGCGTCCATGTGCCAGCCGGCGTCGCCCGGATCGTCCGGGTGCGGGAAGCGGACCGGGAAGCCGCCCAACCACGGCTGCGGCTTCCAGCGGCCCTCGCCGACCAGCTGGTCGAACGCCCCGTGCAGGCGCTCGGAGGTCGCGGCCCGCCGGAACGGCTCCTGCCCGTACCCCTCCAGGCGCACCACCGGCCGCATCCAGCCCGCCGGGTCGTCCGGGTCCAGGCCCATCTCCCGCCACAGGAACTCCCGGCACTCGGCGGCCAGTTCGGGCGAGAACGCACCCTCCAACCGGACGAAGCCGTCCGTGACGAAACCCTCGATCTGCTGCTCGGAAAGGACACCCATGGCAGCGGATTCTCGGCCGGTCCGCCCGGCGCCGCAAACGAATTACCCTCCACCGGTGCGGACTTGACGAGCCGGTGCTCCGCACGCTTCGGTGGGAGCCATATGACCACCCCTGCCCCGCACACCGGCCCCGCGTTCGACGCCCTCCAGGGCCTGTCCGTCGGCGACGCCCTCGGCGCCCAGTTCTTCGTCCCCGAAACCGCCCGCGCCCACTTCGCCGCCGGCACCGTCCCGCCCGGCCCCTGGCCGTGGACCGACGACACCGAGATGGCCTGCTCGGTGTACGCCGCGCAGACCGAACGCGGCGCCGTCGACAGCTACGACCTCACCCACGCCTTCGCGTACCGCCACGACTTCGACCGCGGCTACGGACCCGCCGCGAACCGCCTGCTGCGGCTGATCCGGGAGGGCGGCGACGCCCGCCGCCTGGCCGCCGAACTCTTCGACGGCCAGGGCTCGTTCGGCAACGGCGCGGCCATGCGGGTGGCCCCGCTCGGCGCCGCGTACGCCCACGACCCGTCCGCCGTGGTCCGGATCGCCGCCGACACCGCCGTGATCACCCACACCCACCCGGACGCGGTGGACGGCGCGATCGCGGTGGCGGTCGCCGCCGCCCACGCGGTGCGCCGGCGCACCCGCAGCTGCTCCCCGGAACGCTTCCTGTCCGCCGTCGCCGACCTCACCCCCGATGGCCCCGTCCGCCGCGCCCTGTACCAGGCCCGGCAACTGCTCGACCGCGCCGACGCCCGCGAGGTCGCGGCCGTGCTCGGCAACGGCAGCCGCACCAGCGCCCTCGACACCGTCCCGTTCGCGCTCTGGTGCGCCGCCCGGTGGCTCGACGACTACCCGACGGCCGTCCGCTCGGCGATCAACGCCGGCGGCGACATGGACACCGTCGCCGCGATCACCGGCGGCGTGGTCGCCGCCGGCACCGGCACCGGGGGCATCCCCGCCGCCTGGCTGGCGGCCCGCGAACCGCTGCCCGCCTGGGCGTTCCCCGCCCCCGGCAGCATTCCCGCGCCACTGCCGCACCTCACCCGGATGCGGCTGCCCCGCCCCTACCCCGTCCCGGACCGGATGTTCTTCGCCGAGGAGCAGTGGAACCGCTACCGGGCCGGCTACCGGGCCGCGCGCTGGGTGGCCCGCGCGGAGGAGGGCGTCCTGCACCTGCACTTCGCCGTCTCCGGGGACGAGGTCGCCGCCATCCGCGTCGTCCCGTCCGGCAGCGGCCAGCGCGCCGTCTCCGCCGAGGTCGAGGCGCACCCGTCGTACTACAACGGGGCCGGTTTCTCCGGCGCCCTGCTGGCCACCGTCATGGAACTGGAGGGCAGGCTCCAGACCAGGGGCCCACTTCCGGCCGGCCCCTGGTGACGGCCCGTCCGGCGCCCGGATAGGGTGGCGATGCAGGCGGAACGGCGATGGAGGGGCGGATGCGCATCGAGGCGGTGCTGTTCGACCTCGACGGCACCCTGATGGACCACGACGGCGCTGCCGAGGCCGCCGTCCTGGCCGGCGCCGCCGCCGAACTCCCCGGACGCCCGCTGGACCGCGACGGGCTGCTGCGGTTCTGGCGCGAGCTGGAACGCCGCGAGTACGACCGTTACCTGGCAGGCGAGTTGACGGTGCAGCAGCAGCGCCGACTCCGGGCACTCGGCCTGGCCCGGCACCTCGGGCTGGGGGAGTGGTCGGACGAGCGGGCCGACGCCTGGTTCGCCGGATTCCTCCGCAGGTACCGGCGCTCCTGGCGGGCGTTCCCCGAAGTGCCGCGCGCCATCCGCGAGTTGGGGTCGGTCCGGCAGCTCGGCGTGATCACCAACGGCGAGGGCGACATCCAGCGCGACAAGCTGCGCGCCGTCGGCCTCGGCGCCCTGGCCGCGCACACCACCGCCTCCGGCGACGCGGGCTGCGCCAAGCCCGACCCGGCGATCTTCCACCTGGCCTGCCGCGCCCTCGGCGTCGCCCCCGAGCGCGCCGCGTACGTCGGCGACCGGCTGGACGTGGACGCGCAGGCCGCCACCGAGGCCGGCCTGCTCGGCATCTGGCTGGAACGCGAGCCCACCGGCGCGGACACCGCCGTCCCCCGGGTGCGCACGCTCACCGAGGTCGCCGCACTGCTGGGCTGAACCCCGGTCGGCGTGCCTCCGGGCCGCCCGGGCCCCCCTCCGCGTAGCGTCGGCCCGGAGGGCTGACTGTTCGTCAGCGAAGCGATCCAGGGAGGCCGGTATGGACGCGCGGCAACGAGTGACGGCACTGGTGGCGGAGGCGGGGACCACATTCGCCGAACAGGCGGGCATCGAAATCGCCGACCGGCCCGCCGAACTCTGGCAGCTGCTGATGCTCAGCAACCTGGTCTCGGCCCGCATCCAGGCCGAGATCGCCGTCACCGGCACGGCCTCCCTGGTCGCGGCCGGCGCCGGCACCCCCGCCGGCACGCTGGAACTCGACTGGCAGCAGCGCAAGGACGCGCTGATCGCCGGCCGCTACCAGCACTTCGCCGACGGCACCGCCACCCGGCTCGGCGAATGCGCCCGGCTCGCCCAGGGCGAATACGGCGGCGACCTGCGCAAACTCGCCACCGCCGCCCAGGGGCGCCCCGAACGCACCCGGGCCCTGCTGCAACGTTTCCCCGGCATCGGCCCGGCCGGCGCCGCCGCGTTCTGCCGCGAGGCCCAGGCGGTCTGGCCCCACCTCCGCCCCGCCCTCGACGCCCGCGCCCTCGCGGGCGCCGAACGCCTCGGCCTCCCCACCGACCCCGCCGAACTCGCCACCCTGATCGACCCCGCCGACCTCCACCGCCTCGCCGACGCCCTGGTCCGCGCCGCCCTCGACCCCGCCATGGCCGCCCGCGTCCTCGCCGCCTCCCCCGACACCACCGAGCCCGCCGCCGTCTGACCCCGGGCGGGAACGCCGAGCGCCCCCGCCCTGACGGTGGGCGGGGGCGCGATTCGGGTGGCTCAGAGGCCCGGGGGTCAGCGGCCGAAGATGCGGCTCAGCCAGGAGCCGGAGGCGGCCTTGTCGGCCGGGGTGCAGGAGCAGCGCTGGGACTTGGGGATTCCGGCGAGGACCTGCTCGACGTGCATGCCGCAGCCGGCGTAGGAGGGCTTGTTGCAGGTCTTGCAGGTGGTGCGACGGCACATGGGGGTGGGGCCTTTCGGGGGAGGGGGTGTCAGGAGTGCGAGAAGGGGATGTTGGGGAGGACGCGGTCCAGCCAGCGGGGGGTGTGCCAGGCGGCGCGGCCGGTCAGGCGGAGCAGGACGGGCAGCAGCACCAGGCGGACCAGGGCGGCGTCCAGCAGCACGGCGACGCCGAGCACGATGCCCATCTCCTTGGGCGGCAGCGGGCCGGAGATGGCGAAGGTGAAGAACACCGCGACCATCACGGCGGCCGCCGCGAAGATCACCCGGCCGGAGTGGGCCAGTGCGCCGACCATCGCCTTGCGCGGGTCGCCGGTGCGCTCGTACTGCTCCTTGGCGGAGGCCAGCAGGAAGACCGTGTAGTCCATCGCGATCGCGAAGATCATCGCGAAGAAGAACACCGGTGCCCAGCCGTCCAGGAAGCCCTGCGGGGTGAAGCCCAGCAGTCCGGAGCCGTGGCCGTCCTGGAAGACCAGCCGGGCGACGCCGAACGCCGCGCCGGTGGACAGCAGGCTGGCGGCGGTGCCGAGCGCCGCGATCAGCGGGGCGCGCAGCGCGAACAGCAGCAGGACGAAGCCGAGCACCATCACGACGCCGATGACCAGCGGGGTCTTCTCGGTCAGCAGGTGCTGCAGGTCGAGGTTCTCCACCGCCGCGCCGCCGACCAGGGTGTGGTCGGGCAGTTCGGCGCGCAGCGTGTTCACGGTGTGGCCCAGCTGCGGGTCGGACGGGTCGACGGACGGGACGGCCTGGATCATCGACAGGTTGGTGCCGTCGGCGGCGGGCATCGCGGGCATCACACCGGCGATTCCGGGGGTGCCGGCGACGGTCTGCGCGGTGGCGGCGGCCTGGTCGGTGGGGGTGAGGATCTGCAGGGTGCCGGGGGCGCCGGCGCCGAACGCCTCCTGGACGGCGGTGTAGCCGGCCCGGGCGCTGGCGTCGCCGGGCAGCACGTTGATGGACGGCATCGCGGTGCGCAGGCCGATCACCGGCGCGGCCAGTGCCAGCAGCGCGACCAGGGCGAGCGCGCCCCAGCGCAGCGGCTGCTTCCACAGCCGCTCGCCCCAGGCGGCGAACCGCGGCGAGGTCTGCGCCTCACGCTTGGCCCACGGCAGCGAGATGGCGTCGACGCGGTGGCCCAGCTTGCCGAGGACGGCGGGCAGCAGGGTCAGGGTGGCGCCCAGCACGAACAGCACGGCCAGCATGATGCCGCCGGCCATCGAGCGGAACGCGGGGGACGGGACCAGCATCACGGCGGACAGGCTGACCAGCACGGTGGCGCCGGAGAGCAGCACGGCCTTGCCGGCGGTGTCCATGGTCTCCGCGACCGCCCGTGAACTGTCGCTTCCGCGTTCGGAGTTGGCGCGTGCGGCGCGGAACCGGACGACCAGGAACAGGGCGTAGTCGATGCCCAGCGCGAGGGCGAACATCATGGCGAAGTTCATCGCCCAGATGGAGACCGGGAACAGGTGGCTGATCAGCACCAGCGAACCGGCCGAGGCGGCGAGGCCCGCCATGGTCAGCAGCAGCGGCAGTCCGGCGGCGACCAGCGAGCCGAACGCCAGCACCAGGATGGCCAGGGTGACCGGCCAGGACATGATCTCGGACTTCATCATCGCGTCGTGGTTGGCGGTGTTGAAGTCGCTCCACAGCACGGACGCGCCGGTCGCGGTGACGTCCACGCCGTTCCCGGACAGCTCGCGCAGCGGTTCCTTCAGGTCGTCGGCGGCGCGCACCATGTCGTCCGGCGAGGCGTTGGCGCCGGCCAGCAGCACGGCGGTGCGGCCGTCCTGGCTGATCGTCGCACCGGGCTGCGGCGGGACGACGGTGGAGATCCGGGAGTCGGCGGAGGCCAGCGTGGTGGCCCGGTCGACCACCTGCTGCACGCCGGGGTCGGTCACCGGGCGGTCGGCGTGCACCACGATCTGGATCGCGGAGGAGGCGTTGCCCGCGAAGTGCTCCTCGGCGAGGGTGCGGACCTTCACCGAGTCGGAGCCGTTGGCCTGCCAGCCCGCGCCGGAGAGCGCGGTGGTGACCTTCGGGGCGAACGCGCCGAGGCCGATCACGATGATCAGCCAGCCGACCAGCACGGTCTTGAAGTGGTGGACGGACCAGACGCCGAGGCGGCCGAGCAGCCCGTCCTTGGGCGGGGCGACGGCGGGGGGCGCGGAGGCGGCCGGCGCGGGGGCGGAGCGGTTCACAGGTGCTTCTCCAAGCGGGCGGGGGGTCCGCCGAATTCAAGGGTAATACCTAGGGGGGTATATGCGGGGGCAGGCGGGGGCCAGGTGCACATACGTGGGGAGGCAGGGGGCGTGGGGGCGCCCCCTGCCGAGGTTCTGGCGTCAGGCCTTCAGCGCGGCCAGCGCGGCGCGCAGCTTGGCGGCGGCCTCGTCGGCCACCTCGCCGAGCTCGGGACGGCCGGTGAACTGCACCATCAGCTGCGGGTCCATGGCCTCGACCAGGATGCCGCCGCCGATGTCGCGCAGCACCACGTTGCACGGCATCATCAGGCCGACCCGGCGGTCGACCTCCAGGGCGCGGTGCGCGAACGGCGGGTTGCAGGCGCCGAGGATCAGGTAGTCCTCCATCCCGACGCCGAGCTTGGCCTGCATGGTGGCCGTCATGTCGATCTCGGTGAGGATGCCGAAGCCCTGCGCGGCGAGGGCCGCGCGGACCCGGTCGGCCGCGTCCTTGAACGGGCCGTTCAGGATGGCGGTGAAGTCGTCGGTCATGTCGCCGAGCCTCTCTGGTCAGTGCCGCGGTTTGTCCGTGTTGTGGGGCTTCGATACCCCCGAGGGTATTTCAGCGTACGTCGGTTGCAACCGGAGGGGTGGGAGGCGCATTCCCGGGCGCGCCGGGTGAGCTGCGTCTCACCCGGCCGCCGGGCGGCGATCAGCGGCCGTAGCGGTGGCGCAGGTTGGGGTCGTCCAGCCACCACGGGCGGTCGCCCGCCTCGGCCTCGCCGGTCTCGACGGCCACGGTCCGGGCCTGTTCGGCGGCGTCCAGTGCGGCGTCCACCGCGGCGGTCTCGGTGCGGCCGGTGACGATCAGGCGGCGGATCAGGGCGACCAGGAAGGGCAGGCCGACCACGTCGCCGAGGATCCAGATCGCGTTGCCGCCGACGAACTGGTCGCGGGCCAGTGACGGGCCCCAGTCGCGGGCCACGCCCGCGTAGTACGGTTCGGCGATCACGTGGCCGCCGTACAGCAGCACCAGGGCCAGCGCCGCGTCGAAGATCACCTCGACGAAGCTGATCACCACGCCGATCATCAGCGGGTACTCGCGCGCCACCGGGTCCAGCTGCAGGCGCGGCCAGAAGTACAGCAGGCCGAGCAGGACGAGCACCAGGTGGAAGCCGATGTTCCCGGCCGTGCTGGTCAGCGTCTCGGTGTACCAGGGCGTGAAGTACAGCAGCCACGGCGGCACGATCAGCAGCACCGTGGACACCAGCGGGAACATCAGCACCCGGGACGTTCGGCCGCCGAGCACGCCCCGCAGCCGCTCCCGGCCGGCCGGCGACAGGGTGTCGGCCAGAAGCGAGACGGGGGCGCCGAGCGCCAGCAGCAGCGGGACCAGCATCAGCAGCAGCACCAACTGCACGGCGCGGTCGGTGAACAGCACCCGCTCGTACACACCGAGGCCGGAACTGGTGGTCCACACCCACACCGCCAGCCCGCCGAGGAACGCCGCCGTGCGGTACCACGGCCAGCCGCCGCGCCGCCGGACGCCCACCAGGTAGCTGCCGGCCAGCAGCACGGTCAGGGCGGCGACCGCCGGTTCCAGGGTCCAGGTGTCGGCCAGCGCCGACCAGTGCCAGGGCGCGACGGCCGCGGGGTGGGACATGGCGGTGGCTCTCCTTGCTCTCGCTCTCGGCCGCGGCGCCCGGCGGGCGGAACCGGAGCGGGATGCCCGGCGTCGTCGCAGCGCCGGATCCGTGCAAGGATCCGGCATTGAAGTTCTACACGCCTGTAGAAAAAACTGAGAGGGGGGCCGGGTGGGACGCGCGATACGGAGCGCCGGCAGCCGCGCTGCCACGCGCCGCCGGAACATCGAACTCGGCATGCTGGCACTCGCGGTGACGGTCTGCCTGGTCGGCTGGTGCACCGCGAACCTGGCCCTCCGCGGCACCCTCCCGCCCGGCCTGCTGCCCTACGGCGCGGGATTGACTGCCCTCGCCGCCGTCCTGCACCTCGTCGTGCGACGCTTCGCCCCCTACGCCGACCCGTTGATCCTCGCCTTGGCGGTGCTGCTCACCGGCTTCGGCCTGGTCCTGCTCGACCGCCTCGACTACTCGTACGCGATCTGGCACGCCCAGAAGGGCGACTGGCAGAAGATCCCCGCCGCGCCCAGCCAGGTGCAGTGGACGGTGATCGCCATGGTGGTGGCCGGCGTGCTGCTGGCCGTGGTCAAGCACCACCGACTGTTCCAGAAGTACGTCTACCTGATCATGGCGGGCGCGCTCGTCCTGCTGGCCGCGCCCGCGTTCTTCCCCGGCGACAGCTTCGGCGCCAAGCGCTGGATCCGGCTCGGCGGCCTCTCCTTCGAACCCGACGAGTTCGTCAAGGTCGCCATCGCGGTGTTCTTCGCCGGCTACCTGACCGCCAACCGGGACGCGCTCGCGCTCACCGGCCGCAAGGTCTGGGGCGTCAACCTGCCGCGCGGCCGCAACCTCGGGCCGGTACTGGCGATCTGGGCGGTCAGCCTGCTGGTGCTGATCTTCGAACGCGACCTCGGCACCTCGCTGATCTTCTTCGGGGTGTTCGTGGTGATGCTCTACACCGCCACCGAACGCACCGGCTGGGTACTGATCGGCCTGCTCATGGCTGCCGCCGGCGCGTCCGTGGTCGGCGACCTGGAACCGCACGTGCACGGCCGCGTCGAGGCCTGGCTGCACCCGCTCGACTACTACAAGGAGCACCACAACCCCGCGCTCATCTCCGACCAACCCGCACAGGCGATGTTCAGCCTCGGCAGCGGTCACCTCCTGGGCACCGGCCTGGGCCAGGGCAAACCCTTCCTGATCGGGTTCGCCGGGCGCAGCGACTTCATCTTCACCACCATCGGCGAAGAACTCGGCCTGGCCGGCGCCATGGCCGTGCTGCTGGTCTACGGCCTCTTCGTCCAGCGCGCCCTGCGCACCGCGATCGCCCTCACGGACCCGTTCGGCAAACTCCTCGCCACCGGCCTGGCCTCCGCGGTCGTCCTCCAGGTCTTCGTGGTGGTCGGCGGCGTCACCGGCCTGATACCCCTCACCGGCAAGGCCCTGCCGTTCCTCGCCGCGGGCGGCTCCTCACTGACGGCGAACTGGCTGCTCACGGCCCTGCTGATCAAGCTCTCCGACGGGGCGGGCAGGGCCGAGTTGGCGTGAGCAGCCAGGGAGAGCACAACCGGGGGCGCGGGGAACTGCGCGAAGGGGAACGCACCCGTCCGCAAGATCGCGACGCAGGGCAGTAACCTGCACTTGATCGCGACCTTGCGGACGGGCGTGCGCTTGTCGCGCAGTTCCCCGCGCCCCTGTTTTCGCACCCGCTCGTGCGCCCTTAGCCCTGCGGGTTGCGCTCCGAAACCCGGTCGCTCGCCGAGGCGTCCAGCATCGCGACCCGGTCCACCACCTTCACCCGTTCGCGGCCCGAGGCAGCGCCGAGGGCCTTCTCGTGGGCGTCGAGCCGCTGCCACCCCTCCCAGGTGGTGAAGTCGACGCCGCGCGAGCGCAGGAAGTCGACGACGGCGTCCTCGGCGGGCTCGGCAGCCGGCCGCAGGGAGCCGGAGGCGTGGTCGGCGACCAGGCAGGCGATGGTCTCGTTGGCGTCGCCCTTGGTGTGGCCGATCAGGCCGACGGGGCCGCGCTTGACCCAGCCGGTGACGTAGACGGACGGCAGGTGGGTGCCGTTCTCGTGGACGCGGCCGGCGGCGTGCGGGACCGTCGAGGAGAGGGCGTCGAACGGCAGCTTCGGCAGCTCGTCGGAGCGGTAGCCGACCGCGCGGTAGACCGCCTGGACGGGCCACTCGTGGAAGGTGCCGGTGCCGACCGTGTTGCCGGTGCCGTCGAGCGCGGTGCGTTCGGTGCGCAGGGCGACGACCCGGCCGTCCTCGCCGAGGACCTCGACCGGGTTCTCGAAGAAGTGCAGGTGGATGCGGTGCGGCCGGTCGCCGATGTCGCGGATCGCCCAGTTCTCGAGCGTCGAGGCGACCATGTCGGCCTGCTTGTTGGCGCGCCGGGTGGCGATCGAGGCGTCGTCGTAGTCGATGTCCTCGGGGTCGACGATCACCTCGATGGTGGGGGAGTGGTCGAGTTCGCGGAGTTCCATCGGGGAGAACTTGGCCTGCGCGGGGCCGCGCCGTCCGAACACGTGGACCTCGCGCGCGCGGTTCGCGGCCAGGCCGTCGTAGACGTTCGGCGGGATCTCGGTGGGCAGCAGTTCGTCCGCGGTCTTGGCGAGCACCCGGGCGACGTCCAGGGCGACGTTGCCGACGCCGAGGACGGCGACCTGCTCGGCCTCCAGCGGCCACTCGCGCGGGACTTCGGGGTGGCCGTCGTACCAGGAGACGAAGTCCGCGGCGCCGTAGGAGCCGTCGAGTTCGATGCCCGGTATCGCCAGGTCGCGGTCGGCCTCGGCGCCGGTGGCGAAGACCAGGGCGTCGTAGAAGCGGTGGAGTTCGTCGAGGGAGAGGTCGCCGGGGTAGTCGACGTTGCCGAGCAGGCGGACCTGCGGCTTGTCGAGGACCTGGTGGAGGGCCGTGACGATGCCCTTGATCCGCGGGTGGTCGGGGGCGACGCCGTAGCGGATCAGGCCGAAGGGGGCGGGCAGCCGCTCGATCAGGTCGATGGACACGCCGGGGGCGGTGGCCAGTTCGGACTTCAGCAGGGCGTCGGCGGCGTAGATCCCGGCGGGGCCGGCACCGACGATGGCCACCCGGACGGGGCGGGACATTGGCAGGTACTCCTGTTCGGCTCTGGGCGCGTACCGCCAGCCTTCCGGCGTGCGGGCGCGCCCGGTACGGTGCTTCGGCTTATGCCGTCATAAGCCGAAGCTATGTCTCCCCAAAGTTCCGCCTATGCGGCGTCTCTGTGCCCTCCAGCATGCACGAAGCGCCGCACCGCCCTCCCCGGCGGGTCCGGCTCACTCGTAACGCAGCCGCAGCGACTCCTCCTCGGAGGCCAGGATGTGCTCCAGCGTCAGCTCCGGGTCGCCCAGGTGGGAGAGCGTGACCTCGGCGGACGTGGGCGCCGCGTCGGCGGGCAGCCACTGCTCGGGGCGCCAGGCCGAGCTGCGCATGAGCGCCTTCGGGCAGTGCTGGTAGACCTCGTCCGTCGCGACCACGATCGCGGTGCGCGGCGGCTTGCCGACGGCGGTCAACCGCGCCAGCAGCTGCGGGTCCTCGCTGATGCAGGCCCGGCCGTTGACGCGCAGGGTGGACGCCCGGCCGGGGACGAGGAAGATCAGCCCGGCCTTTCCGGTGGCGATGATGTTGTGCGTGCTGTCGAGGCGGCGGTTGCCGGTGGCGTCCGGGACGGCGATGGTCCGCTCGTCCAGGAGGGAGACGAAACCGGGCGGGCCGCCGCGCGGGGTGGCGTCGCAGTTGCCGTCCGCGTCGGCGGTGGCGACGAACACCAGCGAGGAGCAGCCGATCAGCCGGCGCGCCGCGTCGTGCAGGTGGTCGACCTGCTTGCGTCGCACCAGCTCGCTCGGCTGCTCGTAGATGTCCCGGAGGCGGGCCGGGTCGCGGATCGCGTCCGCGGCGAGGGCGTCGAAGATCACGTGATCCGACACTACCCCCGCCCACCCGTCTGCGGGAGGGGGTCAGATCTGCAGCGGAACCGGGTGCACCTCGTCCGCCGGGTGCCCGGTGCGCTCGTGCACGCGCTGGACGGCCTCCTTGGACGGCGCGGACGACAGGCAGTAGACGGTGCCGGACTCCGGGTCGGCCCAGGCCTGCTGGAACTTCACACCCTCCTGCGCCTGCGCCGCCAGGTCCGCCTCGTGCGCGGCCTTCAACTGGTCGGCGGTGATGCCCTTCATCCCGTGGTGGACGTCCATGTACATCGTCGTCATCGTGGCTCAACTCCTCGGCCGGGAGCCACCGGTGCGAAAAGTGGCTCATTCCCACCCTGCGACCGCGACGTGAAGCAGGCCACAGGACACGTTCTTGCCTACGACGTCCATGCGCGTGCAAGAATGCTGGTGAAGTAGCAGTGACGTTCAGCGCACTCCGGGGTCGGTGAAATTCCGAGCCGGCGGTTACAGTCCGCGACCCGTCCGCAGCCAGCGGCCGGTTGACCAGGTGAAATTCCTGGACCGACGGTTAAAGTCCGGATGGGAGGCGTGCGCGGCGGACAGGTGTGTTCACACCACGGCCCAGGGCCGGGGTGCGGACGCACGGCTTCTCGGCGTCGAACCCGTGCCACGACCATGCCGGTCGGGGCTCCGCGGGGGCGTCCCGGCTTGCCACGTCCGCAGTCAACTCCCTATCGCCGCCCCGGAGTCCGCGCCTCTAGCGCGAGGAGAAGCCCGGGTGTTCACCGGCATCATCGAAGAGCTCGGCGAGGTCGTCTCCATCGAGGAGATCGGCGAATCCTCGCGGATCCGCCTACGCGGCCCACTGGTCACCGCGGACGTCCGCCACGGCGACTCCGTCGCGGTCAACGGCGTGTGTCTCACCGTCGTCGACGACAGCGAACAACTCGCCAAGCACGAGGGCGAGTTCAGCGCCGACGTGATGCGCGAGACGCTCCGCCGATCCAGCCTCGGCGCGCTGCGCCCCGGCTCGCGGGTCAACCTGGAACGGGCGATGGCGCTCGGTGACCGGCTCGGCGGCCATCTGGTGCAAGGCCACGTCGACGCCACCGGCACCCTGCTCTCGCGCGACCCGGGCGACCTGGACGCGGACGGGAATCCGCGCTGGGAGGTGCTGCGTTTCTCCCTGCCACAGCCGATTTCGCGCTACCTGGTGGAGAAGGGGTCGATCACCGTGGACGGAGTGAGCCTCACCGTGGTCGAGGCCGCCCGCGACACCTTCACCGTCTCGCTGATCCCCGCCACGCTCGCCCTGACCACGCTCGGGGTGAAGGCGGTGGGCGACCCCGTCAACCTGGAGGTGGACGTGCTCGCCAAGTACGTGGAACGACTGCTCGAGAACCGTGCACTGCCCGACACCCTGGGGGAATCCAAGTGAGCGCGATCGCCGATTGGACTTTCAACGCCTTCGACGAGCAGGTGAAGGTCGCCGACATGATCGGCAACCTGATAGGGCTCGCCGGGCTGGCCTTCGGCTGGCGCCGCTCGGTGCTCACCTGGCCCGCCCAGCTGCTGGCCGGCTCCGTGCTGATCAGCGTGTACCTCGGCGCGCAGGTCCCCGGACTGATCGGCAAGCAGGCGATCGTCGTGGTCGCCGCGATCTGGGGCTGGACCCAGTGGAGCCGCGGCCGCCGCGACACCGGCGAGATCGCCGTCCGCTTCGCCGGCTGGCGCGAGCGGATCGTGCTGATCGCCGCCACCGCGGCCGGCACCGCCGCCGTCGCCGCGCTGTTCAACGCCTACCCGAAGCTGTCCTGGAACCCGCTGCTGGACGCGTACATCTTCACCGGCACGCTCGCCGCGATGTACGCGCAGGCCAAGGGCTGGGTGGAGTTCTGGTTCGCCTGGATCGCCGTCGACGTGATCAGCGTGCCGTACAGCTACGCCCACGGCTACGTGTTCTCCGCGCTCACCTTCACCATCTACTTCGTCCTGGTGGTGGCCGGCCTGGTCAGCTGGTGGACGAAGGCCCGTACCGTCCGAACCGTCCCGCTCGCCAAGGAAGTTGCCGCATGAGCGCCGACCAGCCCGAAGAACCCCTCGCACTCGACCCGGTGGAACGCGCCATCGCCGACATCGCGCTCGGCCGCGCCGTGATCGTGGTCGACGACGAGGACCGCGAGAACGAGGGCGACATCATGTTCGCCGCGTCCGCCGCCACCCCCGAACTGATGGCCTTCACCGTCCGCTACAGCTCCGGCGTGATCTGCGTCCCGATGACCGGCGAGGACCTCGACCGGCTCAAGCTGCCGCCGATGACCCACGTCAACGAGGACCGCAAGGGCACCGCCTACGCCGTCTCGGCGGACGCCCGCGAGGGCGTGGACACCGGCATCTCCGCCGCCGACCGGGCCCGCACCGTCCGGCTGCTGGCCTCGCCCGGCACCGAAGCCGGCGACCTCACCCGGCCCGGCCACGTCTTCCCGCTGCGGGCCGTGGACGGCGGCGTGCTGGTGCGCCCCGGGCACACCGAGGCCACCGTCGACCTGGTCCGGCTGGCCGGCCTCGCCCCCGCCGGGGCGATCGCCGAGGTCGTCAACGACGACGGCAGCATGGCCCGGCTGCCCGAACTGCACGCCTTCGCCCGCGAGCACGGCCTGGCGATCATCTCCATCGCGGACCTGATCGCCTACCGGCGCCGCACCGAACTGCACGTCGACCGCGCCGCCGTCACCGCACTGCCCACCGACCACGGCGAGTTCACCGCCGTCGGCTACCGCGGCACCCTCGACGGCGCCGAGCACCTGGCCCTGGTGGCCGGCGGCCTGGACGCCGACGGGAAGATCCCCGAGGGCGAGGACGTCCTGGTGCGGGTGCACTCCGAGTGCCTGACCGGCGACGTGTTCAGCTCGCTGCGCTGCGACTGCGGCCCGCAGCTGCACGCCTCGCTGCGCGCCGTCGCCGACGCCGGCCGCGGCGTGGTGCTCTACCTGCGCGGCCACGAGGGCCGCGGCATCGGCCTGGCCCACAAGCTGCGCGCCTACGAGCTCCAGGAGCAGGGCCGCGACACCGTCGACGCCAACCTCGACCAGGGGCTGCCCGTCGACGCCCGCGACTACTCGATCGCCGCGCAGATGCTCGCCGACCTCGGCGTGCGCTCGCTCACCCTGCTCTCCAACAACCCGGCCAAGCAGACCGCGCTCACCGAGCACGGCCTGAAGGTCGCCGCGCGCCGCCCGCTGCCCACCGCCACTGGAGCGCACAACCTGCGCTACCTGCGTACCAAGCGCGACCGGATGGGTCACGACCTGCCGTGGCTCGAGGACGACAGCAAGTAACCGTAGTAACAAGTGTTCTGACGCACCGTCGAAAGAGGATCGTGACATGGCCGGCCACGGATCACCCAACCTGTCCCTGAAGAACTGCGCCGACCTGCGGGTCGCGATCATCGCCGCGCAGTGGCACGAGCAGGTGATGAACGGACTGCTGGACGGCGCGCACCGCGCGCTGAAGGAGGTCGGGATCGAGGCGCCGACCGTGGTGCACGTCCCCGGCACCTTCGAACTGCCGGTCGCCGCCAAGCAGTTGGCCGGCCGCGGGTACGACGCGATCGTGGCGCTGGGCGTGGTGCTGCGCGGCGGCACCGCGCACTTCGACTACGTCTGCCAGGGCGCGACGCTCGGCCTGACCCAGGTCGCGGTGGACACCGGCGTCCCGATCGGCTTCGGCGTGCTGACCTGCGACACCGAGGATCAGGCGCTGGACCGCGCCGGGCTGCCCGACTCCGTCGAGGACAAGGGACACGAGGCGGCCACCGCCGCCGTCGCCACCGCCGCGGCGCTGCGCGAGGTGGTCGAGCCCTGGCGTTGAAATGGTCATCGCACCGTGGACGGTCCGGATCGATGTCCAACGGACTGTCCACGGTGCGGAACCGTTTACCGCCCGTCAGCCCGCACCCCGTAAGGTGAGGTCATCATGGCTTCCAAGACATTCGAGGCGCTCTTCACCGAGCTCCAGCAGAAGGCCGCCACCGGCGACCCCGAGACCTCCCGCACCGCCCAGCTCGTGCAGCAGGGCGTTCATGCCATCGGCAAGAAGGTCGTCGAGGAGGCCGCCGAGGTCTGGATGGCCGCGGAATACCAGTCGCCCGAAGAAGCGGCGGAGGAGATCTCCCAGCTCCTCTACCACGCCCAGGTGATGATGATCGCCCGCGGGCTGACGCTCGAAGACGTCTACAAGTACCTGTAAATCCCCCACCACCGCACGCAGTCGACGAAGGGTTCGCCTCTCATGCTCCGCATCGCCGTCCCCAACAAGGGTTCGCTCTCGGGTCCCGCGGCGGAGATGCTCCATGAGGCCGGATACCGGCAGCGCAAGGACGCCAAGGAACTCGTCCTGGTCGACCCGGACAACCAGGTCGAGTTCTTCTTCCTGCGCCCGCGCGACATCGCCGTCTACGTCGGCTCCGGCCGGCTCGACGTCGGCATCACCGGCCGCGACCTGCTGCTGGACTCCGCCTCGGTCGCCGAGGAGGTGCTCGCGCTCGGCTTCGCCGCCTCGACCTTCCGGTTCGCCAGGCCGGTCGGCGCCGAGATCTCCACCGTCCAGGACCTGGACGGCCTGCGGATCGCCACCTCCTACACCGGCCTGGTCGAGCAGCACCTCGCCGAGCACGGCGTGAAGGCCACCGTCACCAAGCTGGACGGCGCCGTGGAGACCGCCGTGCACCTGGGCGTCGCCGAGGTGATCGCCGACGTGGTGGAGACCGGCACCAGCCTGCGCAACGCCGGCCTCGAGGTGTTCGGCGACCCGATCCTGGTCTCCGACGCCGTGGTGATCCGGCCCAAGGGCGCCGGCGAGGACCCCGCCGTCGAGCAGTTCCTGCGCCGCCTGCAGGGCGTGCTGGTGGCTCGCCGCTACGTGCTGATGGACTACGACATCAAGGCCGAGAACGTCGGCGCGGCCGTCGCGCTCACCCCCGGCCTGGAGTCGCCGACCGTCTCGCCGCTGCACACCGCGGGCTGGGTCGCGGTCCGCTCCATGGTGCTCCGCAAGGAGGCCCAGCGGATCATGGACGACCTGTGGGCGATCGGCGCCCGCGCCATCCTGGTCACCAACATCCACGCCTGCCGCATCTGATCCGACCTCGGGCGGGGTCCACCTCTCCGGTGGCCCCGCCCTTCTCCGGGAGCCACCCGTGTCTGTGTCCACCCCCGCCTCCGCCGTCCTGCCCGTGACCTGGGCCCCCCGCCGCAACCGCGCCGTGCTGCTCACGCTGTGCGCCGTGATGGTGGTGCTGTTCACCGTGCTCGCCGTCGCGCTGCCGGAGAACTGGCTGTTCAGGGACCGGGCGATGATGGTGATCAGCGGACTGCTGTTCGCCGGGGTCGGACTGATGCTGGCCCGGCCCAAGGTGGTCGCCGACGCCGACGGGCTGACCGTGGTCAACTTCGTCCGCAGCCGCCGCCTGTCCTGGGCCGAGATCGTCCGGGTCAACCTCAAGCACGGCGACCCGTGGGTGATGCTCGACCTCGCCGACGGCACCGCGCTGGCCGCCGTCGGCATCCAGCCCGCCGGCGGCCGCGACCAGGCCGTCACGGCCGCCCGCACGCTGCGCGACCTGGTCGAGGAACACGGCGCGAAGCAGGCCTGACGAGCCCCCCGGCAGGCGGTCGAGCGGACCTGACGCGGGCCCCGGCCGTCCGCCGAGCAGGCCCCGAGAACCGTTCCGGTATCGTCTACGCTGGTAAAACCGCGGCAAAGCCCCCATGTGTCCAGCTTTCCGCGCCCACCCGCGACCTGAGGAGTGACACCTCCCCTCGATGGACGATCCGTCCGGTAGTACCCGCGCCGCCACGCACACTCCGAGCCAGAAAAGGCGGGCGGCCCGATGACCACCGCCTGGCTCCTGCTGCTCGCGGCATTCCTGCTCATCCTCGCCAACGGCCTGTTCGTGGCCGCCGAGTTCGCGTTCGTGACCGCTGACCGCGGCACCGTGGAACGCGCCGCGGCCACCGGTGACAGCCGGGCGAAGAGCCTCTCCAAGGCCCTGCACCAGCTGTCCTTCCAGCTCTCCGGCGCCCAGCTCGGCATCACCATCACCTCACTGGTGGTCGGCATGCTCGCCGAGCCGGCGCTGTCCACCCTGCTCTCGCCGGTGTTCACCGCCGTCGGCCTGCCCGACGCGGCGGCCCGCGGCACCGCGCTGATCGTCGGCCTGGTGCTCGCCACCGTGCTGCAGATGGTGATCGGCGAACTCGTCCCGAAGAACTGGGCGATCTCCCACCCGATGCAGGTCGCCTACGCCGTGGTCGGACCGCAGCGCGTGTTCTCCGCCGCCTGCCGCCCGCTGATCGCGTTCCTGAACGGCTCCGCCGACCGGATCGTCCGGGCCTTCGGCGTCGAACCGCAGGAGGAACTCGGTCACGCCCGCACCGCCGACGAACTCGTCGCGCTCGCCCGGCACTCCTACCAGGCCGGCGCGATGGACGAGGAGTCGACCGTCCTGTTCGTGCGCACCCTCGGCCTGCGCGAGCTGACCGCCGAATCCGTGATGACCCCGCGGATCGACGTCTCCGCGCTCCAGGAGGACGCCACCGCCGGCGACGTGCTCAACCTCACCCGGGCCACCGGGCTGAGCCGCTTCCCGGTGTACAGCGACAGCCTGGACAACGTCACCGGCACCGTCACGCTCAAGGACGCCCTCGCCGTCCCCGCCGCGCGCCGCGACCACACCAAGGTCCGGCACCTGGCCTCTCCGCCGCTGCTGGTCCCCGAGACGCTGCCCGTCGAGCGGCTGCTCGACCTGCTGCGCGGCCGCGAACCGATGGCCGTGGTGGTCGACGAGTACGGCGGCACCGCCGGCGTCGCCACCATCGAGGACATCGTCGAAGAGGTGGTCGGCGAGGTCCAGGACGAGCACGACCCCGAGGACACGCCCGACCTGCGCCCGCTCGAGCCGCAGGACGGACTGCCGGTCTGGGACGCCGACGGCCGGGCCCGGCTCGACCAGCTCGCCAAGATCGGCCTGCACGCCCCCGACGGACCGTACGAGACCCTCGGCGGACTGCTCTCCGACCTGCTCGGCAAGCTCCCCGCCGTCGGCGAGAGCGCCGAACTGCCGGACTGGAAGCTGACCGTGACCGCCGTCGACCGGCACCGCACCAGCCGGGTCGAGGTGCGCCGCACCCACTCCGAGAACGAGAACGACGACCAGGACGGTCACCGATGAGCGCCCTGCAACTCGCCTTCTCGCTGTTCCTGCTGCTCGGCAACGCGTTCTTCGTCGGCGCCGAGTTCGCCGTCATCTCGGTGCGCCGCAGCCAGATCGAACCGCTCGCCGAGGCCGGCGACAAGCGCGCCCGCACCGTGCTGCACGCGCTGTCCAACGTCTCCGCGATGCTGGCCGCCGCCCAGCTCGGCATCACCGTCTGCTCGCTGCTGCTCGGCGCGCTCGCCGAGCCGACCATCGCGCACCTGCTGGAGCCCGCCTTCCACGCGGCCGGCGTGCCCGACTCGGCGATCCACCTGCTCAGCTACGCCATCGCGCTCAGCCTGGTGGTGTTCCTGCACATGGTGATCGGCGAGATGGTGCCGAAGAACCTGGCGCTGGCCGGACCGGAGAAGGCCGTGCTGTGGCTCGGCCCGCCGCTGGACCGCCTCGCCCGCTGGCTGGCCCCGGCGATCAGCTTCCTGAACGCCTTCGCCAACGGCGTGCTGCGGCTGTTCCGGGTCGAGCCCAAGGACGAGGTCAACTCGGTGTTCACCAGCGAACAGCTGCTGCACCTGCTGGCCGACTCCGGCGAGGCCGGCCTGCTGGACGACACCCGCCGCGAACGCCTGGAGGACGCCCTGGAGATGGGCAGCCGCCCCGTCACCGAGGTGCTGCTGCCCGCCGACCAGCTGGTCACCGTCGGCCGGGACGTCACCGCCGAGCAGATCCAGGAACTGGCCGTCCGCACCGGCTTCTCGCGCTTCCCGGTCACCGACGAACAGGACGCCGTGCTCGGCTACCTGCACGTCAAGGACTCGCTGGAGGTCGACGACCTGACCGCGCCCGTCCCCGACCGGCTGTGGCGGCCGATCACCGTGCTGCGCCCCGGCCTGCCGCTGGACGACGCGCTCGCCGCGATGCGCCGCGCCGCCGCCCACCTGGCCGCCGTGGTCGACGCGGACGGCAACCAGCTCGGCCTGGTCGCCCTGGAGGACGTCCTGGAGGAACTGGTGGGCGAGGTCCACGACCCCGACCACCGCCCCCCGTCGGCCACCCAGCGCTGACCACCCGCCCCGGCCCCGTCGCAGTCAGCTGCGGCGGGGCCGAGGCGTGTCCGGGGGCCTGTCCTAAACGGGGTGCGGGGCCCGATCGGCCGCTGACATACTGCGTCGGCCGATTGCCCACGGACCGGCCGGTCCGCGACCGGAGGAACCCCGATGTCCAGCTTCGACGTGCTCGTCGTCCTGCCGCCGATGCCGCCCGAGCAGTACGAGGCCGCGCTCGCCGAGGTGATGGAGCCGTACAACGCCCAGGACGGCAGGTACGACGCGGAGGACCCCAACGGCGTCCCCTGGGTCGAGGAGCTGCGGGCGGGCGGGGCGCTGCCGCAGGGCGTCGAACTGACCTGGGCGCAGGTCGCCGACGCGTACAACTCGGCCCACGGGTACGAACTGCCGCACGACAAGGCGCTGTACCTGGACGGGAACGGCCGGGGGTTCTGGCAGCGGGAGTGGAACCCGAACGGCCAGTGGGACCGCAAGCTCCAGGGCCGGCTCGAGGGCCGGTACTTCCTGCACCGGCCGGAGGCGGCCGGCGACCCGCGGCTGTGGAACAGCTGGTTCGAGGGACACCCCGACCGTGACCCGCTGCTCGGGCTGCCCTGGCGCTGCGACGGCGGCCCGCGCGGCCTGCTGGACCTCGACGCGCTGCGCGACGCCCTCGGCCGGCGCGCCGGGGAGGACTACGACGCGTGGCTGCCCGGCCGCGGCGACGATCCGATGAAGTGGCCGGTCCGATTCGCCGGAGGCCGGGCCGAGACCGTCGCCGAGGCCCGCGCCTCCGCCGTCGCCGGCTTCGCGCTGCTGCGGCTGGACGGTACCTGGACCGACTACCTCGACTGGCCCCGCGACAATCCCGAGGGCTACCAGCAGTACGTCGACGCCTACCTGGACGCCATCGACCCGGATGCCGTGGTGCTGGCCGTCAACTGCCACTGCTGACCGGGCTCACCGCGCCGCCGGCAGCTCCACCGGGTACGGCTCGGCGAAGTCGGCGGAGCGGCTGACCTGCTCCCAGGCGGTGGCCTCGGCGAGCTGGCGGCGGGAGTACTCGAGGGCCATGGTCACCGCGTTGACGCCGAGCAGCAGGTGGCTGGGGAGCTCGCCGCCGCGGACCGTGCGGACGATGATCTCGGCGGCGCGCTCCGGGTCTCCGGCGGCCCCGGCCTCGCCCTGGCGCATCCGGCGGTTCATCGCGCCGACCGTCTGGTCGTAGGCCTCGGGGACGGGGTGGGCGGTCATCGAGGCGCCCGCCCAGTCGGTGGCGAAACCGCTCGGCTCGACCACCAGGTAGCGGATGCCGAACGGCGCGGTCTCGGTGGCCAGGGCGCGGGTGAAGCCGTCCACCGCGAACTTGGCGGCCTGGTAGGAGGCGATGCCGGGGGAGCCGCCGACCCGCCCGCCGACCGAGGAGAACTGCACGACGGTGCCCGACCCCTGACGGCGCAGGGCGGGCAGCGCCGCCTTCGTCACGTGGTAGACGCCCCAGAAGTTGGTCTCGAACTGGGCGCGGAAGTCGGCGTCGTCCGAGGTCTCCACCGGCGAGACGTTCGCGTAGCCGGCGTTGTTCACCAGCACGTCGATGCGGCCGAAGCGGGCGAGCGCGGCGTCGATCGCCGCCTGCGCCGCGGTGGGGTCGGTGACGTCCAGCGGGACGGTGAGGACGCGGTCGCCGTACTCGGCCAGTTCCGCGGCGAGCGGCTCGGGGCGGCGGGCGGTGGCGACGACCAGGTCGCCCGCGTCGAGGACGGCGGTGACCAGGGCACGGCCGAAGCCGCGGGACGAACCGGTGATGAACCAGACCTGCTGCTGGGTGGTGCGCGCTTCTTCGCTCATGGGTTTAGTACAACACTGTTCTCTTATTATCGCAACGCCGTTGCGTTAGCGGCTCCTAGAATGGCCCCATGACTCAGCCAGCCTTCCAGCGTGCCCGCAGTGCCGAGGCCAAGCAGGCGCGCGAAGGAGCGATCCTGGACGCGGCCCGGGCGCTCGGCGAGGGGCGCGGCATCCGCGACGTCACGCTCACCGACATCGCCGCCGAGGTGGGCATGCACAAATCGGCGCTGCTGCGGTACTTCGAGACCAGGGAGCAGATCTTCCTCGAACTCACCGCCCAGGGCTGGCGGGAGTGGTCCGGCGCGCTGCGCGCCGACCTCGCGGCCCGGGAGCGGGCCACGCCCGCCGAGGTCGCCGAGCTGCTCGCCGCCACGCTGTCGGCCCGCCCGATGTTCTGCGACCTGCTCGCGCAGGCCCCGCTCAACCTGGAGCGCAACGTCTCGCTGGAGGCGGTGCGCACCTTCAAGCTCGTCACGCTGGACGAAGTCGCCCTGATAGGCGCCGAGTTGAACCGCCTCCTGGGCCTGACGGAGCAGCAGGTGCTCGACCTGGCCGCCACCGCCACCGGCATGGCCGGCGCCCTGTGGCAGATGGCCACCCCCGGCCCGCGACTCCAGGCCCTCTACGCGGGCGACACCCGGCTCGGCCACGCGATCGTCGAGGTCGAACCCCGGCTGCGCCGCATCCTCACCGCCTTCCTGACCGGCACTTCGATATGAGGCGCGCCCGCCAGGTCAGGGGAGGGTGACCTGGCGGGCCCGGCCGATGCCGAGCCGGCGGGCGGTGCGGGTGGTCGCGCGGGACATCCGGGCGGGCACCGACTCCGGCTCGGGGATGGTGATCGGGCGCTGGCGGCCGTTCTGGATCGCCGCGATCCGCCAGCCCTCGGCGGTGCGGACGCAGACGATGATCTGCCGGGACAGCCGGCGGCGGGGGAGCCGGCGGCGCCAGGGCATCAGCACTGAGCCGTTGCCGACCAGCACGGCCACCGAGTCGGTGACGAAGCGCAGCGACTCGATCCCGCCGACCAGCGCCGAACCGGCGATCACGCCGCGGAACAGCTTGTCGTGGTTGTCCGTCAGCCGCGGCCGGCCGGCCGCCCAACTCCCGTCGTACGACACGTAGTCGGCGTCCTCGGTGAAGAGGCGGCCGAAGCCCTCGGAGTCGGCGGCCGTCCAGGTGTGGCAATACTCGGCGAAAAGTGCGCGGAGCTCGTTCTCGGCGTTGCGTTCCATGGCGAAGGGAGCCCCCCGTCCGGTAATATTTCGTTCGGCCGAACTAAATGTATGGAGGGTGCATGCAGCCGTCAAGGGACCAGCTCGTCTCCGAACTCGCCGACGCGGGAAGGGAGTTCAGCAATGCCGCAGTGATGTACCACGCGGCCGTCAGTGAACGGATGGGCCTGAGCCCGGTCGAGGAGAAGACACTGGACCTGATCCAGCGCGAGGCCCCGCTGAGCGCCGGGGACCTGGCCGCGCGCACCGGACTCGCCCCCGCCACGGTCTCCGGGCTGATCGAGCGGCTCGAACGCAAGGGCTTCATCCAGCGGGAGCGCGACTCCAAGGATCGGCGCCGCATCTTCCTGGCGGCCGCCCCCGACCTCGAAGCCCGCTTCGCCCCGCTGTTCGCGCCCTTCGCCGCCGGCCTCGCCGAGCTCTACCAGCAGTACCCGGACGCCGAACTCGCCACGATCCTCGACTTCCTGCGCCGCGCCGGCGACCTCCAGCGCGAGGCCACCCGGCAGATCGCCGAAGAGGCCTGACTCAGCAGTGCGGACCCGGGGACGTCACTGCCGCCCGTCGATCAGCTCGCCGTACGCCTGGAGGAGATCCGGCAGCCGCAGCGTCGCCAGATCCTCCCGGGAGGGGACGCCGCGCTGGCCGGAGAGCCGCAAGTCCCGGTAGGCGCAGGACTTTTCGTACAGGGTGCGGATGAACCGGCCGTTGCCGAGCTGGTCGATCCAGCCCTCGGTGACCACGTGGCCGCAGATCGAGGCGAGCTCCTCGGCCGCGTCCACGTCCCACTCGTCGCCGTCCGTCCGCGCCAACTGGGCGCCGATCTCCGCGAGTTCGGCCGGGCGGTAGGACGGGAAGTCGACCCGGGTGGTGAACCGCGAGTTCAGGCCCGGGTTGGTCGCCAGCAGCCGGTTCATGCCCTCGGGGTAACCGGCCAGGATCACCACCAGCCGGTCCCGGTTGTCCTCGGCCCGCTTCAGCAGCACCTGCAGCGCCTCGTCGCCGAACGCGTCGCCCTTGCTGTAGCCGGAGTTGGCCAGCGAGTACGCCTCGTCGATGAACAGCACGCCGTCCAGCGCCGAGTCGATCAGCTCGTTCGCCTTCACCGCCGTCTGCCCGAGGAACTCGCCCACCAGATCGGCTCGTTGGGCCTCCACCAGGTGATCCCCGGAGAGCAGCCCGAGCGCGTGGAAGACCCGGCCGAGGATCCGGGCCACCGTGGTCTTGCCGGTGCCCGAGGGGCCGGAGAACACGAAGTGCCGTTTCGGCGGCTGCACCGGCAGGCCCCGGTCCGCGCGCAGCCGCGCCATCCGCAACTGCGCCGACAGCGCCCGCACTTGACGCTTCACCGGATCGAGGCCGACCATCGCCTCCAGCTCCGCCAGCGCCTGGTCCAGCTCCAGCCGGGCGGCCGGCCCAGGGTTCGGCCCGGTGGGCGGAATCGCCGCCGCCGCGGGCCAGTTGCCCAGCCGCAGGGGTAACGGCGAAGGGCCGGACGCCCGTTCGGCCAGCTGCCCGCCGCGCGGCTCCCCGGCCGGCGGCTGGGCCCGCTCCGGCCCGCCGTCCTCCGCCGGATCGAACGCGCCATCCGCCAACTCGACGGCGGCCTCCACCGCGGCGCCCCGGTACTCGCCGTACGACTCGCCGTACGACTCGCCGTACGCCGCGCCGTCCAGCAGCCCGTCCTCGGCGGAAATCGCCGCCAGCCGCTGCTCGGTGTCCATGAACGCCGGATCGGTCCGGTGCACCGCCCGGTACAGCGGCAGCGCCGCCGCGGTGCGCCCCGCGCCCTCGTACGCCCGGCCCAGCCAGTAGCGCAACTCCTTGCGCTGCGGCTGCTCGGAACGGCAGCGGGCCAGCGAGGCCGCCAGCGGGCGCTGCGCCTGCGCGCACATGTCGAGCCGGACCCGGGCCATCCCCGCGAACAGGCCGGCCTCGATGCCCAGCACCGGATCGTCCAACAGCCGGTCGGTGTCCCGGATCAGCTGCTCCCAGTCCTTCAACAGGTAGCAGCGGCAGGCGTGCAGGAAACGCACCGCCGGCTCCTGCTCCGGCGTCGGACATGCCGTCAACGCCTGGTCCAGCTCGGTGAGATGACGCCCGTCCAGCCAGTGCGAGGCGTACGCCAGCGCGAGATCCTGCGCGCTCTCCAGCACCGGCTGCACCCACCAGCCCAGCCAGTACCAGGAACTGAGCGGACGGCGGTGCCGCTCGCGCTGCTCGCCGAACCGCTCCCGGTGCCGGTGCATCGCCAGCAGCGCGCCCGCGGTGTCGCTGCGCAGCGCGTGCAGGCCCAACCAGGCGTCCGCCATGCCGGGATCGATCCGCACCGCCGCCCGGAACTCCTCCTCGGCGCGGGCGTACGAGCCGGCCGTGTAGGCGTCCATGGCACGCGACCAGGAGCGGTCGGCCTCCGGATCCGGCCCCGCCGCGGCGGGCCCCTTGCCGCCGGAACTCTCCACCGTCACTGACGCCCCCCGCCAGACCTCGGGCCGCTTACAAACGGGCCTGCGTGGGCATGGTACCGGCGCGGAGCTGATCCGTAAGGGTGCCGCGCGCGTCAAATGGCGCGAGACGATCGGGTGTTGGGGCGCGGGGCGCCGCCCGGCGCAAAGGAAAACGGCGTCTCCGACTCACGGGGGAACAAGTCGGAGACGCCGGTCTATGGTTGCGGATTCAACTGATTTCCGCGACAAGCAGAACTTAGATCCTGACGACGCCGCAGGTCAAGAGTGGTTCAACCGGTTCACTCAGGGTGTCCCCGACGATCCGCCCGGTGATCCCGTCGACCCGCAGCGAAGCGAACGGGCGGCTCGGATCGGCGGCGAAATGCGCCCGCTCCGCCAGCGCCCAACCCGCCCAGAACTCGGCCAGTTCCGGACCGTCGCGCAGCTCCCCGCGCGCCCGCGCCGCCGCCGCGTCCAGCTCCATCCACAGCAGCGCCGCCAGCGCCGGACGCACCGCCCGCCGGCCCGCGCCCACCCCCTCCAGCAGCACCACCGGGGCCGGCGGGACCTCGCGCACCGGGCCGAACTCCCGCGCCGTCCAGTCGTACACGCCGTGCCGGGCCGACTCGCCCCGCCCCAGCGGATCCAGCACCTGGGCCCGCAGGCGGCCCACCCAGCCGAACGGCTCCCGGTGGGTCGCCAGATCGTCCAGGTGCACCACCGGCGCACCGCCGAGCGCCGCCGCGAGCCGCCCCGCGAAGGTGGTCTTGCCGGAACCGGCGTGCCCGTCCACCGCGACCAGCCGCACCTGGCCCAGCGACGGCGGCAGCGCGAGCAGGCCCGCGGCCAGCGCGGACAGGTCGGGGAAGGCATCGCTCATCCGGCCAGCCTACGTGGCCGGGATGGGCTCTCCCGGAGGGCGCCGGCCCGCGGCACCCTCGACGGGATCCGGCGGTTCAGGCCGCCCGGCGGTCGCGCTGCGCGGGCACCAGCGCCCGCACCGCGCGGTGGGCACCCGCGTGCGAGAACGGCTGGGTGCGCCAGTCCAGCGCCGTCGGCAGCGTCACCAGGTTCTCCGGGCCGGCCTGCTCGGGCTGCTCCTCGGACTCCGGCAGGTCGGCCGTCGGCGCGCCGGTGCCCCGGCAGATCGCCGACTGGAAGGGGTTCCACGCGGAGGGCAGCACCGCGTGCTGCGGCAGCCGCTCCTCGTCCCCGATCAGGGCGATCGGACGGTCGCAGGCCGGGCAGTGCACCCGGACGATCTCCCAGTTGTCGGCCGCACCCGCGTCCGTCCCCAGGGACAGCTCGGGCGCGCCGGGTTCGTCCTCGACGTCGGAACGCTGGTCGGTGGAAGGCATCTGATCCCCCTCGGATCGGGCCGGAGTCACTCGTTGTCCGGGCCACCAGCAGCACTTCCCGCTGACGGCGTGTCATAACCCTGCGCTCCGGCGCACGGTGATGCACCACATGTGTTCCTCGCCACATTCCGTTGGCATGTGCCCCCCGAATGCGCCCCCAGCGAGCTCGCTGCACAGCCCGGTAAGGATCGAGTAGGTTGACGCCTTGTGGAGGAACTCGACCAGCGCATCGTCCGGCTGCTGCTGCAGGACGGACGGATGAGCTACACCGACCTGGGCAAGGCCACCGGCCTGTCCACCTCGGCCGTGCACCAGCGGGTGCGCCGCCTCGAGCAGCGCGGTGTCATCCGCGGCTACACCGCCATCGTCGACCCGGAGGCCGTCGATCTGGCGCTCACCGCGTTCATCTCGGTCAAGCCCTTCGACCCGAGCGCGCCCGACGACACCCCCGACCGGCTGGTCGGCCTCCCCGAGATCGAGGCCTGCCACAGCGTCGCCGGCGACGAGAACTACATCCTCAAGGTCCGCGTCCCCGGCCCCGGCGACCTGGAGGACCTGCTCGCCCGGATCCGCTCCGCCGCCGGCGTCTCCACCCGCACCACCGTCGTCCTCTCCACCCCGTACGAGGCCCGCCCCCCGAAGCTCTGACCGTCCGTAGTGCGAGACTGGTCGCCATGACCGAACGCACCGACCGGACCGTCCTGCTGCGCGGCGGCAACGTCTACAGCCCCGCCGACCCCTTCGCCACCGCCATGCTGGTCGAGGGCGAACACATCGCCTGGGTCGGCAGCGACGGAGCCGCCGAGGCGTACGCCGACGTCGCCGACGAGATCGTCGACCTCGCCGGCGCCCTGGTCACCCCCGCGTTCGTCGACGCCCACGTGCACGCCACCTCCACCGGCCTCGCCCTCACCGGCCTCGACCTGACCGCCTGCGCCTCGCTCGCCGACGCGCTCGCCGCGATCGCCTCCTTCACCGAGGGTTTCGGCGACGGCATCCTGCTCGGCCACGGCTGGGACGAGACCCGCTGGCCCGAGCACCGCGCCCCGTCGCTCGCCGAACTCGACGCCGCCGCCGGCGGAGCCGCGCTCTACCTGTCCCGCACCGACGTCCACTCCGGCCTCGCCACCAGCGCCCTGCGCGCCCTCGTCCCGACGCTGGCCGACTGCGCCGGGTACGCCGCCGACGGCCCGCTCACCCAGGACGCCCACCACGCCGTCCGCCGCGCCGCCCTCGCCCACCTCACCGCCGCCCAGCGCCGCGACGCCCAGCTCGCCACGCTGCGCCGCGCCGCCGAACTCGGCATCGGCGCGCTGCACGAGTGCGCCGGCCCCGACATCTCCTCCGCCGAGGACCTCGCCGCGCTGCTCGCGCTGGCCGCCGAGACCGACGGCCCCGAGGTCTTCGGCTACTGGGGCGAGCTCGGCGCCGCGGGTGTCGAGACCGCCAAGCGGCTCGGCGCGGTCGGCGCCGGCGGCGACCTGTTCGTCGACGGCGCGCTCGGCTCGCACACCGCCTGCCTGCACGAGAGCTACGCCGACACCGACCACACCGGCGTCGCCTACCTGACGGCCGAGCAGATCGCCGAGCACGTCGCCGCCTGCACCGAGGCCGGCCTGCAGGCCGGGTTCCACGCCATCGGCGACGCCGCGATCACCGCCGTCGTCGAGGGCGTGCGCGCCGCCGGGGAGAAGCTCGGCGCCGAACGCGTCAAGGCGATGCGGCACCGCGTTGAGCACGCCGAGGCGCTCACCCCGGAGACCCTCGCCGCGTTCGCCGAACTCGGCCTGACCGCCTCCGTCCAGCCCGCCTTCGACGCCACCTGGGGCGGCCCCGACGGCATGTACGCCGAGCGCCTCGGCGCCGAACGCGCCGCGCAGCTCAACCCGTTCGCGGCGATGCTGCGGGCCGGCATTCCGTTGGCCTTCGGCTCCGACGCGCCCGTCACCCCGCTCGACCCGTGGGGCACCGTCCGGGCCGCCGCGTTCCACCGCACCCCCGAGCACCGGATCTCGGTGCGCGCCGCGTTCACCGCCCACACCCGCGGCGGCCACCGCGCCCTCGGCCACGACACCGACGGCGTGCTCGTCCCCGGCGCGGTCGCCTCCTACGCGGTCTGGGCCACCACCGACCTGGTCGTCCAGGCCCCCGACAACCGCATCGCCGGCTGGTCCACCGACCCGCGCTCCGGCACCCCCGGCCTCCCCGACCTCACCCCTGGCGAGCCCCTCCCCACCTGCCTGCGCACCGTCGTCCGCGGGCGGACGGTGCACACCCACCAGGCCTAACAGGCCCTCGCTACGCGTGATGTACCTTTCGGGGGACGTCGTACGAAGTAGAGAGATGGTGCGCAGGTGGCACTGCCCGTTTCGCAGGAGCGCCCCGTGACCGGGCAGAAGCCGGAGGACGGGGCGCCGGCGCGCCGCGGCCGCGGGGGATGGTGGGCCCGGACCGGCCTGGCCGCGGTGTGCGGGACGGCGATGGCGTTCGCGTTCCCGCCGTACGACGTGTGGCCGCTGTCGATGCTCGGGGTGGCGGCGCTGACGCTGCTGACCCGGGGCCGGCGGGCCCGGCACGGCGCCTGGCTGGGCTACGTGTTCGGGCTGCCGTTCTTCGTGGTGCTGCTGTCCTGGCTGCGGGTGGTGGGCTGGGACGGCGTGGTCGGCCTGTCGGCGATCGAGTCGGTGTTCTTCGCGCTGATGGGCGCGGGCCTGGCGCTGACCTCGAAGCTGCGCGGCTGGCCGCTCTGGGGCGCGATGCTCTGGGTGACCCAGGAGTGGGCGCGCGACCGGCTGCCGTTCGGCGGCTTCCCGTGGGGCCGGCTGGCGTTCGCCAACACCGCCAGCCCGTTCACGTCGCTCGCCGCGCTCGGCGGCGCCCCGCTGGTGACCTTCGCGGTCGCCTCCTGCGGCGCGCTGCTGGCCTGGGCGGCGCTGTGCGTGCTGCGGGCCCGCCGGGCCGGCACCGCCGTACTGCCGTGGCGCACCGCCGCGGGCAGCCTGGCGGCCGTCGGACTGGTGCTGGTCGGCTACGCGGTGCCCGTGCCGACCACGGCCGCCGACACCGTGAAGGTCGCGATCGTCCAGGGCAACGTGGACCGCCCCGGCATGGACTTCCTCGGCCGGCCGATGCTCGTCCTGAACAACCACGCCAAGACCACCGAGCAGCTCGCCGAGGACGTCGCGGCCGGCCGGGTGCCCAAGCCCGACGTGGTGATCTGGCCGGAGAACGCCTCCGACCTCGACCCGTTCACCGACCCGGCGGCCTACGCCCGGATCGACCAGGCCGTGAAGACCATCGGCGTCCCCACCCTGGTCGGCGCCCTGGTCGACGGCCCGGACCAGCAGCACGTGCGCAACGAGGGCATCGTGTGGGACCCGAACTCCGGCCCGGGGGAGTCCTACACCAAGCAGCACCCGGTGCCGTTCGGCGAGTACGTACCGTTCCGCGCCGAACTCTCCAAGGTGATCACCCGCCTGCAGCGGGTCGCCCGCGACTTCTACCCCGGCACCGGCAGCGGCGTCATGCACCTGGGCCCGGCCCGGATCGGCGACGTGATCTGCTTCGAGGTGGCCTACGACGAGATCGTCCGCGACACCGTCAACCAGGGCGGCCGGGTGCTGGTCGTGCAGACCAACAACGCCACCTACAACAACACCGGGCAGACCGAGCAGCAGCTGGCGATGTCCCGGCTGCGGGCGGTCGAGCACGGCCGGGCGGTGCTGATCGCGGCCACCAGCGGCGTCAGCGCGGTGATCACCCCGGACGGTGTGGTCGAGCAGCGCACCAAGGAGCTCGACCAGGAAGTGCTGAGCGCCGTGGTGCCGCTGCGCGACGGCCAGACGGTCGCCGACAAGGTCGGCGCCGGGCCGGAGTGGGTGCTCGCCCTCGGCGGCCTGCTGGCCTGCGGCTTCGCCGCCGCGGCCGGGTGGCAGCGGCGCCGGGCGGCCAAGCGGGCCTGAGCGGGCGTTCGGCGGCTCGGGGCGGTCCTGGCGCGTGCTGGGCCGCGCCCGGCCGTTTCGGACCTCTGTGCAGCCGGTCAGCGGCAGGTCAGGGCCGGAGCGGCGGAACACCCGGCGGTGCCGGGCCGTTGTCCAGGGTGGTGCCGTGAACGCGGCCGGAGTCGCCGGCCGCCGCTGAGAGCACCGCGATGGAGTGGATCCGTACCGTGTCCCAGCAAGCAACCTCGGCCCGTCCGACCCGGCGCGGGCGCATCGCCCGATTCGTGCCGCTGATGATCGCCGCCTGGCTGGTGCTGGAGATCTGGCTGGTCACCGTGGTGGCCGGCTGGGTGGGCTGGTTCCTGACGCTGGTGCTGCTGCTCGCCGGAGTGTTCCTCGGCGGCACGGTGATCAAGCGCGCCGGGGTACGGGCGTTCCGCGCCGCGGTCGAACTGTCGAAGGACCCGCAGTCCGCGCAGCCGCAGACCGGCACCTCGATGACGGTGCTGGCCGGCGTCCTGCTGATCCTGCCGGGCTTCCTGTCCGACCTGCTGGCCGCCACCCTGTTGCTCCCGCCCACCCGCGCCGTGTGGCGCGCCGCCGCCCGCCGGCTCACCGGCACGGTGCTGCGCTCCACCGCCCCGGTCGGCGCGGACCGGTTCGCGGACGCGATGCGCCTGCAGGAGCAGCTGCGCATCCACCGTCCCGACGGCAAGGTCGTCCAGGGCGAGGTCGTCGACCCGGCGGCCGGCCCGAAGGGCCCGGACACCGAGTACCGGCCGCCGATCGCCCCCTGACCCCGGTCACTCTCCCCGCCTCTCACTCTCCCCGCTCCGGTCACTCTCCCCGCTCCGGATCGCTCCGGAGCGGGGAGTTTTCTGTTCCTCGCTTCCTCGCTCCGGAGCCGGGAACGCCGAAGGGCCCCGGAAGTTCCGGGGCCCTTCGGCAGTGGTGCGGTGTTACGGTCCGTCAGGCGGACTTGCGGGAATCCCGCGGGTGGACCGCCAGGTTCATCCCACCGGAACGGAGTACGGCCAGGCGCTCGGCCAGAACCTCCTCCAGCTCCTCGCGGGTCCGGCGCTCCATCAGCATGTCCCAGTGGGTGCGCGTGGGCTTGGTCTTCTTCTCCTCGGGCTCCTCACCGTCGAGGAGTGCGGCCTCCTGGCCACAGAAGCGGCATTCCCACACCACGGGGATCTCCGCCTCGACCGAGAACGGCACCTCGAATCGGTGTCCGTTCTGACATGCGTACTCAACGGTCTGGCGCGGTGCCAGATCAATACCGCGGTCGGTCTCGTAGCTGGTCGCCCCGAGTCGCGTGCCGCGGAGAGCTCGCTCGCTCATGAATCGTGCCTCCCGGGCTTCTTGCCCACAGGACTAGTGGTCGCTGTCTTCGTCGATGGGTCCAACGCTCGACCTCCGACGAAGATTCCCGTCCGGGACATACGTCGCCTGTCGTGCCGCCCCTGTTTGTACCCATGGTCGCCCGATTTGTCACATCTGCGCGGTGATATCACCCGGCGTGTCACATTTTGTGCACTTCTGGTCGGCGTGAATCGGGGGCAACCGCGCGGGTCCGTCAGGCCGGACGCGACTGCGTCGGGGCGGCGTCCTTGGTCAGCTGCACCGCGGCAACCTCCGCGGCGACCTCAACGGCGTCCTCCGGGTCGGAGTCGGCGGGCTCGGCCGCGGTCGGGGCGGGCGCCTCGATCGGGCTGTCGCGGTGCGGCAGCAGCGCGATCACCGCCTCGCGCAGGGCCGGCGGGGCCTCCTCGTCCAGCGGGTCCACCGTGACCGGGACCTGGACCCGGACCGGGGCGGCGGTGCCGAGCCGGGCGTAGCCGCGGCCGGGCGGGGTGTGCGCGGCGGGCGCGATGTCCAGCGGGACGCCGAGCCCGGCCGAGCCGGACTCGGAGGTGACCGGGCCGAGCACCATCCGGGCCCGGGTGCAGGTGTGCACCGTGGCGGCGATCCGGTGCCGGGCGTCCAGGTCGTCCACGAACACCACCGTGACGCGCGCCGCCCGGCCGTGCCGCAGCGGCACCTCCAGCAGCTCCTGCGGGTCGGTGCGGCCCTCGGCGTGGGCGAGTTCGGACAGCTCGGTGAGGTGGTCCAGCAGGATCCACAGCGGCCGGGTGACGTCCGCCGGCGCCGGCACCCCGTGGTGGCGGGCCGCGTTCAGCGTGATCAGCCGGCGCTCGGTCTCCTTCGCCACCCACTCCAGCGCGGCCAGCGCCCCGTGCAGGCTGGTCTCCACGGTGTACACGCCCGGGCGGTTCACCAGGCAGGCGTGCTCGCCGGTGCTCGCGCCGTCCACCACCACCAGGTCGCCGTACGGCAGCGCCTGCAGCGCGATCGAACGCAGCAGCGTCGAGGTGCCGTAACCGGCGGCGCCCAGCGCCAGCAGGTGCGGCTCGGCCGAGCGCGGGCCGACCCGCCACACCACCGGCGGCTGCTGCTCGGTCACCCCGCCCTGCTCGACCGGGATGGTGCGGTGGCTGCCCGTGCCGTCGGTGAAGCCGAGCACGATCTCGCCCGGCGCGGTGACGAAACGCTGCGCCACGATTTCGGCCGGCAGCGGCGCCAGTGCGGTCACCCGCAGCCGGTTGATCTCCTCGTCCCAGTCGAAGCGGTACTCCCGGGAGCGGCCCGCCTTGCCCTGCACCACCTGCTCGATCCGGGCCCGGGCGGCGGGCTCGGTGTCGGTGAAGTACGCCGGGTAGGAGATCTCCAGTGCGGTGAGCCGCCCGTCCGGGTCGAACTCCCAGCCGGAGAACGCGGCCCGCCACTCGCCGTCCAGCCGGTACAGCGCGAACGGCTCGTCGAACCCGCCGAGGTACGGGGTGAGCGCCGCGTACAGCGCGGTCAGCTTGACGTCGGCGTGGTCCGGCTGCGGCTCGGCGGCGGACTTGGGGTTGCGGCCGACCCAGGCGGCCGAGGCGACCAGGGCGATCAGTGCGATCAGCGGGCCGTGCGGCAGCAGGAAGATGCCGAGCGTGACAGCCGCGCCGACCAGCAGCGTCGGGCCGCGCCGCTCCTTCGGGGTGGCCGCCCAGCGGGTCTTGGCCCAGTCGGCGTGGCGGAGCAGGCCGCGGCCGATCAGCGTCAGCGGCGTGAACACGTCGGCGGCGTGGTCGCCGGCCGTGCGGGCGAGGTCGCGGCCCCGATGGAAGTGGCGGATGAGGGACATGCTGGCTCCCGAGGCGGGTGGTGTTTCGACGGTCGGTCGGTCGCCGGCGGGGACGGCCCGGGTCGGCGAAAGGCCCGGGGCGGTGGGACCTCCGCGCCCGGGCCGCAAGGAGGTGGGGCCGGTCAGAACTTCAGGCCGCCGATCAGGCTGGCCAGGCTCGCGCCGCCCGCCTGGATGCTCGGGGCGATCGAGGAACCCGCGACGTAGAAACCGAACAGTGCGCACACCAGGGCGTGCGAGATCTTCAGCCCGTCCCGGCGGAAGAACAGGAAGGCGATGACGCCGAACAGCACGATGCCTGAGATCGAGAGAATCACGGGATGCTCCTCACGGGGGCGGGGACAAGTTGACAGAAAGTGCCTTAATGGTGACAAAAAGTAATAGATGATGGTGTGCGGCAAACGGGTTGACCCCGAGGCGCCCGCCCGGAAATCGCCTGAACGGCGGTTTGCGGGCGCACCCCGAACGGCCGTCCGGATGCGCGGGGCCGGCCGCCCGCCGAAAGGCCGCCAGGAAGCGGCCCGTACCCTTGACCGACATGGAGATCCGCACCACCGGCTTCGGACACCCCGACGCCCAGAAGCTCGCCGCCGACGTCCAGCAGGAGTACGTCCTGCGCTACGGCGACGGCGACCAGACCGCCATGCACACCGACCACTTCGACCCGCCCGCCGGGCTGTTCGTGATCGGTTACGTGGACGGCGAGCCGGTGGCCTGCGGCGGATGGCGGGTCAAGGAGCGCGACGCGGACGGCCTGCGCGACGGCGACGCCGAACTCAAGCGGATGTACGTCGTCCCCGCCGCCCGCGGCAAGGGCTACTCCCGCACCCTGCTGCGCCACCTCGAACAGGCCGCGATCGCCGCCGGCCGGACGCGGCTGGTGCTGGAGACCGGCACCCTGCAGCCCGAGGCGGTCGGGCTGTACAGCTCCGAGGGGTACGTCGAGATCCGCAAGTTCGGCTACTACAAGGACCACGAGCTCAGCATCTGCATGGGCAAGGAACTCGTCGGCGCGGAGGCCGACTTGAGCGCCGACGCGCGGTAACTTTCGGGTTCTCACGGTCGGTTGGGTTCGGCTCGTGCCGCACCGCGCCTTCCGGGCGGCCGTCCGGGCGAAAACGTCTGGCGGGGGAGGGGGCGGTGCGGCATCGTGGCGGGCGATGAATGAGAACAGTGGGCATGGCGAGTTGAGCGAGGCCGAGCTCGGGCGGATCGCCTCGCGGCTGGTGGCGGTCGAGGGAATTGTCGGCGTCTGCCTGGGCGGTAGCCGGGCGCGTGGGGCGCATGGTGCGGGTTCCGACTACGACTTGGGGTTGTACTACCGGGCCGGTGAGTTGGACACCGACGCGCTGCGCCGGCTGGCGGCCGAACTCTGCGGCGGGCCCGTCGAGGTGACCGAGCCCGGCGGTTGGGGTCCCTGGGTGGACGGCGGGGCGTGGCTGGATCTGGGCCCGGTGCGGGTCGACTGGATCTACCGGGACGTTGCCCGGGTCCGCGAGTACGCCGCCGAGGCGCGGGGCGGGCGTTACGTTCAGGGCCAGCAGGCCGGGCATCCGTACGGGGTGCCGTCGTACGCGTACGTCGGCGAGTTGGCGATGGGACGGGTGCTGGCGGACCGGGACGGGTCGTTGGCCGCGCTTCAGGGTGAAGTGCGGGAATTCCCGGCCGAGTTGGCGCGGCGGTTGGAGGCGGACGCCGGGTGGGAGGTGCCGTTCGCGCTGGCCAATGCGCGCAAGGGGGCGCGGCGCGGCGATGCCGGTTATGTGCAGGGGTGCCTGTTCCGGGCGGTCGGTCTGCTGGTGCACGCGCTGCACGCGCGGGACGGGCGGTGGCTGGTGAACGAGAAGGGGGCGATCGCCTCGGCCGGGCAACTCCCTTCCGCGCCACCGGACTTCGAGCGGCGGGCGCAGGCGTTGTTCGCCCCTGGCGGGGCCGACCCGGCGGCGCTCGGTGCGGTGCTGGACGCGGCGGAGAAGCTGGCGGGCGAGGTTCTGGCCGGGGCGGGGGTCTGAGATGGCGGCATTCGTCGAACTGACCACGCCCCGGCTGCTGTTGCGCCAGTGGCAGGACAGCGACCTGGACCGGTGGGCGGAGTTGAACGCCCACCCCGAGGTACGACGGTATTTCGGTGCGGTGATGACCCGGGAGCAGTCTGCGGGGGCGTTGGAGGCGTTCCGGGCGGAGCTCGCCGAACGCGGCTGGGGCTGGTGGGCCGTCGAACTCCGGGACGGGGGGCGGTTCCTGGGGTTCGCCGGGCTCGATCCGGTGGACGAGGAGGCGCCGGTCGAGGGCGTCGAGGCGGGCTGGCGGCTGCACCGGGACGCGTGGGGCCACGGTTACGCGACGGAGGCGGCGCGGGCTGTACTCCGGTACGGATTCGAGGAGTTGGCGCTGCCGGAGATCCTGGCGCTGATCGCGGCCGGGAACGCTCCGTCGCGGGCGGTGGCGGAACGCCTGGGCATGACGTACGACCCGGCGGCGGACTTCGAGGATGTGACGCTGCCGCCGGGGGAGCACCGGCGGACGGTGGTGTACCGGCTGAAGCGCTAGAGCAGTGCCGCCCAGAAGGACGCCTCGTACGCCTGCATCATGACGGCGGCGTGCCGGGCGCCCTCGGCGGATTCTCCTTCGTCGAGGGCGAGTTGGAGGAGGCTGAGGGCGGTGGGTTCGAAGTCCGGGGGGAGGGTGGCGAAGTAGCGGAAGAAGGCGGTGGCTTCGGTGGAGAGGCCGTAGTGGACGGGGAGGGCCTTGGCGAGGCGGGCGCAGTAGCCGCCCCAGAAGCCGAAGTTGGCGAGGAGGGCGAGGACGGTCTCGCCGAGGCGGCCGTTCTGGGAGAGCCAGGCGAGGTAGTGCGGGTAGGTCTGCGCGGCCGGGCGGGGGCGGTAGGCGGCCAGGTCGGCGGGCGGGAGGCCGACGGCGGTGGCGAAGGGGGTGAGCAGGTCGAGTGCCTGGCCTTCGCCCTCCGCGAGCCCGAGGAAGAACGCGGCGGAGGTGGGGGAACTGTCGGCGTGGCGGGCGGCGATCAGGGCGAAGGAGCGGCGGTCGCTGTGGATGATCCGGTACTCCTCGCCGGCGATCCGGCGCAGTGCCTCGACGGGTGCGGTGCCGGCCTCCACCAGTTCGACGAGGCGGTTGTGGGCGGCGGCCGGGGCGAGTTCGGCGACGGTGCGCTCGTACAGTTCCCGTGCGTTGGTCATGGGGCACCTCCGGCGGCGGGACTGGTGGGGGGGCCCCCCCCGGGGGGGGGGGGGGGGGCGGCCGCCGGCGCGCCCCACCCGGGGACCGCGGTGGGGCGCAGCGGGGGTGTGGGGGGGTCAGGGGGTGGCGGGGTAGGTGGCGCCGAGG
>NZ_JBICXW010000014.1:0-192863 GCF_043200475.1 Kitasatospora sp. NPDC048407 | reverse complement strand
CGACCCGCCACGACCGGGCCGGCCCGGCGTCGTCCTGGTCGGACCGACCAAGACCACCCCGACTCGCCAAAAATCAACCTAAATCACCGGTATTGCATCTAGGCTGGAGCATCGACTGACTCACCCGGAAGGGCCCCGCGCATGAACCCCGAGCACTTCGCGCTCCTTGAAGAGGCCCGCAGGAGCCTGCCAGACGGGTTCAAGGTCGAGCTCTCCGGCGACACCATCGTCATGATGGTCAGCCCCTCGGGTATTCACCAACGGAATCTCCTGGTGGTGCGCCGTCAGTTCGACGCGCACGCCCCGGCAGGACTACTGCCCAGCGAGAACACGGACCTCGTCTCGCCCGATGTCGGCAAGAGCCGCAATCCCGACCTGACGTACCTGCCGGACGATGCACTCACGACCAGGGACAACCAGGTTCCTGCCGAGGTTGCTGCGATTGCCGTCGAACTGGTCTCACCGTCCAACCCTGAGAATGACTGGGTGGGGAAGGTACGGGACTACCCGCTCATGAGAATCCCTCTCTACCTCGTGATCGACGCAAGGGAGAAGGCGGTCACGCTCTTCAGCCGGCCCGACGGCACGAAGTACCACCGCCGCGAGGACATCGTGTTCGGCGAGACCATTCACATCCCGGAGCCGTTCGACTTCGAGCTGATCACGACCGGCCTGCTCCCCTACTGAGCACACCCAGCACATGCGAAGCGACGCCGGTTGACACCAGCCGGCGCGGATAACGGCGTCCGAGGGCAGCCATCCACGGACGGCAGAAGCGCCCAAACTGGGGCATCCCGGCGCTCCGGCTCGGCCTGAAAAGCGGAAGGTCGCCGGTTCGACCCCGGCCCTGGCCACCGCCAGAAAAGCCCCCGAGCGCATCGCGCTCGGGGGCTTTTTCGTGCCTCAGGCGTCGGCGGGGATCGGGAGGGAGCCGGACAGGGCCTGGCGGGCGAACTCGACGACGTGGGGGCGCAGGTCGGGGTGGGTGGTGCCGAGGATGAGGCGGGTCATCTGGGGGACGGCGGTGGGCCAGGCGGCGAGGCCGATCAGGCTCAGTAGGCAGGCGGCGACCTGGGGGGAGGCTTCGGCGCCGAAGGTGGCGGCGAGGGCGGCGACCTTCTGTTCGTAGTGGGTGGCGCGCTGGGCCTCGTTGGGGAGGGCGGCGTCGCGGTAGTGCAGGCCTTCCCAGAGGAAGAGCCGGACCAGGACGGGGTTGGCCCGGTGGAAGTCGTAGACCCGGCCGACGTATTCGGCGGGGTCGTCGCCGGCCTGGAGGGGGACGGCTTCGGTGAGTTCGTCGAGGGCGGCGGCGACGACCTCGTCGAAGAGCTTCTGCTTGCTGCCGAAGCAGCCGTAGATGCGCTCCTTGTTGACGCCGGCCAGTTCCGCGATGCGGTCCACGCGGCCGCCCGCGATGCCGTGCGCGGCGAACTCTTCCCTGGCGGCGACGAGCAGCCGTTGCTTGGTGGACATCGGGTCCTGAGTCATGCGCTCAGCGTAGGGCGGCAGGGTGCGCCTTGCCAACCAACTGGATGGTTGACCTCCAACCAGTTGGTTGGCTACCGTCTCAGTTCGCGCCCACACCCCGAGGAGACCCCCATGGCCGACACCGCCGCCACCGCCGCCACCGCCGCCACCGCCACCGCCACCACCCACCCCGCCCCGTCGGTGCACGTCCGCGCGCTGATCACCTGGATGGCCGTCTTCCCGTCGATCACGGTCGTCCAGCTGCTGCTCGGCCCGTCGCTGAACGACCTGGCGGTGCCGCTGCGGGTGCTGGCGATCACCGCCCTGGTGGTTCCCGCCGTGGTCTACCTGTTCGTCCCGGGGCTGCTGAAGGCCCGGGTGGCGCTGCTGCGGCGGCGGGCCCGCTGATCACCGGCCGCGCTGCTGCGGCGGCGGGCCCGCTGATCAGCGGCGGAGCGCCTTGCGGGTGTTGCGCACCCGGCGGTGCGCGCGCTGGACGCCGGACAGGGTGTGCAGCCGGCCCGCCACGGTGAGGCGGTACTTGAGGCGCAGCACGGGTGGGAGCGCGGCGAGGTGTTCGGGGCCGATGGCGCTGAGCAGCCGGGTGATGTGCCGGTGGTAGGCGTGCCGGTAGTCGCGGTCGCCGTCGGGGACGGTCCAGAAGAACATCGGGATCTCCTCGACCAGGGTGTTGTGGTCGTAGGCCCGCAGGTCCTCGCGGAAGGCGGGTTCGGGGCGGTCCAGCAGCCAGCCGCGGACGAGTTCGATGGAGCGCACCCGGTCGGCCAGGCCGCGCGGGTCGGTGCGGCGCTGGGTGATGGAGCGGTCGCCGTCCTCGCGGATCCGCCAGTGGTAGACCGGCTCGGACAGCACGTCGACGCTGGTCGCCAGGAAGTGGTGCGGGACGCTGACGGGGGCGTCCTCGTACAGCATGCCCTCGGGGTACTCGAGGCCGGCCGCGGCGTAGAAGGTGCGGCGGTAGACCTTGTTCCAGGCGGTGCGGTCGGTGACCAGGGCGGGCAGTTCGCGGACGTGGGTGCGCAGCCGGGTCTCGGCGAACGGGCGGCGGTGCGCGTGCGAGGGTTCGAGTCCGGTGCTGCGCAGCCGCAGGGCGTTGCCGGTGGCGAAGTCGGAGCCGGTCTCGTCCAGGGTGCCGATCATCAGCCGGTAGGCGTGGGTGGGCAGGGTGTCGTCGCTGTCGACGAAGGCCAGGTACTCGGTGCCGGCGGTGAGGTGGCGCACGCCGGTGTTGCGGGCCGCGCCGAGGCCCCGGTTGGGCTGGCGGACCAGCCGGAAGCGCGGGTCGCGGGCGGTGTACTGCTCGGCGAGGTCGGCGCTGGTGTCGGTGGAGCCGTCGTCCACCAGGACGCATTCGAAATCTGCGAAGCTCTGGTCGGCGATCGAGTCCAGGCAGTCGACAAGGTACCGCTCGACGTTGTACACGGGGACGACGACGGAGAGTCGGGGAGCCATCGGCAGCGCGGCCTTTCGGGCGGGGCGCGCCCGAGTGGTGCTGACGGACGGGCGCCGGGCGAGGACGCGGGGAGCGTATCGGCGCGGAACTGCCTTGCCGCTAACGGAAGATGACGCCGAGACGGCGGGCCTGGAAGCTCCGGTTCGCGGGGCGTGCGCGCGACGGCGCACGGCAACCCGCCGAACGAGCGCCGCTGCCCACCCCCGTGGGGCAACGGCGCCCGAGCATCAGGATGCCGATCCTGCCGATCCCGCCCACGCTGTGTCAACTATCGTGGATTCAAGAGTGACGAAGGGGCGCCCGCGGCGACCTGCCCGCACGCTTTCCGCACCAATTCCCCAACGATCGTTCAGAACAGGGTTATCGGGGGGATACGCCCGGGGGTACGAACCCTCTATGATCCGGCACATGCCCACGGACTCCTCCCGCGCCGAAGCACTGGACTTCGCCAGCCGTTTCCGGCGTCTGATAGCGGTGATCTACCCCAAGGACCTCGGCCGGCCCTGGCGGGACTCCGAGATCGCCGAAGGCACCGGGCTGAGCGGCACGTACATCGGCAACCTGCGCAAGGGCACCCAGAAGCCGAGCCTGGAGAACGCCGTCCGGATCGCCAAGTTCTTCGGCGTCCCGCTGGACTACTTCTCCGACTCGGAGACCGCCAGCGCGGTCGAGCGCGACCTGCGCAAGATCGAGGCGCTGCGCGACGCCCGGGTGGAGCGGATCGCCATGCGCGCGGCCGGCCTGCCGCCGGAGATGCAGGACGCCGCACTCACTATTGTGGAGCAGTTGCGGCGGGCCGTCGGCCTGCCCACCGGCCAGTCGGACGAGGCCGGACCGACGACGTGACGGAGCGTCAGCAGGTGCCGCTGGGACACTGGCGGCGCCCGGAGGGGGTCGACGTGCGTGGTGTGGGGAGCGGACTCGGGCGGACCCGCCGCCGGATGCGGGCGGTGGCGCGCGAACTGCGTCTGCCGCCGCTGAGCACCGTCGAGGAACTGTGCGGAGTGGTCTCCGCGCACCTGGACCGGCCGATCCGGATCGCGCCGCGCCGGATGCGGGTCGGCGAGCCGTCCGGTTTCGTGGAACGGCTGTCCACCGAGGACGTGATCCACGTCGAGCAGGAGACCTCCGGGCTGCACCGCGCGCACATCGTCTGCCACGAACTGGCGCACCTGCTGTGCGGGCACCTGAGCGAGCCGCCGTCGCCGGACGAGGACCCGACGCTGGTCGAACTGCCCACCATCGACCCGGAGATGCTCCGGCTGGTGCTCGGCCGCTCGCACTACGACGACGCCGCCGAAGAGGAGGCGGAGGTGCTCGGCGCCGAACTGATGCGCGTCCTGGTGCTCGCCCCGGGGGCCGGCACCACCTCGCAGCTCGCCCCCGCGCTGGAGCACCGCAAGGGACAGCATGTCTGAACTGCCCTACAACCTGGCCTACTTGAGCATCGGCTGTGCCGCCTGGGTGGTGGCCGGGCTGAAGCTGCGGGCCTGGCGGCGCGAGCCGTCCTTCGGCCTGCTGGTGGTCGCCCTGGCGGTCGCCTCGCCGTCCACCTCCTTCCTGCTGGCCTCCCCGCTGCTGTACCGGGCGATCGACCACGTCACCGGCGTCGGCAACCTGGCCACCCTGCTGGTCTACCTGGGCATCATCGGCTTCTCCGCCGCCGCCGTGGTCCTCGCGCTGGTCTGGTCGCCGCCCGAGGAGCGCTCCGGCACCGAGGTGTGGGCGCCGCTGGACGACCGGCTGCGGCGGCGGGTGCGCCGCCGCACCGCCGTGTTCGCCGCGCTGGTACCGGTGCTGGTGGCGCTGTTCCTGATCGGCGGCCCGTACCGGCCCGAGACGCCGCTCACCTTCGACACCACCTTCGCCCCGCGCGCCGCCACCGCCCTGTTCCTGACGCTCTACCAGGGCCTGTACGCCTTCTCGCTGATCGACATCGGCCGGGTCTGCCTCGGCCACGCCGCCCGGCTCCCCGCCGGCTGGCTGCGCCGCGGCATCCGGTTCATCGCCGCCGGCGCGCTCACCGCCTGCGGCTACGTGGTGTGCAAGGTCGCCGCGATCGCCCTCGCGTACGCCGGCGTCAACGACGTCGAGTGGCTGAGCACCGCGCTCGGCCCGCTGTTCGCCGCGCTCGGCGCGGTCGGCATCACCCTCGGCTTCGCCGGCCCGGCCGGCGCCGCCTGGACCCAGCGCCGCCGCGACTTCCGGGCGCTGCGCCCGCTCTGGGACCTGGTCTACCGGGCCGACCGCCGACTCGCCCTGGAGGGCCCGTCGCCCGCCTGGCGCGAACGCGCCGCACTGCGCGACCTGGAGTGGCGCACCACTCGGCGCGGCCTGGAGATCCGCGACGGCCAGCTGACGCTCCGCCCATGGATCGACCCGGCGGCGGTCCGCGGCGCCGAGCGGTTCGCCGCCGAGGCCGCGCTCGGCACCGACGAGCGGGACGCGCTGGTGGTCGCCGCCGCGCTGCGCTCCGCGGTCGGCGCGCTGGCCGCCGGGGCGGTGCCGCGCCCGCGCGAGGAGCAGCCGGTGCTGCCCGGCCTGGACGCCGACCCGGCCGAGGAGCGCGCGCACCTGGTGCTGGTCGCCTCGTTCCTCCAATCCCCGCTGCTGGAACGGGCGTTGGCCGAGCAGGCACGGTGACGGAACCGCCCCGGGACGCGTTCGCCGCGCTGGTGCTGCGGCGGGCCCCGCAGCGTGCCCGGGTCGGCCTGACGCTCGGCTTCGTGCGCACCTTCGCCGTCCCCGAGATCGCCGAAGTGCTGTCCGCCACCGGCAAGTTGACGTCCGCGCCGAAAGCCCGGGCGAAGGCCACCGGCGCCATGATGTTCGCGCTGATCGGCCACGGGGTGAACAGCGCCCCTGGCCGGGGGATCGTCGCCGAGCTCGCCGCGATGCACCGACTGCCGGGCGTGGACGCCGAGTTGATGCGCTACGTGCTGGCCTGTTTCACCGTCTGCCCGGTGGAGTTCACCGCCCGGAACGGCGGCGTGACGCCCGCCGAGCGGGAGGCCGCGTTCGCCTTCCAGGCCGAGCTGGCCGCCGCCCTGGAGCTGCCCGCACTGCCCGGCCCCGGCCTGGACGGGATCGCCGCCTGGATGCGCGAGTTCGAGGCCGCCCGGTTCGCGCCCAGCCCGGCCGGCCGGGCCCTCTGGCAGGCCGTCTCCGGCCTGTTCGCGGCCCGCCTGCCCGGCCCACTGGCCCGGCACGCCCCGGCCTTCGCCACCGCCCTGCTGGACGCCCCGCTGCGGGCCGCCTTCGGCGTCCCCCGCCCCGCCTGGCCACTGCGCGCGGCCGCCGCCACCGCCTTCCGGCTGGCGCGCTGAGTGGTCTTGCGGATCGCGTCCAGCAGTCGGGTCTTACCGTGGTCGACGTGACCCCTACCGCGAGCCGTGCACCCGGCGGTGGCTCCAGACCATCAGGCCGAGCAGGATCAGGCCCGACAGCATCAGGCTCAGCCCGGTCGCCCAGCCCGCCAGCGGCAGGCTCGGCACCAGCACCGCGACGACGCCGGTGCCGATCAGCCCGAGCCCGGCCAGCACCGACCCGGCGATCCGCCAGCGCGAGGCGACGCTGGCCTCGACGCCCGCCATCGCCCGCGCCCGGACCGGCTCGACGTACCGGGACAGCGCCGGGACCGCCCGGGCCAGCAGGATCAGCCCGGCCAGCAGGAGCAGCGTGCCCGGGCCGGGCAGCACCAGCAGCACCAGGCCGACCGAGATCAGGGTGACCCCGGCCGTCCCGAGGGCCACCCTGGCCACCGGGTGGACGGTGCCCGGGTCCGCTTCGAATGCCGGCCGCTGCTGTTCGCTCATCACTCCACGGTAACCGGACCGGCGAGTGAACCGGCGGGATCGCTCAGGGCCTGGTCAGCGCCTCGATGCTGTGCCCGTCCGGGTCCTTCACGTACACGCCGCGGCCGCCGTTCCAGTGGTTGACCCGGCCGGGCTGCTGGGAGAACGGGTCGGCGAAGTAGGTCAGGCCCTGGGCCTCGATCCGGGCGAAGATCGCGTCGAACTCGTCCTCGGAGACCAGGAACGCGTAGTGCTGCGGGGTGACCGGGCCCTCGACGGTCATCACGTCGAGCGTCACGCGGTTGCCCAGCTGCACGGCGAGGAACGGCCCGTTGACTTCGGCCTCGGGCAGACCGAGCAGGCCGGTCAGGAAGTCGGCGGTGGCCCGGCGGTCGTGGGCGGCCACGATGGTGTGGTTGAGCTCTATGGGCATGGTGCACGGCCTCTCGTTCCGGAGCGGGGTGATCTCACGCACCTCGACGGTAGGACTTCAAGCGTGCTTCAGGTCAATAGCGGTTGACCAGCGGCGTCCCCCCGGCGCCCGGGCCGGGGGGACGCCGGCCGGGTCACATGCCGTTCTTGCGGATCGCGGTGTAGCCGGACAGCTTCGACATCGCCACCTCGTGCGAGATGCAGCCGTTGCTACCGGAGTCCTCCAGGATGATCGCCTTGGTGTGCGCGGCGTCCGCCCAGCCGCCGAACAGCACCACGTGCTGGTTCTTGTCGCCGCTCTCGTGGTGGATCACCAGCGCGTCGCCGGGCATCAGGTCGCTCTTGTTGATGTGGTGCGCGATGCCCGCGCTCTCGCTGATCAGCGGGCCGGTCGAGGTGCCACCACCCGCGGTGGACAGGCCCCAGGCCGCCGAGACGAAGCCGGAGCAGTCGACCCGGTAGCCGTTGGTGACGGCGCCCTGGCTGTAGCCGAGCTTGCGCTCGACCCGCTCCATCGCCCGCTCGACCATCGCCTTGCGCTCGTCGGAGACCCCGTCCAGGTGCGGCTGGTCCACCACGCCGCCGCCCTGGCCGTTGCGCGGGTGCCACTTGTGGGTGGGCGACCAGTCGTCCCAGCCCCTGCCGTTGATCATCGAGGTCTTCCAGTCGCCGCTGGACCGGTCCTTGATCTTCGGGCCGTCGTGCAGGCCGCCCGGACGGGTGGAGATCCCGGAGCCGTCGTTGCCGCTGGAGTCCCCGCCGCCGGTGTTCGGCGACTTCGGCTGCGGCGCGTGGCTCCCGCCACCACCGCCACCGCCCGTGCCGCCACCGCCGCCACCGCCGTGGCCGCCCGCGCCGTCGCCACCGGTGTTCGGCGACTTCGGCTGGTCCGGGTGGCTCCCGCCGCCACCGCTGCCGCCACCGCCGTTGCCGACGCCGGCGATGCCGGTGCTCGGCGACTTCGGCTGCGGCGTGCCCTCGCCGTGCGGCTTGTTGAGGATGTCGGCGATGCCCTGCTCGACCTGGTGGTACCGGTCGATCGTCTTCTTGAGCTTCGCCGCGTCCTCGCCGAGCTCCTTGGTGAGCTTCTCCTTGGTCTGCATCAGCGCGTCGGCCTTCTGGCTGATGTCGTCGACGTCCCGCTTCACCTCGGAGAGCACCGCGCCAGCCCCGACGACTCCCGCCATGAAACCGGAGAACACGTCGGTGGCGGCCGCCTTCGCGACCGTGGCCTTGATGTGCCCGATCTGCTGGGTCATCTCCGCCATGCGCTGGTTCAGCTGCTGGAAGTCCTGCATGATCTTCAGCATTTCGTCCGGCCGGAAGCCGAACTGATTCCCCGTCATCGCACACGCCCCCCTGCCACGGCGACGGCCCCCCTGGCCGCGCGCCCCAAAACTGGTCCAAGTCTCTCGCAGCGGACCGCAAGGGGCCCGGCCGGGGGTGGTCAACCCCGGTCCGGGCCCGATGCGGTGAGCTCGCGTCAGTCGACGCCGTTGCGGCGGTACGGCTGGTAGGCCGAGCCGCCGTGGAAGTACGGGTAGGGGATCTCCCGGGAGACCATGCCCGCGTCGCCGCTGTCCTCGATGCCGATGTAGCGGGTGTGGGCAGCGTCCACCCAGCCGCCGAACAGCACCGTGTGATCGTTGGAGATCATCGCGTCGCCGGGCTGCAGATCGGCCTTCCCGATGTGGTGCGACACGTTGCCCTGCATCAGGCCGATGGTGTTCAGACCCGGGCCGGGCAGGCCCCAGGCGCAGGACACCAGGCCCGAGCAGTCCACCCGGTAGCCGTTGGTGACGGCGCCCTGGCTGTAGCCGAGCTTGTGCTCGGCGCGTTCCAGCGCGCGCTCCACCATGGCCCGGCGTTCCGCCGACAGCCCGTCCAGATTGGGCCTGGCCTTCACGCCGAGGCCTTCGCCGTTCTTCCGGTGCTTCTTGTTGGACCAGGAGTCCCAGCCGCTGCCGTTGATGATCTTGGTGTTCCAGTCACCGGTCGAGCGGTCCTTGAGCTTCGGCCCGTCGTGCTTCCCACCGGGCCCGCCGGACGGCGTGCCGGTGCCGCCGCCACCGCCGCTGTCGTTGCCGGTCTTCGGCGACTTCGGCTGCGGCGCACGGCTCCCGCCGCCACCACCGCCACCACCGCCGCCGCCGCCGTGGCCGACGCCGTCGGTGCCGGTGTGCGGGGACTTCGGCTGCTCGGCGTGACCGCCGCCACCACCACCGCCACCGCTGTTGCCGCCACCCCCGCCGGGGCCCACACCGTCGATGCCGGTGTGCGGCGACTTCGGCGGCTGGATCTCGCCCTTGGGCTTGTTCATCTCCTCGGCGATCTTCTTCTCGACCGCCGCGTACCGGGCGATGAGCTTCTTGATCTTCGCCGCGTCCTGGCCCAGCTCCTGGGTGAGCTTCTTCTTCGTCTCCATCAGCGCGTCGGCCTTGTGGCTGATGTCGTCGACGTCCCGCTTCACCTCGGCGAGCACCGCACCCGCGCCGACGATCCCCAGGATGCCGCCGGCGAACACATCGGTGGCCGCCGCCTTCGCGACCGTCTCCCGGATGTGCCCGACCTGCTGGGTCATCTCCGCCATGCGCTGGTTGAGCTGCTCGAAGTCGCGCTGGATCCGCAGCAGCTCCTCCGGCCGGAAGCCGAACATGTTCCCCGTCATCGAAGGACGTCCCCTCGCTCTCCGTCCGCGGCCGGGCCCCGGACGATCTCCACCGTCCGGATCCGGATCACAGCACGCTGGCGAGGCGCTTCACCGAGTCGCCGAGCTGGTTGAGCTCGTCCGCGACCCCGTTCAGCTCCCGTACCCGGCCCTGGGCGTGCGCGGTGAACGCGTCCGCCGCGGCACCGTGCCAGGACATGTGCGACAGCAGCGAGTTGACGTCCCCACCCAGCTGCTCGACCTGCTTGGCCATCTCGGCCAGCTCCTGCGCGATCTTGTTCAGCTCGGCGTCGGCGTCCCCGAACATCTTGCCGAGCGCCCAGTGCGCGATCTCGGCCGGCGCCATGACGATGTCCTTGCCGACCTTGGCCACGTCGCCGACCAGGTGGCCGACGTCGCTGAACACCTCACCTACGTCGCCAAAAAAGCCCATCAGAAACTCCCCCTGTTCCCCGTCAAACCGTTGCCCCCAGGCTAGTCAGTACTGCCTTCGAGCGAAACGGGCGGGTGCCCGTCAATACCTGCGGTTGACCTCCGGGCGGGTGTTCGCGGTCCGAGCGCCGCGCCTGTGACACTGGAAGCTCGCAACAAAAACCGAGGTGCGCCCCGGCCCCGCCTTTATGCAACCTAGAGGGATGCCCGCAGTGAGTTCTCCCGTAGCCCCGCAGCCCGCCCCCACGCTCGCGGAGCTGGCCGCCCGGTTGCCCGGCCTGATGCTGCGCGACATGCAGCGCCTCGGCCGCCGCCTGGAGGGCACCCGCAAGGTCCGGTCGAGCGAGGCCCGCGACAAGATCCTGGCCGAGCTGGCCATCGACTTCGACCGCTCCGAACTGCGGGTGTCCGACCGCCGGGCGGCAGTCCCGGAAATCCGCTACCCGCAGGAACTGCCGGTCGCGCAGAAGAAGGACGAGATCCTGGCCGCCGTCCGCGACCACCAGGTGGTGATCGTGGCGGGCGAGACCGGCTCCGGAAAGACCACCCAGATCCCGAAGATCTGCCTGGAGCTCGGCCGCGGCATCCAGGGCCTGATCGGCCACACCCAGCCCCGCCGGATCGCCGCCCGCACGGTCGCCGAGCGCGTCGCCGAGGAGCTGAACACCCCGCTCGGCGAGGCCGTCGGCTGGAAGGTCCGGTTCACCGACCAGGCCGGCCAGGACACCCTGGTGAAGCTGATGACGGACGGCATCCTGCTGGCCGAGATCCAGACCGACCGGGACCTGCGCCAGTACGACACCCTGATCATCGACGAGGCGCACGAGCGCAGCCTGAACATCGACTTCCTGCTCGGCTACCTCAAGCAGCTGCTCCCCCGCCGCCCCGACCTCAAGGTGATCATCACCTCGGCCACCATCGACCCGGAACGCTTCGCCGAACACTTCGACGACGCCCCGATCATCGAGGTCTCCGGCCGCACCTACCCGGTCGAGGTCCGATATCGGCCGCTCCTGGACGACGACGTCGAGGAAGAGGAGCTCGACCGCGACCGCGACCAGATCCAGGGGATCTGCGACGCGGTCGAGGAGCTCCAGGCCGAAGGCCCGGGCGACATCCTGGTGTTCCTCTCCGGCGAGCGCGAGATCCGCGACACCGCCGACGCGCTGACCAAGCTGAAACTGAAGTTCACCGAGATCCTCCCGCTGTACGCCCGGCTCTCCTCCGCCGAACAGCACCGGGTCTTCCAACGGTCCACGCAGCGCCGGGTGGTGCTCGCCACCAACGTCGCCGAGACCTCGCTGACCGTCCCCGGCATCAAGTACGTGATCGACCCGGGCACCGCCCGGATCTCCCGCTACAGCCACCGCACCAAGGTCCAGCGCCTGCCCATCGAGGCGATCAGCCAGGCCAGCGCCAACCAGCGCAAGGGCCGCTGCGGCCGCACCTCGGACGGCATCTGCATCCGCCTGTACTCGGAGGAGGACTTCCTCTCCCGCCCCGAGTTCACCGACGCGGAGATCCTCCGCACCAACCTGGCCTCCGTCATCCTGCAGATGACCGCGGCGAACCTCGGCGACATCGCCGCTTTCCCGTTCCTCGACCCGCCGGACTCCCGCAACATCAAGGACGGCGTCAACCTGCTGCACGAGCTGGGTGCGCTGGACCCGGCCGAGAAGGACCACCGCAAGCGCCTCACCCCGCTCGGCCGCAAGCTCGCGCAGCTCCCGGTCGACCCGCGGATGGCCCGCATGGTGCTGGAGGCCGACCGTCTCGGCTGCGTCCGCGACGTGATGGTGATCGCCTCCGCACTGTCCATCCAGGACCCGCGCGAACGCCCCGCCGAGAAGCGCCAGGCCGCCGACGAACGGCACCGCCGCTTCCACTCGGAGACCTCCGACTTCCTCTCCTACCTGGCGATGTGGCGCTACGTCAGGGAGCAGCAGAAGGAGCTGTCCTCCTCCGCGTTCCGCCGGATGTGCAAGTCCGAGTTCCTCAACTACCTGCGGATACGGGAGTGGCAGGACGTCTACGTCCAGCTGCGCACCATCGCCAAGCAGCTCGGCGTCACCATCGAGGAGCCCCATGAGGACGCCGAGCCGGACGCGGACCGGATCCACCAGGCGCTGCTCTCCGGCCTGCTGTCCCACCTCGGCCTGTTCGACGTGGAGAAGCGCGAGTACGCGGGCGCCCGGGGCGCCCGGTTCGCGGTGTTCCCCGGTTCGGGGCTGTTCAAGAAGCCGCCGCGCTGGGTGATGTCCGCCGAGCTGGTGGAGACCTCCCGGCTGTGGGCCCGGATCAACGCGAAGATCGAGCCGGAGTGGGTGGAGCCGCTCGCCCCGCACCTGATCAAGCGCAGCTACAGCGAGCCGCACTGGGAGAAGAAGGCCGGCGCGGTGCTGGCCTACGAGAAGGTCACCCTGTACGGCCTGCCGATCGTCGCCCAGCGCAAGATCAACTACGGCCGGGTCGAGCCCGAGCTGTGCCGCGAACTGTTCATCCGCTCCGCCCTGGTGGAGGGTGACTGGGAGACCCACCACAAGTTCTTCGCGGAGAACCGCCGGCTGCTCGACGAGGTCGAGGAGCTGGAGAACCGGGCCCGCCGCCGGGACATCATGGTCGACGACCAGACCCTGTTCGACTTCTACGACGCCCGCCTGCCCGAGGACATCGTCTCCGCCCGGCACTTCGACGCCTGGTGGAAGAAGACCCGCCGCGACCAGCCCGACCTGCTGGGCTTCGAGAAGTCGATGCTGATCAACGACTCCGCGGACGGCGTCACCGAGGCCGACTACCCGGACGTCTGGCAGCAGGGCAAGCTGCGCTTCCCGCTGACCTACCAGTTCGAGCCGGGCAGTGACGCGGACGGCGTGACGGTGCACATCCCGCTCGCGGTGCTCAACCAGGTGGTCGCGGACGGCTTCGACTGGCAGATCCCGGGCCTGCGCGAGGAGCTCGTCACCGCCTGGATCCGCTCGCTGCCGAAGGCGATCCGCCGCAACTTCGTGCCCGCCCCGGACTACGCCCGGGCCGCCATGCGCGAGCTGACCGACCGCCAGGAGCCGTTGCTGCCCACCCTGGAGCGGGTGCTGCACCGGATGTCGGGCCTGCCGATCCCGCCGGAGGCCTGGGACGAGGAGCGGATCCCCGACCACCTGAAGGTCACCTTCCGGGTGGTGGACGGCAAGCGGAAGCTCGCCGAGTCCAAGGACCTGGAGGAGCTGCGCCAGGGCCTGCGGCCGAAGCTGTCGGCGACGCTGTCCAGCGCGGCGTCCGGCCGCGGCATCGAGCGCACCGGCCTGACCGCCTGGCCCACCGACCTGCCGGTCCTGCAGCGCACCTTCGAGCAGCGCTCGCGCGGCCACGCGCTGCGCGCCTACCCGGCGCTGGTGGACGAGGGTTCGAGCGTCGGAATCAAGCTGTTCGACACCCCCGAGGCCCAGCAGCGCGCCATGTGGGAGGGCACCCGCCGGCTGCTGATGCTGCAGATCAACTCGCCCGCCAAGTCGATCCAGGGCCGCCTGGGCAATCAGGCGAAGCTGGCGCTGTCGTACAACCCGCACGGCTCGATCCCGGCGCTGTTCGAGGACATCGTGGCGGCCGCCACCGACCGCCTGATGACCCTGTCGGGCGGCGTGGCCTGGGACTTGGAGGCGTTCACGACGCTGTACGACAAGGTCCGGGCGGACCTGTACGAGCTGTCGGCGGACACCACGCTGAAGACCGCGGCGGCGCTGATCGGCTTCCACAAGGCGTCGAACCGGCTGAAGTCGGTCTCCAGCCCGGTGCTGCTGTCCGCGGTGAACGACGTCCGCCTGCACCTGGCCTCGCTGGTGCACCCGGGCTTCGTCACCGACACCGGCTGGCAGCGCCTGGGCGACCTGAAGCGCTATCTGATCGCCGTGGACCGCCGCCTGGAGGCGCTGCCCGAGCATCCGCAGCGCGACCTGCAGAACCTGCTGAAGGTGCAGGCGGTGCAGCAGGCGTACGGCGAGCTGCTGGCGAAGGTGCCGGCCGGCCGGGAGCCGTCGGCGGAGATCCGGTCGGTCCGCTGGATGATCGAGGAGCTGCGGGTGAGCTTCTTCGCGCAGGGGCTGGGCACGCCGACGCCGGTGTCGGAGAAGCGCATCCTGAAGGCGATGGAGGCCGCCGCGGCGACCCTCTGAGGCCGGCCCGGAGCCGGTTCGACCTGGGGGGCAGAGATGCGTTACGATCTGTCTTGTTCGCAAGCGAGAGCAAGCGGGCAAGGATCAGATCACTGGTCCCGTGGAGCAGTTGGTTAGCTCGCCACCCTGTCAAGGTGGAGGTCGCGGGTTCAAGTCCCGTCGGGATCGCAGGAGCGCAGGGCCCGGAACTTCGAGTTCCGGGCCCTATCGCTTTTCCCGGGCACGCACAAGATAACGGTGCTGTGATCACCGTCACTGACACCCTTTCAGGAAGCGACTTCCAGGGCATCCCCGCAAAGGCCCCAGATTTAATATGTAAAATTGTACTGTCATTACCGGGAATTCCCCCCACCCCCACCAGCCCCACAGGAATCCCGCATTCCGGCCCCGAACCCACCGAGAACTGCCGGAACATGCCGAAGGGCCGCTCCCCCGACCCGGCGGAGTCGGAGAGGCGGCCCTTGAGACCTGCCGAGCGCGTTCCCGACCCGGCGGAGTCGGGAGTGGGCGCCCGGGGGAAATGCCTGGGATCAGACCTCGGTGCGCTGGGCCGGAATACCGGCCAGCAGGGCACGCACCTCCGCCTCGCGGTAACGGCGGTGGCCGCCGAGGGTCCGAATCGACGTGAGCTTGCCGGCCTTGGCCCAGCGGGTCACCGTCTTGGGGTCCACGCGGAACATGGTGGCGACCTCTGCCGGTGTCAGCAGGGGCTCGGCGTCAGGGGTACGAGCGGTCATGAGCGGCCTCCTCGGGAGAACCGAACCAGGGCGGTTCTATCCTTCAAATTCTGCACCTTGACCCGTGATGCCCGAAATGGCACGGACGGGCCGAGTCGGTTATAGGACGAACGGCTTGTCCTGGTGTCTACAACTACACCATCCGTCCAGCCCTATCGGCCAAACCGTCAAAATTGACCCCTCACGGGTTCAAGGGCGACGGATGGCCATGGACCACCCCATAGCGGACAGTTACGCACCGGTGACGTCCGGTCACGGTGCGCACGCCCGAGAGGGCTTGGGTTGGTTGTCCCATTTTGGCACATAGGTCTGAGTTGGCGTCAACGGTGAGTAGTGTCACGTTTCTCGGCTATTGACCCGATCTGGGACCATCGTCCCAAAAACCCGCCCAATGGTATGGACCATCCTCTCCCCTCGCACCTCCATTCGACCAGGGGGCAATTTCTGACGCCTCCTCAGCCCCTCTGAGCTTCCCCCGTCACCGGGCCGATCAAGCTCAGGAGGCCTGCCGCAGTGCCAGCACCCGCCGCCAGCGCGCCGACAGGGCCTCGTAGCAGCGCTGTGCCGCCACCGTGTCGCCGGTCCGCAGGGCGGCCAGGCCGTCCGCGAGTTCGCCCACCGAGTGCTCCTCGGCCAGCGCCCGCGGGCCGAGCAGCTGCACCAGGCCGCCGTAGTCGAGCTCCACCAGCGAGCGCGGGTGGAACTCCTCCAGCCAGCGGCCGATCTCCTCCGCCCCCTCCGCGAGCGCCGCACCGGCCGCGCTGCCCGGCACCTCGGCCGTGGGGACGGCGGTACGCAGCGCCCGGTAGGCCCGGGCCACCCGGCGGCGGGCCTGCACCATCGGCGTCAGGTAGAACAGCGCGGCGGGCTCCGGCCGTTCGCCGTCCCCGGCGGAGCCGTACTCGCCGGCCGGCAGGTGGTGGCGGTCCTCCTCGCCGAACGCCAGGAACCAGTGCAGCGGCACCTCCCAGCGGCTGGCGCGAATCCACGGCCGGGCGTCGGGGTGGTCCTGCTGCCACTGCGCCCGCTCGGCCTCCGCGGCGGCCCGCAGCGGCGACGGCAGCACGGTGTCCACCAGGTGCGCGGGCAGCGTGCGGCGCAGCTCCTGCAGGGCCAGCCAGCCGCGCAGCCGGGTCGTCCACGGGCAGATGTAGGTGACGCCGTCCGCGAGCCGGACGTAGGCCTGCCCGTCCTCCTGGTCGGGCAGCGGACGGGGCGTCAGGGCGGCCAGCGCGGCCAGGGCGGCGCGCTGTTCGGCGAGCGCGGCGCCGGTCACCGGCCGGCCCGGCCCGTCCGCGTCGGGGCCGTGTGCGGCCGCGTAGGCCTGCCAGCGGCCGCGGTCCGGTTCGGGGTAGGCGGCCAACGGCTCGTAGACCCGCAACTGGGCGGTGTACGGCGGGAGCACGGAGGTGCGCGGGGCGGTCACGCTCCGCATGGTCGCATGCGCCTCAGGGACGCGTCAGGGTGTCGCCGAGAAGGCTTCGATCGTTATTGCTCGGGGCCCGTCCCGGGGCAGATTCGAAGGCGGCCCCGGAGCTAGGCTTCGACCAGACGCCCGCACCACCGTCGCGGGCCATCATTGCTGGAGTCACCACCGTGACCGACGTACACACCACGCACCCCGCACCAGGCGTGCTGGGCCGAGTCTTCGGCACCGGCCAGGAGGGCGACGGGCACGAGCAGGTCGTGCTCTGCCACGACCGTTCCACCGGCCTCAAGGCGATCATCGCCATCCACTCGACCGCCCTCGGCCCGGCGCTCGGCGGCACCCGGTTCTTCCCGTACGCGAGCGAGGAGGAGGCGTTGACCGACGCCCTGAACCTCTCCCGCGGAATGAGCTACAAGAACGCCCTCGCCGGGCTCGACCTCGGCGGCGGCAAGGCCGTGATCATCGGCGACCCGAACCAGGACAAGAACGAGGCGATGCTGCGCGCCTACGGGCGCTTCGTGCAGACCCTGCGCGGCCGCTACATCACCGCCTGCGACGTGGGCACGTACGTCCAGGACATGGACGTGATCGCCCGGGAGACCGAGTTCGTCACCGGCCGCTCGCCCGAGCACGGCGGCGCCGGCGACTCCTCCGTCCTCACCTCCTTCGGCGTCTTCCAGGGCATGCGGGCCTCCGCCCAGGCCCGCTGGGGCCAGCCGACCCTGCGCGGCAAGCGGGTCGGCGTGGCGGGTGTCGGCAAGGTCGGCCACTACCTGGTCGGCCACCTGGTCGCGGACGGCGCCACCGTGGTCGTCACCGATGTCTCCGAGGCCGCCGTGAACCGGGTCCGGGCCGCCCACCCCGAGGTCGAGGTGGTGGCCGACACCGCCGCCCTGCTCGCCTCGGACCTGGACGTGTACGCCCCGTGCGCGCTCGGCGGCGCGCTCACCGACGAGACGGTGGGGGCGCTCGGCGCGGCCGGCACCTCGATCGTCTGCGGCGCGGCCAACAACCAGCTCGCCCACGCGGGTGTGGAGAAGGACCTCGCCGACCGCGGCATCCTGTACGCGCCCGACTACCTGGTGAACTCCGGTGGCGTGATCCAGGTCGCCGACGAGATCGACGGTTTCAACTTCGACCGGGCGAAGAACAAGGCGACGAAGATCTTCGACACCACGCTGGAGATCTTCACCCGGGCCGCCGCCGACGGCATCCCGCCGGCGGCGGCCGCCGACCGGCTCGCCGAGAAGCGGATGCGGGAGATCAGCGCGCTGCGCTCGGTCCTGCTGCCGGCCGCCCGCCGGAGCTGACCCGCCACGCTTCGTGATGCGCGGGGCCGGCGCCGCCCGGCCCCGCGCATCACGATGTGGAACCGGATTCTCAGTTAGTCCCCCGAACGGGCGATACCGCGCCTCCTTCGGGGGATAATCTCTGCAGGAACGACGGGACCGGCATCGCGCCGGACAGCCTGCCAAAGCCCCGAAATTCCCCTCTGACCTGGGCGGACCTGGTTCGAGGGAGCTTGGGTGCGCGCCACGTCACACCGGCGACGTACCGTCCGGCGGCGGAAGCAGGTACCGTTAATGCTCCAAGGGACGGTTTCCCACTTCGGGCAGGCCGGACCTGATCATCAACACGTGTCAGACTCGGGGCCGTGAGCCCCACCGTTGAGGGGGTCGACCCATGGGGCGCGGCCGGGCCAAGGCCAAGCAGACGAAGGTCGCCCGCGAGCTGAAGTACAACAGCGGCGGGTTCGACGCTAACCGTCTGTCTCACGAGCTGGGTGTATCTCCGTCCACCGCGATCGAGCCTGAGCCGATCGAGGACGACGACGAGGACGACCCCTACGCGGCGTACGCGGACATGTACGACGACGAGGACGAGGACGACGACGACGAGGACACCCCTCCGACTCGTCGCCGCGCGTAACGTTCTTCGACCGGACCGGTCCGGGCACTCCCTGCGGGTGCCGGGCCGGTTTTCGGCGTACCTGTTCGCGACAGCCGGTGTTCGTGGCGTGAGCCGGTGGTTCACGCTCATGAGAAGGGCCCCGCCGTGGCGGGGCCCTTCAGCGTGCCCGGATCAGAACGCCTCGTAGGCGTTGTACAGCGCCGCGCCGCCGTCGTGCTCCGCGTCGCGCTCGACCACGTCGCCGAGCAGCCACGCCTCGACGCCGCGGTCCTCCAGCACCGACATGACCACGTCGACCGACTCCGGCGGGACGACGGCGACCATGCCGACGCCCATGTTGAGGGTCTTCTCGATCTCCAGGGTCTGCATCTGGCCGACCTTGGCGACGGTCTGGAACACCGGCAGCGGGCTCCAGGTGCCGCGGTCCAGGCGGGCGTGCAGGTGGTCCGGAATGACCCGGGCCAGGTTGGCGGCCAGGCCGCCGCCGGTGACGTGCGAGAAAGCGTGGATCTCGGTGGCGCGGGTGAGCGCCAGGCAGTCCAGGGTGTAGATCCGGGTCGGCTCCAGCAGCTCCTCGCCGAGGGTGCGGCCGAACTCCTCGACCTGGCGGTCGAGCTTCCAGCCGGCCTGGTTCAGCAGCACGTGCCGGACCAGCGAGTAGCCGTTGGAGTGCAGGCCGGAGGCGGCCATCGCGATGACCACGTCACCGGCCCGGACCCGGTCCGCGCCGAGCAGCGCGTCGGCCTCGACCACGCCGGTGCCGGCGCCGGCCACGTCGTACTCGTCGGGGCCGAGCAGGCCCGGGTGCTCGGCGGTCTCGCCGCCGATCAGCGAGCAGCCGGCCAGCGTGCAGCCCTCGGCGATGCCCTTGACGATGGCGGCGACCCGCTCCGGGACGACCTTGCCGACGCAGATGTAGTCGGTCATGAACAGCGGCTCGGCGCCGCACACCACGAGGTCGTCGACGACCATGCCGACCAGGTCGTGGCCGATGGTGTCGTGCTTGTCCATGGCCTGGGCGATGGCCACCTTGGTGCCCACGCCGTCGGTGGCGGAGGCCAGCAGCGGGCGCTCGTAGCGCTTGAAGGCGGAGGCGTCGAACAGTCCGGCGAAGCCGCCCAGGCCGCCCAGGACCTCGGGACGGTTGGTCTTCTTCACCCACTGCTTCATCAGCTCGACGGCACGGTCGCCGGCCTCGATGTCGACACCCGCGGCGGCGTAGGTCGCCCCGGTCTCGTTGCTGGTCACCTGGTGTGGCCCTTTCGAAGTGGTGGTGCTGCCTCCCCCGGCCGGAGCCGGGACGGGGTGCCCCCGGCCCGGAGGCCGGGGGCGGTGCGCCTGGTTACGGGCGTCGCAGCGCGTCCGCCGCGCCGGCGCCGCCCAGCAGCGACTGCACGCCGTCGAGGTCGCTGGTCTGCTTGCCGCCGCGGACGGGCTGCTGCTGCTTGGCCTGGCCGCCGGCGATCTCAGCCTCCAGCAGCAGCTTGCCGAGCAGCGCCGGGTCCGGCAGCTCCATCGGGTACTCGCCGTCGAAGCAGGCCCGGCAGAGGTTGTCCTTGGGCTGCTTGGTGGCCTCGATCATCCCCTCGATGGAGATGTAGGCCAGCGAGTCGGCGCCCAGCGAGCGGCCGATCTCGTCGACCGACAGGCCGTTGGCGATCAGCTCGGCGCGGGTGGCGAAGTCGATGCCGAAGAAGCACGGCCACTTGACCGGCGGCGAGGAGATCCGGATGTGGACCTCGGCCGCACCGGCCTCGCGGAGCATCCGCACCAGCGCGCGCTGGGTGTTGCCGCGGACGATCGAGTCGTCCACGACCACCAGGCGCTTGCCCCGGATGACTTCCTTGAGCGGGTTGAGCTTCAGCCGGATGCCCAGCTGGCGGATGGTCTGGTTGGGCTGGATGAAGGTGCGGCCCACGTAGGCGTTCTTCACCAGGCCGGAGCCGAACGGGATCCCGCTGGCCTCGGCGTAGCCGATCGCGGCGGGGGTGCCGGATTCGGGAGTCGCTATCACCAGGTCGGCGTCGGCGGGGGCCTCGGCGGCCAGCTTGCGGCCCATCTCCACCCGGGAGAGGTGCACGTTGCGGCCGGCGATCGAGGTGTCCGGGCGGGCCAGGTACACGTACTCGAAGACGCAGCCCTTGGGCTTGGCCTCGGCGAAGCGCGAGGAGCGCATGCCGTTCTCGTCGATGGCGATCAGCTCGCCGGGCTCCACCTCACGGATGAAACTGGCGCCGACGATGTCGAGGGCCGAGGTCTCGGAGGCGACCACCCAGCCGCGCTCGATCCGGCCGAGCACCAGCGGGCGGATGCCCTGCGGGTCACGGGCGGCGTAGAGCGTGTGCTCGTCCATGAAGACCAGCGAGAACGCGCCCTTGACGCCCGGCAGCACCTGCTGCGCGGCTTCCTCGATGGTCAGCTCGGCGTGGCCTGCCAGCAGAGCGGTCAGCAGGTCGGTGTCGTTGGTCGCCGCGGTCCGCCCGGAGCGGGAGACGTGCTCCTCGCCGGGCAGTTCGGCGACCTTCGCCGCGAGTTCGGCGGTGTTGACCAGGTTTCCGTTGTGGCCGAGGGCCAGCGAACCGTTGGCGGTCGCCCGGAAGGTCGGCTGGGCGTTCTCCCAGACCGAGGACCCGGTGGTCGAGTAGCGGGCATGTCCGACGGCGATATGCCCGTGCAGCGACCCCAGGGAGGTCTCGTCGAAGACCTGGGAGACAAGTCCCATGTCCTTGAAGACGAGAATCTGGGAGCCGTTGCTCACCGCAATGCCCGCGGATTCCTGTCCGCGGTGCTGCAGGGCATAGAGGCCGAAGTACGTGAGCTTGGCGACCTCCTCGCCGGGAGCCCAGACACCGAAGACGCCACAAGCGTCCTGGGGGCCTTTCTCACCGGGAAGAAGATCGTGGTTGAGTCGTCCGTCACCACGTGGCACGTCTCCGAGTCTAGGGCAGTCGGCGGGAACGCCCTGATGGCAGCCTCGCGGTACGCGCGTAGACCCCGCCCCTTACCAGTTTTCGACACGAACGGTGACCGGCTTCACGCCCTTGTCATCAAGCCTTCGCAGGCCCGGACGACCGGCGTTGTGAGCCTGCTCACCCGGCGGGCAGCAGCAGCCGCCAGGAGTCCGGACGGACCGTCCAGGTGCGGTGGCGGACCGGGCCGACCGGGCAGCCGTCGGCCTCGTAGCCGAAGCCGCGCCCGGCCACCGTGAGCCGGCCGGCCCGGTGGCGCTGCGGGCTGCCGTCCAGCTCGAGGGCGAGTTCCATGGCGCCGTCGGCCATGGTGACCCGGAGGTGGCGCACCCGCTGGTGGACGTCGGCCAGCAGCCGGCCGTCAGCCTCGATGCGCAATTCCTCGGATCCGGAGGGGCTCGCCTGCTCGGCCGCAGCAAGTTTCGCCCATAGCGAACGCCAGCCACCCGTTCGGCCCTGCCTGTGGCCGGTGAAACGGACCTCCGAGAGCACCACTCCGCCACCGTCGTCGAGCAGCAGTCCGAGCCGCCGCGCACTGCCCGCCAGCACCGTCCGGGCGGCCGCGACCGGCTCGGCCGGCACCCCCAGCAGACGGGCCGTCGCGGTGGCCACCGGACCCCCGACCGGCACCAGTCCGACCGGGTCGGCGTCCAGCTCCCGTTGCCGGTGCAGCGCCTGCAACACCCGCTGCAGCGCCTGGTCCGAGCCGATCACCACGGCCCGCCTCCTGCCCCGGTGCTGAAGCACCCGGTCCAGCTCGGACGGGCTCTCCGGCAGGGTGACCTTCACGTCGGCCCCGCCGCACAGCACATCCTTGGCGATCCGCACCGATTCGCCGTCCGCCTGCCTGGCCGAAGGGTCCAGCACCACCAGGAGCGGCCCGGCCCCCTCGGCGTCCGGGGGGCGGGATACGGGCGTGGACAGCGACGACACGACCGGTCCTTCCTCAGGTAATCTCTCGGTGCAAGAGCCCCTTGCGCCATTGCGCCAGGGGCTTCGTCCATCTCGGGGCAGACTGCGGTCTTCGCAGGATGCCCCAACCGGAAGGGGTGTACGCCTGTGCCGGCACTCGTGCTCGTTGGTGCCCAGTGGGGAGACGAGGGCAAGGGGAAGGCCACCGACCTGCTCGGAGGCTCCGTCGACTACGTCGTCCGCTACCAGGGCGGCAACAACGCCGGTCACACGGTGGTCATCGGCGACCAGAAGTACGCCCTCCACCTGCTGCCTTCCGGCATCCTCAGCCCGAACGTTGTGCCGGTGATCGGCAACGGCGTGGTCATCGACCCGGGCGTGCTGCTCTCCGAGCTGCAGGGCCTGAACGACCGCGGCATCGACACCTCCAAGCTGCTGATCTCGGGCAACGCCCACCTGATCACCCCGTACCACCGGACGCTGGACAAGGTCACCGAGCGCTTCCTCGGCAAGCGCCGGATCGGCACCACCGGCCGCGGCATCGGCCCGTCCTACGCGGACAAGATCAACCGCGTGGGCATCCGGGTCCAGGACCTGTTCGACGAGTCGATCCTGCGCCAGAAGATCGAAGCGGCGCTGCACGACAAGAACCAGCTCCTGGTCAAGCTCTACAACCGCCGCGCGATCCCGGCCGACCTGGTGCTCGAGGAGTACCTGGGCTACGCCGACAAGATCAAGCCGTACCTGGCGGACACCACCTACGTCCTGGACGAGGCGCTGAAGGCCAACAAGGTCGTGCTGCTCGAAGGCGGCCAGGGCACCCTGCTCGACGTGGACCACGGCACGTACCCGTTCGTCACCTCGTCGAACCCGACCTCGGGCGGCGCCTGCACCGGCTCCGGCATCGGTCCCACCAAGATCGACCGGGTGATCGGCATCCTGAAGGCCTACACCACCCGCGTCGGCTCGGGCCCGTTCCCGACCGAGCTGCTGGACGCGGACGGCGAGGCGCTGCGGCGGATCGGCGGCGAGCGCGGTGTCACCACCGGCCGCGACCGGCGCTGCGGCTGGTTCGACGCGGTGGTCGCCCGCTACGCGACCCGGGTCAACGGCCTGACCGACTTCTTCCTGACCAAGCTGGACGTGCTGACCGGCTGGGAGCAGATCCCGGTCTGCGTCGCGTACGAGATCGACGGCCGCCGGGTCGAGGAACTCCCGTACAACCAGACCGACTTCCACCACGCGAAGCCGATCTACGAGAACCTGCCCGGTTGGAGCGAGGACATCTCGAAGGCGCAGACCTTCTCCGACCTGCCGAAGAACGCGCAGGCGTACGTGAAGGCGCTGGAGGAGATGTCGGGCGCGCCGATCTCGGCGATCGGTGTCGGCCCCGGCCGGACCGAGACCATCCAGATCAACTCCTTCCTGTAGGACGGCCTGAAGGCCCGGCACCCCTGTCGTGGGGGTGCCGGGCCTTTTGCGCGCCCGCTCACGTTTGCACTAATACAGATATCGCTTGCACCTAGTGCAAAGCTGCCTCTACGGTGTGCCGCATGACCGCGAAGCTGCCCGCACCCGTCCTCCTGACCGGCCGCCACATCCGGCTGGAACCGCTGACCCGCGCCCACGTACCCGACCTGTTCGCCGCCGGCGGCGGGGACGAGGAGGTGTGGCGCTGGGTGCCGACACCGCTGCCGCGCACGCTGGAGGAGATGGCCCAGGTGATCGACACCCGGCTGGCCGACGTGCACTGCGAGCCGTACGCGGTCATCTCGCTCACCGACGGGCGGGCGATCGGCGTGAGCTGCTACTACGACGCGAGCGCGGCCGAGGAGCAGGTGGAGATCGGCGGCACCTGGTACGCGCGCTCCGCGTGGCGGACGGCGGTGAACACCGAGGCGAAGCTGCTGCTGCTCACGCACGCCTTCGAGGACCTCGGCATGGGCCGGGTCAGCTGGCGCACCGACATCCGCAACGAGCGCTCGCAGAACGCGATCCGGCGGCTCGGCGCCTCCTACGAGGGCACGTTCCGGCGCAACAAGCAGCGCGTGGACGGCAGTTGGCGGGACACCGTGTTCTTCTCGATGCTGGCCGACGAGTGGCCGGCCGCGAAGGCCCGGCTGACCGAGCGGCTGGCCGCCGGGTAGCGCCGCGTCAGTAGATGGCGGCGGAGACGATCGCGGCGACCGCCAGGTTGGTGGAGGCGGTCACCCAGACCGCCGGGTGCGGCTCCTCGTCGACCAGCAGCTCGCCGAGCCTGCCGGGCGTGACCAGGTCGAGCACCCAGAACGAGACCGCCATCAGCAGCAGGCCGAACAGGCCGAAGACGGCGGCGGCGGCCAGGCCCTTGCCGAACTCCTGGTAGGTGGAGATCACGGCGGTGAAGACGATCGCGCCGACCGACAGCAGCGCGGAACTGAGCACCACGGCGGCGTTGCGGTTGCGCTCGATCCAGATCTGCCGGCGCAGCTCACCGGGCGTCAGCACGTCCACCAGGAAGACGCCGAGCAGCAACAGGACCAGCCCGACGCCGCCGTACGCCGCCGCGTACCCCAGCTGATGAAGGATGTCGCTCATCCGGTTCCGCCCCCTGCTGTCCGCCTGCCGACCCCGTGCCGAGGACCGGCACAACATAGCGCACGGGGCCGGCGGCGCCGCCGGGGCGTGACTCAGTCGTTGTGCTCGACCAGGCGGTCCAGGCAGACCGCGACGGCGATCACCAGCGGGATGTCGGTGCCGTCCTCGATCTCCACGCCGTACGCGTCACGGACGCTGAACCACTTGCGGGAGACCTCGCCGATCCGGTGCCCGTCGTTCTTGACGGTGTACTCCTTGTCGATCAGGTCGCCGTGGATCTCCCACTCGCCGCCGTTCTCCAGCTCCACGTGGTACTTGTCGTGGAACGGGGTGAACAGCTTCTTGCGGACCGTGGCGACCACGTCCCCGTCGGCGTTCTCGATCTTCATCGCGTCGCGGACGGTCAGCACCTTCTCCCGGATGGTGGCGACCGTGTTGCCCTCGGCGTCCTGCAGCTCGAAGGTGTCGCGGACGCGCATCACCTTGCCGTCCACCAGGAAGCACTTCTCGCCGTGCTCGTCCTCGACCCAGTAGTCGTCGCCGAACGCGAACAGGCGCTCCTTGACCACGAACTTCCGACCCATGACCCGACTCCTCGTCTGCTTGCCGGCCCGCCGTCGGGCGGCCCTCGACATGCTGCCAGTCAGTGGCTACGTGAGGTCCCACAACAGGCGGTAGTACGCGAGGCGTTGTTCGTCGGGTTCGACGCCGTAGGCCTCCAGCAGGGGACGTTCCCAGCCGGGGCCGTAGTTCCAGACCGTGCTCCAGGACGCCACCGCGAGGTCGGCCCAGCGGTCGGCCACGCCGAGGGTGCCCAGGTCGACGTGGCCGGTGGGGCGGCCGTCGTCGCCGACGAGGGTGTTGGGGGCGCAGGCGTCGCCGTGGCAGACCACCTCGGCGTCCGGCGGCGGCGGGTCGGCGAGGACCGCCAACGCCCGCTCCACGGTGCCGTAGTGGCGCAGGTCCGGGTGCCAGTCGGCCGGTTCGCGGCGCAGGGCGACGGCCTGGTCGATCCGGTCACGGAGGGACCACCGGTAGGGGCAGTCGGCCACCGGCAGCGCCTCGTGGAAGGCGCGCAGGCCCTCGCCGATCGCGCGGACGGCGATCGCCGGCCGCTTCTTCAGCTCCGGGTCGACGGCGGACCGGCCGGGCAGGCCGGCCGTCAGCAGCCAGCGGCCGGTGTCGTCGCCGCCGACGTCCAGCACCTCGGGGACGGTGGTGAACGCGCGGGCCCAGCGCAGCCGTTCGGCCTCCGCGCCGAGGTCCGCGCCGCTACCGGCCGGCGCCCACTTCGCGAACCGCCGCCCCGGGCCGTCGCCCAGCCGGAACGTCAGCCCGCCGAGCTCGTTGCGCCACACCGCCACCGGCGGTACGCCACCGGCCAGTTCGGCGACGGCGGGCGGGACGGCGACGTCTTCCTCGGGTGCGCAGGCGCTCATCCGGCCAGTGTCGCGCACCGGCCGACCACCGGTCCCCCGGTTTTCCGCCGCCCGGTCCGATCAAGGACGCGGACGCGCAACGATCCACCGCTCCCCCTCCCCGTGCCGGGCCCGGGACGCTAGCTTCTGCTCGCATGGAAATCGGCGAACTGATCGCGAGTGGCCGCACCGCGGACGTCTGGGCACTGAACGACGGGCGGGTCCTGCGCCGCTACCGGGACGGACTGACCGCCGACGGCGAGGCCGAGATGATGGCGCACCTCGCCGAACACGGCTACCCCGTGCCCGCGGTGTGGGCCGCCGAACGGCCCGAGGACCTGATCATGGAACGCCTCGGCGGCCCCACCATGCTGGACTCGCTCCTCGCCGGGACGATCAGCCCGGGCGCGGCCGGCGAACTGCTCGCCGAACTGCTGCGCCGGCTGCACCAGATCCCGCCGCGCGCCGCCGCCCGGCCCGGCGACCGGGTGCTCCACCTCGACCTGCACCCCGACAACGTCCTGCTCACCCCGCACGGCCCGGTGGTCATCGACTGGTCCACCGCCGCCGAGGGCGAACCGGGCCTGGACGACGCGATGAGCGCCGTCATCCTCGCCCAGGCCCTCCACGACCGGCCCGACACGGCCCGCACCCTCCTGGTCCCGCTGCTCCGCGGCCTGCCCCCGATCGCCGAGCGCCACCTCGCCGAGGCCCGCGCCCTCCGCGCCGCCAACCCGACCCTGAGCGCCGCGGAGATCGCCGTGCTCGATGCCGCTGTCGCCCTCATCTCCGCTTGTGCAAAGGGGAGTTGAGCACCCCGTCGAACGGCTTCCCGACCGTTCGAGCCCGGTGTATAAGTCGTATGGACTGCACACCGCAGGCACACAACGGGGGGTCCCGCCGCATGCCGAGAAACGTGTTCAGACGCGCCACCGCCGCCCTGCTCGGCGCCGCCGCCATCGCCCTGACGGCTCCCGCCACCACCGCCGCCGCCATACCACCGCCCCATCTGCCGAGCGGCGCCAAGCTCCTGCCGGGGCAGTACCTGACGGGGGGCTACGAGCCGGCCATCGGCGCCATCCTGGAGATGCAGACCGACGGCAACCTCGTCCTCTACCTGGAGAAGTCCGTCGGCGGGCACGGCGCGGCGATCTGGAGCAGCGGCACCTGGGGGCACCCGGGCGCGTACGCGTACATGCAGCCGGACGGCAACTTCGTCGTCTACCGCCAGGGCGGCAGCCAACCGTCCGACGCCCTGTGGAGCAGCGGGACCTGGGGCAACCCGGGCGCGATCGTGATGCTGTGGGAGGGCAGCCTGTCGATCCCCACCGCGAGCGGCCCGTTCTGGCGGACCGACACCGGGCCGGGTCCGGCCGTCTTCAACTTCCCGCACGGCGATCCGAAGGCGGCCATCACCTCGACCCAGGGCCTCGACCCCGGCCACTGGATCCAGTCGGACACCGTCCGGCTGGTCAACCAGCCCGACGGCAACCTGGTCCTCTACCGCCGGCAGGACGGCACCCCGATCTGGTCCAGCGGGACCTGGGGCCGTCCGAAGTCGAGCCTGCTCCTCTCGCAATCGCCGGTGTGGTCCGCGCTGGGCCTCTACCGCGTCGACAACGGCACCCGGACCTGGTCCGTCCCGGTCAAGGGCACGAACGGCGACTACGGGATCGTCCAGAACGACGGCAACTTCGTGCTCTACGCCGACGGCGGCACCGCCGTGTGGTCCACCGGCACCTGGGGCAGGGCCTGACGAGCGCCCCTTCGAACCACCGGCCCGGCAGCCACGGAGCCGTCCGGGACGACGGCAATTCGTGATCCACGGCAACGTCACCTCGCCGTGGGGCACCGGCACTTGAGCAACAACTGACCCTCGCGCCACGGCCGTCACGACCGCGGTGTACAAGTAGTGGGCCCACACACCGTGGGCCCACGAATGAGGGGGAGTTCCACCCGATGCGGAAGAACGTGTTCAGACGTACCACCGCGGCCCTGGTCGGCGCCGCCGCCATCGCCCTGATGGCGCCCGCCACCGGCGCCTCGGCGGCGACCGACGTCGCCGACCTGCGCAGCGGCGACAAGCTGCTGTCGGGTCAGAGCATGAAGAGCGGCGAATCCGTCCTGGTCATGCAGACCGACGGCAACCTGGTGCTCTACTTGGAGAGCTCCACCGGTACCCGCGTGTCGACGGCGATGTGGAGCACCGGGACCTACGGCAACCCGGGCGCGTACGCGTACATGCAGGAGGACGGCAACCTGGTCGTCTACCGCCAGGGCAGCACCGCCGGCTCCGACGCCCTGTGGAGCAGCAGGACGTGGAGCAACCCGGGCGGTCACATGACGCTCAACTGGGGTGACATCACGGTGTGGCCGGCGCGCGGCGGCAACGCGCCGTGGGACAGCCGTACCGGGCTCGCGCCCGCCGTCGGTTTCGGGGGCGCCACCCCGGAGGCCTCCATCACCAGTGGCCGGAACGTCGAAGCCGGCCAGTGGATCCAGTCGAACTCGGTCTGGCTGGTCAACCAGGCCGACGGCAACCTGGTGCTCTACCGCAAGCGGGACGGCGCCGCGATCTGGGCCAGCAACACCGCGAACCGCTCGCAGTCGAGCCTGGTCGTCAGCAACTCGCAGAACGACCCCGCGCTGCGGATGCGGGACAGCAGCGGCCAGACCACCTGGTCCGCCACGCCCAAGGGCACGTCCGACGTCTACGGAACCGTCCAGGACGACGCCAACTTCGTGCTGTACAGCAACGGTTCGGCCCTGTGGCCCACCGGCACCTGGGGCAAGGGCTAACCGCCCGCTGACGGCGGCGCGGAACCGGTGACCCCGTCGTCCGAACCTCCCGGCGTCGGCTACGGGCGAGCCACCTTGATGCGCTGATGCCCCGAGGCCTCGACCAACTGCCCGATGTCTCCCGGGTCGTCGGTCAGGATCGGCGCATCGAGATGCTCGACAGCGGCCAGCACAACGCTCGCATCGACGACGTCCCAGCTGCCCGCCCGCCGACAGAGCTCGGCCGCCGCCTTGGCCCGTTCCTCCGTCAGCGCCAGGACTTCACAGCCGCGCAACACCCGGTGCAGGACCGCCGAGGACGGCCGCACGTTCCACACCTGCGCCAGCACCCCGGCCGGCACCAGCGGCCGGACCCGCGCGGAGAGAAACGTCCCGTGCTGGGCCACGAAAGCCCGGTCGTTCTTCTCCGCGGCGATCAACGCCCCGGAGTCGTAGACAACAGCGCTCACGCGGTCTGCCGTTCCGGCCCCGCGGCCCAGCCCATGATCTCGTCGACCCGCTCCGAAGCAGCCCGGCGTTCCTCGGCCGTGAAGGCCCCGTGCTCGTGCTGGTACTCGGCCATGGCGGCCAGGCCGTCGAGCCGACGCTCCTCGTTGGCGAAGTAGTCCACCAGGGCGTGCGAAACCACGGTGGAGATCTGCTCCTGACGTTGCGCGGCGAGGGCCCGGAGTCTCGCCCCGAGCTCCTCTTCGAGGCTGATGCTCAGCTTGGCCTTCTCGCTCATATTCCAACCGTAATACGCACCCGTCCGCCGGTCCACCGGATTCACCCGGAATGCCGACCCCGGATCGTGGGGTTGGATGTGGCCATGGCTTCTCGTGCACGTGTACGCGCCCCCGAGCTGGTCGGCGCCGGTGGATGGCTCAACACAGGTGGCAAGGATCTGTCGCTGGCGGACTTCCGCGGCAAGATCGTGATCGCGGACTTCTGGACCTTCTGCTGCATCAACTGTCTCCATGTCCTCGACGAACTCCGGGAGTTGGAGGAGAAGCACCGCGACACGGTGGTGATCGTCGGGGTGCATTCGCCGAAGTTCGTGCATGAGGCGGACCACCGGGCGGTGGTGGACGCGGTGGCGCGGTACGAGGTGCACCATCCGGTGCTGGACGATCCGGAGCTGGTGACGTGGAAGCAGTACGCGGTGCGGGCCTGGCCGACGCTGGTGGTGATCGACCCGGAGGGGTACGTCGTCGCGCAGCACGCGGGTGAGGGGCACGCGCACGCGATCGCCCGGCTGGTCGAGGAGTTGGAGGCGGAGCACGCCGCGAAGGGCACGCTGCGGCGCGGCGACGGGCCGTACGTGGCGCCCGAGCCGCAGGCGGGTGACCTGCGGTTTCCGGGGAAGGCGGTGCGGCTGCCGAACGGGCACTACCTGGTCGCGGACTCCGGCCACCACGCGCTGGTGGAGCTCGCCGAGGACGGCGAGCGGGTGGTGCGGCGGATCGGCGACGGGGTGCGCGGACTGGTGGACGGCGCCGCGCCGCGGTTCAGCGAGCCGCAGGGCCTGGCGCTGGTCCCGGAGGGTCTCGGTCTCGGCTACGACGTGGTGGTGGCGGACACCGTCAACCACGCGCTGCGCGGCGTGCGGCTCGCCGACGGCTCGGTGACCACCCTGGCCGGCACCGGCAAGCAGTGGTGGCAGGGCTCGCCGACCTCCGGCGAGGCCACCGCCGTCGACCTGTCCTCGCCGTGGGACGTCGCGTTCTTCGACGGCCGGGTGTGGATCGCGATGGCCGGCGTGCACCAGCTGTGGTCGTTCGACCCGGTGGCGGGGACGGTCGCGGTCGCGGCCGGCACCACCAACGAGGGCCTGGTCGACGGCCCCGCCGAGCAGTCCTGGTTCGCCCAGCCGTCCGGCCTGGCGGTCTCTGCGGACGGCGAGCGGATGTGGGTCGCCGACTCGGAGACCTCCGCGCTGCGCTGGGTCGCCCGCGGCACGCACGAGGTGCACACCGCCGTCGGCACCGGCCTGTTCGACTTCGGTCACCGTGACGGGGCGGCCGAACAGGCCCTGTTCCAGCACCCGTTGGGCGTCACGGTGCTCCCGGACGGCTCGGTCGCGGTCAGCGACACGTACAACCACGCGCTGCGCCGCTACGACCCGGCGAGCGGTGAGGTCTCCACGCTGGCCACCGATCTGCGGGAGCCGTCCGGCGCGGTGGTGGTGGACGGCGACATCGTGGTGGTGGAGTCCGCCCGGCACCGGCTGACCAGGCTGCGGCTGCCCGAGGAGGCCGTCCGGGTGGAGGCCGTCGCGCACCGCACGCAGCGCGCCGCCACCGAGGTCGCGCCGGGCACGCTCCGGCTGGACGTGGTGTTCTCCGCGCCCACCGGCCAGAAGCTGGACGAGCGCTACGGCCCGTCCACCCGGCTGCTGGTCAGCTCCACCCCGCCCGGGCTGCTCGCCACCGGCGCGGGCGCGGACAGCGCGCTCTCCCGCGAGCTGGTGCTCGCGGAGGGCGTGACGGAGGGCGTGCTGCACGTCTCCGCGATGGCCGCGTCCTGCGACGACGACCCGTCGATCGAGTACCCGGCCTGCCACGTCCACCAGCAGGACTGGGGCGTGCCGGTGAAGGTGGTGCCGGGCGGCGCGACGCGGCTGCCGCTCGTTCTGGCGGGCATGGACTGAGCGCACCCGTCCGGTACGGCCACCGCAGGTGGGGCTGCGCGAGATTGAGAGACGATCAGCTGGTCGTCTTCCGCCTCGCGCAGTTCTCCCCCAGCCCCAAGGGGGGCTGGGAGGTGCCCCCACGCGCCCCTGTTGTGCGTCCCTCGCGCGCTGGCTCAGCCCTCGAGGAACGCCTTGATGGCCCCGGCCAGGTAGTGCGGGTCCTCCGCGCCGCACAGCTCGCGCGCGGAGTGCATGGACAGCGCCGCGATGCCGCAGTCGACCGTCGTGATGCCGAGCCGCGCAGCGGTGATCGGGCCGATGGTGGTGCCGCAGGGCATCGCGTTGTTGGAGACGAAGGTCTGCCACGGGACGCCGGCCTTCTCGCAGGCGGCGGCGAACACGGCCCGGCCGACGCCGTCGGTGGCGTACCGGTTGTTGACGTTGACCTTGAGGATGGGGCCGCCGTTGGGCAGCGGGTGGTGGCCGGGCTCGTGGCGCTCGCTGTAGTTGGGGTGGACGGCGTGCCCCATGTCGGAGGACAGGCAGATGGTGCCGGCCAGCGCGCGGGCGCGGTCCTCGGCGGTGCCGCCGCGGGCGTAGCAGGAGCGCTCCAGCACGTTGCCGAGCAGCGGGCTCTGCGCGCCGGTGTCGGACTCGCTGCCGGTCTCCTCGTGGTCGAACGCGGCGAGCACCGGGATGCAGGGCAGGTCGGCGCCGGACGCGGCGACGGCGGCGAGCGCGGCGGTGGCGGCGTGCACGGATAGCTGGTTGTCGAGGCGCGGGCCGGCCAGCAGTTCGCGGTCGCGGCCGAGGTAGGACGGCGGCTGGACGTCGTGGGCCATCAGGTCCCAGCCGGTGATGTCGGCGGCGTCGAGGCCGGCCTTCTCGGCGACGTACTCGAGCAGCGCGCCCTCGGTGGTGTCGCCGAGTCCCCAGATCGGCGTCAGGTGGCGCTGGCGGTCGAGCTTGAGGCCGTCGTTGACGCCGCGGTCGAGGTGGATGGCGAGCTGCGGGACGCGCAGCAGCGGCTCGTCGAGGTGGACCAGGCGGGTGGTGCCGTCGCGCAGGACGAGCCGGCCGGAGAGGCCGAGGTCGCGGTCGAGCCAGGTGTTGAGGGGGACGCCGCCGTAGATCTCGACGGCGATCTGCCGCCAGCCGGCCGAGCCGGTGTCGGGGATGGGCTTGACCCGCAGGTTCGGCGAGTCGGTGTGGGTGCCGACCACCCGGTAGGGGGTGGCGGGGCCGGCCCCTTCGGGCACGTACCAGGCGATGAGGGCGCCGCCGCGCACCAGGTAGCGGCCGCCGCTGTCGCCGTCCCACGCGTCCGTCTCACGGACCTCGCGGAAGCCGACCCGCTCCAGCCGCTCGACCGCGCTCTGCACCGCGTGGTACGGGGAGGGGGAGGCGGCGAGGAAGGCGATCAGGTCGTCCGTGTGCTTCCGGTCGAAGTGGGCCGTGCGGGCGGCGGTCGACATGTTGCTCCTGGGTTGAGGGCGGGCCGGGCCTGATGGGGGTTAACAGGCCCGCCCCCTGAGCATATGCCCGTACACGGACAGGACCGTGTGAAGTCCGCAACGGTGACACAACAGTGAGCATGGCGCGACACAACACCGCGGGGCCCGGTGGTGAACCGGGCCCCGCGGCGTGAGGGTGGGTCAGGCGGTCGGGTGAGCGGCCGGCCGACGCTCGATCAGAACGCCTCTTCGGCGAGGTCCATCAGCTCGTTGTCGATGGCCTCGGCAATCTGGCGCTGCGCGGCGGTGGTCGGCAGCACGGTGCGGGCGAAGTGCTTCGCCGCGGCGATCTTGCCCTGGTAGAAGGGGACGTCCTTCTCGGAAGCGCCGGCCTCCAGCTTGGCGAGCGCGACGGCGGCCTGACGCAGCAGCAGCCAGCCGACCACGACGTCGCCGGAGACCATCAGCAGGCGGGTGGTGTTCTGGCCCACCTTGTACATGTTCTTGACGTCCTGCTCGACGGCCGTCAGGTCGGCGATCAGCTTGCCGACGATGGCCTCCAGGTCGCCGGCGGACTTGGCGAGCAGGTCGCGCTCGGCGGCCAGGTCGGCGCCGCCCTCGTTCGAGGCGAGGAACTTCTGGATCTGCTCGTTGACCGCGGTCAGCGCCTGGCCGCCGTCCTTGACGATCTTCCGGAAGAAGAAGTCCTGGCCCTGGATGGCGGTGGTGCCCTCGTACAGGGTGTCGATCTTGGCGTCCCGGATGTACTGCTCGATCGGGTACTCCTGCAGGTAGCCGGAGCCACCGAAGGTCTGCAGGGACTGGGCGAGCTGCTCGTAGGACTTCTCCGAGCCGTAGCCCTTGACGATCGGCAGCAGCAGGTCGTTCAGGCGCTCGGCGGCGGCGTCGTGCTCGCCGCGCAGGCGGGCTGCCAGCATGTCGTCCTGCACCGAGGCGGTGAAAAGGACCAGGGCGCGCATGCCCTCGGCGTACGCCTTCTGGGTGAGCAGCGAGCGGCGCACGTCCGGGTGGTTGGTGATGGTGACGCGCGGCGCGGTCTTGTCCATGAACTGCGAGATGTCGGCGCCCTGCACGCGCTCCTTGGCGTACTCCAGCGCGTTCAGGTAGCCGGTGGACAGGGTGGCGATGGCCTTCGTGCCGACCATCATCCGGGCGAACTCGATGATCTTGAACATCTGGCGGATGCCGTCGACGGTCTCGCCGAGCAGCCAGCCCTTGGCCGGGTGCTTGGCGCCGAAGGTCATCTCGCAGGTGTTGGACGCCTTGAGGCCCATCTTGTGCTCGACGTTGGTCGCGTAGGCACCGTTGCGCTCGCCGAGCTCGCCGGTCTCCCAGTCGAAGTCGTACTTCGGCACGATGTACAGGCCGAGGCCCTTGGTGCCCGGCTTGCCGCCCTCGGGGCGGGCCAGCACCAGGTGGATGATGTTCTCGGACATGTCGTGCTCGCCCGAGGTGATGAAGCGCTTGACGCCCTCGATGTGCCAGGAGCCGTCCTCCTGCTTGATCGCCTTGGTGCGGCCGGCGCCCACGTCGGAGCCCGCGTCGGGCTCGGTCAGCACCATGGTGGCGCCCCACAGGCGCTCGACCATGCGCTGGGCGACCTTCTGCTGCTCCTCGGTGCCCTCGTCGTAGACGACGCCGGCGAAGGCCGGGCCGGAGGAGTACATCCAGATCGCGGGGTTGGAACCGAGGACCTGCTCCGCGTACGCCCAGACCAGGGAGCTCGGGGTGACCTGGCCGCCGATGCCCTCCGGGATGCCCAGGCGCCACCACTCGGCGTCCATGAAGGCCTGGTAGCTCTTCTTGAAGGTCTCGGGGATCGGAGCGGTGTTGGTCTCCGGGTCGAACACCGGCGGGTTGCGGTCGGTGTCGGTGAAGGAGGCGGCGAGGTCGTTCTCGGCCAGCCGGGAGATCTCGCTGAGGATGTTCTTCGCGGTGTCGACGTCCATGTCGGCGAACGGACCGGTGCCGTACACCTGGTCGCGGCCGAACACCTCGAAGAGGTTGAACTCCACGTCCCGCAGGTTGGACTTGTAGTGACCCATGACCGTATCTCCGGTTCGTCTTCCACGGGCGAGCCGCTTACGGCGCACCGCTTACCCACCAGTACGCCCCATGATGCTACCCAGCGGTAACTTGTTCAACCCCTCCACCGTGAAGCACCTATGAACGTGGTCACGTCCCACAATGCGGCCCACCACCGGATTGTGCGGATCACCCGCCCCCAAGCGGGGCCCGGCCCGATAGCCTTGCCCCGTGTACGGCTACGAGCAGAACGCCTACCAGGACCCCTACCAGCAGCAGATGCAGCAGGGGATGTCCGGCATGCCGGGCGCCGGATACGGCGACCCGCAGGCCGCCCAGCAGTCGCTCTACCCCGAGCCCTCGCCGCCCTCGCTGGCGGACGCGGTGCGCGCCTTCACCACGGGGGCGATGCCGGTGGAGGACTTCCAGGCCATCTTCATCACCTCGAAGGTGTACTGCCCGCGCGGCGACCGCCCCGGCTTCCTGGCGCTGCACAACACCCCGACGCCGGTGATCCCGATGTTCAGCTCGCTCAAGGAGCTGAAGCGGTACGCCGGCAAGGACTCCAAGTACTTCTCGGTGACCGGCGCCGAGGTGCTCGACCTGCTGCCTACCGGCTACGGCTTCGCCCTGGACATGGAGGGCGAGCACCGGATGGTGTTCGACGCCCGCGCGGTCGAGCAGATGGTCGACTTCACCATGCGCCGGATGTACGGCTGACCCCTCCTCCCGTCCCTCTCCGGGCCGGAATAGGGGCACATAGTTCAACGTTCAACCTTGCGAGTGGTTGAGAGTTGAACTACTGTGGTGGACGTAGGCCACAGACCCGCCGAAGGAGGCCGACATGCCCGCCGTGACCGTCGAGAACCCGCTGACCCTGCCGCGCGTGACCACGCCCGACCCGCTGCACAGCACCGCCCGGCCGGTCCTCACCGTGGCAACCGCCCCCGAGGGCTACGAGGGCGAGGGCTTCCCCGTCCGCCGCGCCTTCGCCAAGATCAACACCAAGTTCCTCGACCCGTTCATCATGATGGACCAGATGGGCGAGGTGGACTACGCGGCCGGTGAGCCGAAGGGAACCCCCTGGCACCCGCACCGCGGCTTCGAGACGGTCACCTACATCATCGACGGAACGTTCATCCACCGGGACTCGCACGGCGGCGGCGGCACCATCACCGACGGCGACACCCAGTGGATGACCGCCGGCTCCGGTCTCCTGCACATCGAGACCCCGCCGGAGTCCCTGGTGAAGTCCGGCGGCCTCTTCCACGGCCTCCAGCTCTGGGTGAACCTGCCCGCCTCGGACAAGATGATCACCCCGAAGTACCAGGACATCCGCGGCGGCAGCGTCAAGCTGCTCAGCACCGAGGACGGCGGCGCGCTCCTGCGCGTCATCGCCGGTGAGCTGGACGGCCACACCGGCCCGGGCACCACCTTCACCCCGATCACCATGATCCACGCCTCGATCAGCCCCGGTGCCCAGATCACCCTGCCCTGGCGCGCCGACTTCAACGCCCTCGCCTACGGCCTCGCCGGCAACGGCTCGGCCGGCACCGAGCACCGCCCCTTCCACCGGGGCCAGGCCGTCGTCTTCGGCGACGGCGACTCGATCACCCTGCGCGCCGACGAGAAGCAGGACTCCCGCGACAACAACTTCGAGGTCGTCCTCCTCGGCGGCCTGCCGATCCGCGAGCCCGTCGCCCACTACGGCCCGTTCGTGATGAACAGCCACCGCGAACTCCAGCAGGCCATGGAGGACTTCCAGGCCGGCCGCCTCGGCACCATCCCCGCCGACGAGAACTGACAACTCCTCACCCCTGAAGCACCCACAAGCCCGAAAACCCGCGTGCCCCGTCCTCGGACGGGGCACGCGGGTTTTCCGCCGTCCCGCCCGGGCAACTGCCCCGGCGGGACGGCGTGTTGGGTCTGTCCGGAAAGCTGTGCCGGAAGGTCAGGCGAGAGCGAGGCTGATCTGGTCGCCGAAGACCACCCAGTGCTGGCCCTTGTCGTTGACGTCGCACGGCTTGGTGGAGATGTTCGGGGTTCCCCAGGCGTTGGCGAGGCAGTAGCCGGGGGCGAGGGTGAGCGAGATCTGCTGGCCCGCGATGGTCCAGTACTGGCCCGGGTCGCCCGAGGCGCACGGCTTGGTGGAGATGTCCGGGGCGCCCCACTTGTTGGCGAGACAGTAGGCGCGCGCATTGGTGAGGGAGATCTGTTCGCCCGTGACGGTCCAGTGCTGGCCCTGGTCGTTGCCGTCGCACGGCTTGGTGCCGACGTTCGGGGTGTTCCACGCGTTGGCGAGGCAGTAGGTGCCGGGGGTGCGCGTGGTCGCGTGGCTGGTGTCGGCCGCTCCGGCGCCGCCGGTCGGCAGGAGGGCGGCGGCCAGCCCCATCGTGGCAATGGCGAGCGTCTTGCGGAAAGCGAGGGCCATGAGGCGTTTCCGTTCTGTGCGCAAGGCCGCACGATTCCCCTGAGGCCATGAGGTGCTTTCTCGGCCCAGTCCCGAGCGCAGGGCAATTCCTAGCACCGGGCGACCACGAACCAGCGGCAGTGCGCGCCGCATTCATCCGAACGGGCAGCACCGGAGCAGTCCGGCGAATTCACTGCCCACGGGGCGCGATTCGTAGGCTGGGCCCCGCAAGGACACCGCGCGAGAGGGAGGAACGGCAATGGCGACGATCCATCAGACCACCATGAACCCGGGCAAGTTGGACCTGCTGGCCGACTGGCTGCCGAAGCAGGACTGGTACCGCCCCGGCGGTGGCCCGCTGGAGCGGGCCGGCGGATTCCGGCTGGACGACCCGGCGGGCGAGGTCGGCATCGAGCTGATGGTGGTGACGGACGGTCAGGCCTCCTACCTGGTGCCGATGGCCTACCGGGGCGCGCCGCTGGACGGGGCGCCCGAGGGCGCGCTGATCGGGACCGCCGAACACGGCGTACTCGGCACCCGCTGGTTCTACGACGGCGAGCAGGACCCGGTGGTCCGCGCCCAGTTGACCGAACTGCTGCACGGACGGGCGGTACCGCAGAAGCAGAGCGAGAGCGACGCGGTGGACGACACGGTGACGGTGGCGGCCGTCGACGGCGAGGTGGCGGTGACGCTGCGCCGGGAACTGCGGCCCACCGGAGAGCCCGCGCCGGGCGAGGTGGTCGCCGGATACACCGCGCCGGACGGGTCGGCGGCCCGCGCGGTGTACCTGACGGCCGGTCGCTGACCCGGGTCTGTCCGGTCGGTCTCGGCGCGCCCGGCGAGACCGACCCGACGGGCCCCGGACGTCAGAGCCGGGCGTAGAGCGCGGCCGCGTCGTCGTGGGCCTTGCCGCGGGGCCAGCGGACGCAGTCGGCGTCGGTGCGCTCCGCGGTGCGGACCTGGGCGATCAGTTCGGCGGGGCCGGCCTCGGCGAGCAGTCGGACGGCGTCGGCCCAACTGCCCAGCCCCAGGCGCTCGGTGAAGCGGGCGGCGCCGTCCGACAGGGCGGCCACCCCGTGCAGGTCGGCGCGGCCGACCACGCCGGTCTCGGCGTGCTGGGCGGCCTGCGGGGTGGCGGCGGCGATCCACGGCCCGTGGCCGCTGTTGCGCGCGGCGCGGACGGCGATCGCGTACCGCAGGTAGAGCTCGGCGCGTTCGGCGGTGCCGGGGACGGTCGACCAGACCTGGCGGCGCAGTTCCTCGCCGCCGTGGAAGCGCTGGTTGTCGCCGATCACCCGGGGCGGGCCCGCCTTGGGGTGCAGCACCAGCAGGGAGTCGCCGAGCGCCAGGTACTCCAGCGCGTCGCCGCGCAGCCGGGCGGCGACCACCATCGCGGCGGGCGTGTTGGGGTTGGCCAGGTCGCAGCTGTCGCCGTGCAGGGCGGCGGTGTCGGCGATGGCGTCGGACAGGCAGTCGGCGATGTCCCGGTCGGGGTGGCCGGTGAGCCGGGCGACCAGGTGCGCGCCGAGGCGGCGCACGTACCAGGGGATGCCGTGGCCGCAGCCGGAGTCCAGGGTGTCCGGGGCGCTGGAGCCGTCCAGCAGCACCAGAACCTCCGGGGTGGCCACCACGAAGTCCTCGCAGGCCCGGTCCGGGCGGCGCGCGTCGACTGCCAGCTGTACCCGCATGCTTCTCAGTCTGCGTCGGCCACCCGTCGTTCGAACAGGGGCTGTTCGACCCTTCCGTTCGGCCTCCCGCACGGCGATTCGGACATAATTGGGTGAAATATGGCAACTCGCCGAGGCTTCGCGACAGGAGAGTCCCATGGTCTGGCAGTTCTTCGTACTGGTGATCGCCTCGTTCGGCTTCCCGACCCTCGCCCTGCTGTTCATGATGGGCGGCCTGCAGTACCGCGACGAGCGGCAGCCCCACCACCTCGGCAGGGCACACCGGGACTGACCGACCCCGGTGTCGGCCGACAGCGGCCCCGGTCGGCATGGGAGGGTGTGCTGCAGCACACCCCACTCCCGTCCAGGAGGTCCCGAAATGAGCAGCGACACCGCCCCGGCAGCCGAGCCCGCGCCGGAGGCCACCACCGACGCCACCGCCGACACCGCCGCCGAGGCACCCGTCCAGGACGACCAGAAGGCCAAGTTCCTGGCCGCGCTGCAGCGCAAGGGCGGCAACAGCCGGGGCGCCGGCGGCGGCCCCGGCGGCGACTCCAAGATCCACGGCACTACCGGCGCGGCCGGCGGCAAGCGCACCTTCCGCCGCAAGAGCGGCGGCTGAGCGTCCCTCGGACCCCAGTAGGAACGGCCGGCCCGCACCCGGGGCCGGCCGTTCGGCGTCTCCCGGCAGATCAGTCGGTGTGTTCGTCCGGAAAGTACGGCGTCTCGCGGAGGAACAGCGCCCCGCAGGTGTGGCAGTTGTGGTCGGGGTCGAGGGTCCAGCGGGTGGCGTCCTGGACGGGGGCGGCGGTGTCGAGCGTCTTGCCGCACAGGGCGGTGACGTCCGCGTTGCGGACGATGTGCCAGCTGACCACGGAGTCCGTGGCGCCGCCGGTGCCGGTCTCGGCGCGCATCTGATGCATCATGATCACCATCGTCCGCCGACCGGACATACCCGGCAATTCGCGCGACCGGTCAGGGCTGCGCCGGGGGCTCCGAGAACACCTCGCGGACCTCGATCGGCATGTTCATCGGCTTGCCGTCGTGGCCCGGCGCGGCAGACAGCGCGGCGGCGATCTCCAGCACCCGCGCGTCGCTCGCGCAGTCGACGATCCACCAGCCGAACAGGAACTCCTTGTCCGCCGGGAACGGCCCCTCGGCGACGGACGGCCCGCCGTCGCCGGCCCGGACGATCCGCGCGGTGTCGGGCATCGCCAGGCCCTGGGCCTCGACGAGTTCGCCGCTGGCGGTGAGCTCGGCGACCGAGCGGCGCATGAAGGCGATGTGGGCGGCGGTCGCCGCCGGATCCCAGGAGGGGATCGGCGGAACGTCGGTGTCCGACTGGCTGAAGTGCATCTGCAGCATGTGCGTCACGGCGGACGGCTCCTCTCGGTGCGGGCGGTCTCGTCCCATCGTCCCGGAGACGGAGCCGCGGCCCGGTTCTCGACATTGCGTCCCAGGGAGCGCCCGAGCCGCTGACCGGCGGGTTTCGGGCGAAGAGGGCGAAGAGGGTGAGGAGAACGGCCGGTGGGCCGTCAGGAAGCGGTGCGCAGCAGCGGGGCGCTGAGAATCTTGTCGAAGCTGACGGTGGCGCCGCGCTGCGGGTGGGTGCGGAGCTGGACGTGGTCCGCGAGGGCGTGGATGAGGAACAGGCCGCGGCCGGACTCGGCGGTCAGGTCGGGCAGCACGCCGGGGTCGGTGGCCGGCAGGGCGGGGCGCAGCGCGGGCAGCACGTGGGTGTCGTAGGGGGCGGCGGGCCGGTCGGCGGCGGGGCTGCGGGTGGCCAGTACCCGGGCGGGGACGGAGGCGCGGCCCCGGCGGGTGCGGCAGCGCGGCGCGGGGCGGTCGGCGGGCCGTTCGGTGGACGAGCGTTCGGTGGACGAGCGTTCGGCGGCGGGACGGCGGCGCGGGCCCGGGCGGGAGGCGGTGGGTGCGACCGGGGACTGGCCGGTGTTGGCGACCTCGATCCGCAGGCGGTCGCCGCTGAGCGCGGCGGTGACCTGGAAGGTGTCCCCGAAGTGGCCGGGCCCGGCGTGTTCGACCGCGTTGGCACAGGCCTCGGTGAGGGCGAGGCCGAGGTCGAAGGCGTCCTGCGGGTCGACTCCGGCGGAGTCCATGGCGCCGAGCAGGATGCGGCGGGCGAGCGGCACGCTGGCCGGGTCGCGCTTGAGGTGCAGAGTCCACCAGATGTCCACGGGAGATCCCTCCTGGCTGCGGCTCCACATACAACTAGCTATCTCCTCGACGGCGCGCGGCGAACCGTCCGCACTCGCCGGTACCGCCCGTTCGGCGGATGGACTGCCCCTGCCGGGTGTGCCGATCGGCGCGTGGGCGGGTGCGTGCGCCGGTCGGGTTCGCGCCATTCCCGGCGGGTTCCGGGGCCTGCCCCGGGAGCGGCTGTAGGCGGTGAGATGATGGCTCGGCCATGACTGACCCGACCGCCGCCGCCCGCCGGGGCTCCGCCCTGCCCGCGGCACGGGTCTCAACGGCTGCCTGGGATCTGCGGGTGCTGCGCGCGGTGCCGTTCGCGCTGGTGTGCACGCTGGTCGCGGCCTTCGGGCACGCCCGGGCGGGCGGTGCGGTGGCGCCGGACACGCTGGCGGCGGGCTTCGCCGCGGTGTGCGCGGCGGCGGCGCTGCTCGGCGGGCGGGAGCGCTCGCTGGGGGCGATCGCGGCGGCGCTGGGCGCCGGACAACTGGGTCTGCACCTGCTGTTCCACCGGTTCGGCGACGGCCTGGGCGGCGGCATGGCGATGCCGCACGCGTCGATGGCCGGAAACGGCGGGCCCGACGCCCTGGCGTCCGTGGCGGGCCGGCTGCTGTGCAACGACACCCCCGGCGACGGCCTGACGGTCGTCCCGGCGACCACCACGGCGGACCAGGTGGTGAGCGCCGCGGGCCTTGACCCGCAGGCGTACGCGACGGCGATGCCGCACGCGGCGGGCTGGCTGGGGCTGACACCCGGCATGGTGCTGGCCCACCTGGCAGCGGCGGTGGTCGCGGGCTGGTGGCTGCGGCGCGGCGAGGCCGCGCTGTGGCGGCTGGTGCGGACGGTGGCGCTGACCGCCCGCGAGTGGGCGGCGCCGCTGCGGACGGCGGTGGCGCTGCTGGTGGCGCTGCTGGTGGACGGGCCGCGCCCGGTGCGGGCGCGGCGGAGTGGACGGCCGGAGGACTGGCGGCTGCCGGTGGCGGCGGCACTGCGGCACTGCGTGCTGCGCAGGGGACCGCCCGCGGTGGCGTTCGCGCGCTGAGCCGGGCCGGGAGGCCGGGGTTCGGGCGCGCATCGCTGCCTGCCGCCGTGCCCGCTTCGTGAGCGGGGCGGTCGGGTCCCCTCTTCCCGTTGTCCCCACGTGGCCCGCGCGTTGTCGCGTGGCCTCTTCCTCCCCAGGAGTCCCCTGATGCGTTCGCTTTCCGCCCGTACCGCCCGTCGTTCCGTCGGCGCGCTCGTGGTGGCGGCCGGTGCCCTGCTGGCGTCCGCCGTTCCCGCCTCCGCGCACGTGTCCGTCCAGCCGGGCAGCGCCCAGCAGGGCGGGTACACGGCCGTGGCGTTCCGGGTGCCGAACGAGAGCGACACCGCTTCCACCGTGAAGCTGGAGATCAACCTGCCGCTGGACCACCCGATGGCGTCGGTGCGCACCCAGCCGCTGCCGGGGTGGACGGCCAGCCTGGAGAAGTCGAAGCTCGACAAGCCGCTGGACTCGCACGGCCAGCAGATCACCGAGGCGGTCTCCAAGATCACCTGGACCGCCGACGCGGGCACCAAGATCGCCCCCGGGCAGTACCAGGAGTTCAACGTCTCGCTGGGCGCGCTGCCCACCGACACCGACAAGCTGACCTTCAAGGCGCTCCAGACCTACGACAACGGCGACGTGGTCCGCTGGATCGAGGACAGCAAGGACGGGCAGCCGGAGCCGGCCAAGCCCGCCCCCGTGCTCAGCCTGACCAAGGCCGCCGCGGCCGGCGACCACCACTCGACGGACACCACCACGAAGCAGGACGCCGCCCCCGCCGCGAAGTCCTCCGACTCCACCGCCCGCACCCTGGGCGTGGTCGGCATCGTGGTCGGCGTGATCGGCGCGGCGCTCGGCGTGGCCGGGCTGCGCCGCCGCTCCGCGAACTGACCCCCGCCGGGCGGGGCCGCACCCCGCGGCCCCGCCCGGTACTCGCCCTTCCGCACCGCCTCTTGCACGCCTTCCCGCACCGCTCTCCCGCACCGCTCTCCCGCACCGCCTACCTGCACCGCTCTCCCGCACCGCCTACCTGCACGGCCCACCTGCACGGAACGGAAAGTCCCTTGGCACCCCTCCGCAGCACCCGCCCCCGGCTTCTGACGGCCGCCGCCCTCGTCCTCGGCGCCTCGCTCGCGCTGTCCGCCTGTTCCTCGTCCTCCTCGGGCGGCGGGGAGGGCAACGGGGTGGCGAAGGTCAGCAAGCAGGCCTCGACCAGCCAGTACCAGGGCACCGCGCTCAGCAAGCACTTCGACAAGCCCGACCTGGTGCTGAACGACACCTCCGGGCAGCCGTACGACCTGAAGGCGCGCACCGCCGGGCGGACCGTGCTGCTGTTCTTCGGCTACACCAGCTGCCCGGACGTCTGCCCGACCACCATGGGCGACATCGGGGTGGCGATGTCCAAGCTGACGCCGGAGGAGCGGCAGAAGATCGACATCGTGTTCGTCTCCACCGACCCGCAGCGCGACACCCCGCAGGTGCTGCGGACCTGGCTGGACTCGATGGGCAAGGACTTCATCGGGCTGACCGGCGACCTGGCGCAGGTGAAGGCCGCCGCCAAGCCGCTCGGCATCATGGTCGAGGACCCGGTGGTCGCTGCGAACGGCTCGGTGACCTCCACGCACGGCGCGCAGGTGCTGGCGTTCCTGCCGACCGACGACAAGGCGCACCTGCTGTACATGGCCGGCACCTCGGTGGACACCTACCGGCACGACCTGGAGCTGCTCGCCAAGGGGGTGGCGGTGTGAGCCGCGCGTTCCGCCGCACCGCGCTGATCGGGGCCGGCCTGGCGACCGCCCTGGCCGCGGGCACCGTGGTGGTGGCCTGCCAGTCCTCGGGCTCCGACGGCGCCTCCGCCGCGCCACCGCAGCTGTCGGTGGCCGACCCGTACATACCGCTGCCGGCCACCCCCGGCGGGATGGGCGCGGGCTACCTGACGGTGCGCAACGACGGCGGTGCGGACCGGCTGGTGAAGGTGACCAGCCCGAGCGCCGGATCGGTGACCATGCACCGCTCCACCGAGAAGACCATGGAGGAGGTCGGCGAGCTGACGGTGCCCGCGCACGGCACCCTGGACCTGGCCCGCGGCGGCACCCACCTGATGATCATGGACTGGGCGAAGCAGCCGGCCCTCGGCGACGAACTGGAACTGGACCTGGAGTTCGCCAAGGCGGGCACCGTGGTGGTCAAGATTCCGGTGAAGCCACTGACGTACCGTCCGGGAAGTTAGGGTCCCGGCGATGGCAGCAGACGGCACGGTGACGAGAAGAGGCGCACAGGTGATCACGGCGGCGAAACGGCGGCGGCTGGGCGCCCTGCTGGCGGTGCTGGTGGCGGCACTCGCCCTGGTGCTCGGCGGGGCGACGACGGCGTCCGCGCACGCCACCCTGGAGAGCACCGACCCGGCGCAGGGCTCGGTGGTCCCGACCGCGCCCGCCGCGGTCACGCTGCGCTTCAGCGAAGGCGTGTCGCTGTCCGCGGACTCGGTGCGGGTGCTCGACCCGAAGGGCACCGCCGTCGACGACGGCAAGCCCGACCATGTGGACGGCAAGGCCGCCACCGCCCGGGTGACGCTCCGCCAGGGGCTCGGCAACGGCACCTACACGGTGGCGTGGCGGGCCGTCTCGGAGGACTCCCACCCGATCGGCGGTGCGTTCACTTTCTCCATCGGCGCGGCCTCCGACACCACCGTGAACGCCGCCGCCGTCCAGGGCGCCAAGGCCGACGGCGCGGTGGGCTTCGCCTACGGCACCGCCCGCACCGTCGCCTACGGCGCGTTCGCACTGCTGGCCGGCGCCGCCGCGTTCGTGATCCTGATCTGGCCCGCCGGCGCGGCCGTGCGCGGCGTGCAGCGGCTGCTGATGAGCGGCTGGGTCGCGCTGCTGCTGTCCACCGTCGCCGTGCTGATGCTGCGCGGCCCCTACGAACGCGGCACCGGCCTCGGCCAGGCCTTCGACCTGTCGCTGGTCCGCGCCACCCTGGACGAGCGGATCGGCACCGCACTCGCCGCCCGCCTGCTGCTGCTCGCCGCCGCCGGTGTCTTCCTCTCGCTGCTGGTCGGCCAACTCGGCCTCCAGCCGAAGCCCCCTGCGCCCGCGCCCGCGCCCGCGCCGGGATCCCTGCCGGACTCCACGCCGGGCGCCGTAACGGGCTCCACGCCGGGCTCCGTAACGGGCTCCGTAACGGGCTCCGCGCCGAACGAGGACGATGACGCGGAGGAGGCGGAGCTGCGCCAGCTGGAGCGGGCCGCCTCCGAGCGCCCGCAACGCGACACCCGGCTCGCGCTGGGACTGGCCGGGCTCGCCCTGGCCATCGCGCTGTCGGCGACCTGGGTCGGCGCCGACCACTCCTCGGTCGGCATCCAGGTCCCGCTGGCCCTGCCGCTCGCCTCGCTGCACCTGCTCGCCATGGCCGGCTGGCTCGGCGGCCTCGCCGTACTCGTCACCGGCCTGCGCCACGGCCTGCCCGCCACCGCCGTCGAACGCTTCTCCAAGCTGGCGTTCTGGCTGGTCGCGGTACTGGCCGGCACCGGCGTCTACCAGTCCTGGCGCGGCCTGGGCAGCTGGGGCGCGCTGGTGGACACCGAGTACGGGCGGCTGCTGCTGATCAAGGTCGGCTGCGTGGCGTCGATGCTCGGCGTCGCCTGGATCTCGCGTTCCTGGACGGCGCGGCTGCGCGGTGCGGACGAGAGGGCTGCGGCGTCGGGTGCAGCCGGCGGCGAGACCGCGCCTGCGGAGGCTGTCTCCGCGCAGATCGTGTCCGATGTGATCACAAGTGATCAGGGCTCCGAATTCATCCCTGCGGAGACTATCTCCGCGCAGACCATCTCGGCCGTGACCGAAGTTGATTCGGGCGCGATCACAAGCGATCAGGCGCCCGAGTTCATCCCTGCAGAGACTATCTCCGCGCAGACCATCTCGCCCCACGCAGCCCCGGACACGAACCACGCAGCCCCGAACACGACCGCCGGAGCCCCCACCCCCGGAGAGACGCAGGCCGCCACCGACGACACCGACGCCGAGCGCGCCGCGCAGCTCGCCCGCCAGCAGGCGGTGCTGGCGAAGGCGCACCGGCGGCGTGCGGCCGAGGGTTCGCCGGTGCGGGCGGGGCTGCGGCGCAGTGTGGTGGTCGAGACGAGCGTCGCCGCGCTGGTTCTGGTGGTCACCACGATGCTCACCAACTCGCCGCCCGGGCGGGTCGCGCAGGCGATTGCCGCGCAGCCCGGGGCGGGTGGGGGCGCTCCGGTGGCGGGGGCGTCCGCGGTGCCCGGCAAGACGCAGGAGTTGAAGCTGCCGTACGACACCGGCGGCCGCACTCCGAACGCCAAGGGCACGGCCACCATCACCGTCAACCCGGTCGGGACGGGGCCGAATGCGGTCACGCTCAAGCTGACCGACAGCGCGGGAAAGCCGGTCGAGGTTCCCGAGTTGCAGTTGGCGTTCACGCTTCCCGACCGTGACCTCGGTCCGCTGCCCGTCACGCTCCAGGCCGAGGGCACGGGTGCGTGGAGCGGGACCGCGCAGTTGCCGCTGGCCGGGCAGTGGGTGGTTTCGGTGACCGTCCGGTCGTCCGACATCGACCAGGTGACGGCCACCCAGCAGCTGAAGGTGGGCCAGTGACGGAGATAGCGGGACTCTCCCGGCGGGCCGTGCTCGGTGGTGCCGGGGCGGGGCTGGCCGTGGGCGCCGTCGGCGGGGCGTGGGGCGGGCGGGCGTCGGCGCGGGAGAAGAAGACGCTGCCGGGGAGCGCCCGGGTGGCGTTCCACGGCCCCAGGCAGGGCGGCATCGTGGAGCCCGGGCAGGCCCGGGTGGAGTGGGTGGCGTTCGACCTGACGGCCGGGGCCGGGCGGGACCGGGCGGCGGGCCTGCTGCGGGACTGGTCGGCGGCCGCGGCCCGGATGGCCGTCGGCGAGCCGGGCGGGGACGGCGGAAGCGGGATCGCGCTGGACGCGGGCCCGAACGCGCTGACCGTCACCTTCGGCTTCGGCGCGAGCCTGTTCGACAAGCTGGGCCTGGCCGACCGTCGCCCACCCGCGCTGGCCGCGCTGCCCGCGTTCCCCGGCGACGCACTCGACCCGGCACGCTCCGACGGCGACCTGTGGGTGCAGATCGGCGCGGACGACGCGCTGGTCGCGGTGCACGCGCTGCGGGTGCTGCGCCGGCTGGCCACGGGGGTGGCCGTGCCGCGCTGGCAGATGTCGGGCTTCGGCCGCACGCCGGGTGCGACCGCGCGCCCGATGACCGGCCGCAACCTGATGGGCCAGGTCGACGGCACCAACAACCCGCGCCCGCAGGACGCCGACTTCGCCGCGAAGGTGTTCGCCACCGGCCCCGACTGGATGGCCGGCGGCAGCTACGTGGTGCTGCGCCGGATCCGGATGCTGCTGGACGACTGGGAGTCGCTGCCGGCGGACCGTCAGGAACGCCTGGTGGGACGCCGCAAGAGCGACGGCGCCCCGCTGTCGGGCGGCCCGGACGCCGGCGAGCGCACCCCCGTCGACCTGGCGGCGACCGCCCCGGACGGCACCCTGGCGATCGCCCCGGACGCGCACGTCCGGGTGGCGGCGCCCGACTCCAACGGCGGGGCGGCGATGCTGCGCCGCGGGTTCTCGTTTTACGACGGTCTGCTGGCCGACGGCTCGCCCGACGCGGGTCTGCTGTTCGCCGCGTTCCAGGCCGATCCGGCGCGCGGCTTCGTCCCGGTGCAGCAGCGGCTGGCGCGCGGCGACGGCCTGTCGCGGTTCCTGCGGCACGAGGCGGGCGCGCTGTTCGCGGTGCCGCCGGGCGCGCCGGAGGGCGGGTACGTGGGGCAGCCGCTGCTGGAGGGCTGACGCGCACCGTCGCACGGCCGTTCGGCCCGGCTGCCCGGCCGTCGGACGGCGGCACGGCGGGGCCGCGGAAGTGGCTAAGGTGGCAGACCGAGCCCTGTGGGCCCGTGGAAGTTCGCATCTCGCAGTTCGCATCACGCTGTTCGTTCGGAGGCGGTCATGTCGGCGACCCGTTACACCTATCTCGGGCCCGCGGGCACCTTCACGGAGGCCGCGCTGCGCACCCTGCCGGAGGCGGGGACGCGGGAGCTGACGCCGGTGGCGTCGGTGGCGGCGGCACTGGACGCGGTGCGGGCGGGCGAGGCCGCGGGCGCCATGGTGGCGATCGAGAACTCGGTGGACGGCGCGGTCACCACCACCAGCGACGAGCTGATCAACGGCAGCGCGCTGATGATCTACCGCGAGGTGCTGCTGCCGATCTCGTTCGGGCTGCTGGTCCGCCCGGGCACCGCGCTGGCCGACGTGAAGACCGTCACCGGGCACCCGGTGGCGCAGCCGCAGGTGCGGCACTGGCTGGCGGCGAACCTGCCGGACGCGCAGTGGGAGTCGGCGGCGTCGAACGCCGAGGGTGCCCGGCTGGTGCAGGACGGCCGGTACGACGCGGCGGTGGCGGGGGCGTTCGCCGCGGAGCTGTACGGGCTGCGGGTGCTGTCCGACGAAATCCAGGACGCGGCGGCGCCGACCACCCGGTTCGTGCTGGTGGGCCGGCCGGGGCGGGTGTCCTCGGCGACCGGCTGGGACAAGACGTCGATGGTGGTCTGGCTGCCGGAGGACCACCCGGGTGCGCTGCTGGAGCTGCTGCAGGAGTTCGCGGTGCGCGGGATCAACCTGATGCGGATCGAGTCCCGGCCGACCGGCGAGGGCATGGGCAGCTACTGCTTCCTGATCGACTGCGAGGGGCACCTGAGCGAGCGGCGGGTCAGCGAGGCGCTGATGGGTCTGAAGCGGATGTGCCCGCAGGTGCGTTTTCTCGGCTCGTACCCGCGCGCCGACCGGGGCACCGCTACCCCGCTCCGGCGGGGCACCTCGGACCTGGATTTCGCGAACGCCGCGGACTGGCTGTCCCGCTGCCTGGACGGCCGCGGCGAACTCTGACGCCCGACGGGCGGACTCCGACGCCCGGCGGGCGGACTCCGACGCCCGGCGGGCGGACTCCGACGCCCGGCGGGCGGACTCCGACGCCCGGCGGGCGGACTCCGACGCCCAACACCACGCCGCACCGCAAGAACGCGATTTCGGCCGGGGCGGGGCCGCACCGGGCCCCGTTCCGTTCATTTTCGACACGCCCGAACGTCACCTGCCCGGCCGACGGGTGTTCACCGACGGTGCTCCGGGGGCCGTCGGTGCGGGGTGCGGGGCGGGGTGGTTCATCCACAGGGCGGTGGCCGGCATCCACAGGGGCGGTTGTCCCCAGCTGCTGTGAAGTTATCCACAGGACGGGCCGGAGTCGACAAACCGGTAAAGACACCCTCAGGCCCGGTCAGATCATCAGCTAGGGGCATAGGGAGGACTAATCGGACCAGAGTCACCCCTGCGCCGACAAATCACCTGTGCGAGCGAGCGAATTCCCTCACTCGGGAAGCCGTATCGAGGTTTGAAACCTGGAAATGCTGGTTCGATGGCCCACGGACCATGGGTTTTCCCCTGTCCACAGGCTCAGGCGCACACCTGTGGATAACCGGCCCACGAAAGAGTTGTCCACCGGGGTTATCCACAGGTTGGCGAGAGTTATCCCCAGCCCCCGGAGCGCTTGCCCACACCCCCCGCGCCGATGGCCGGGCACAGGATGCCAGATTTCCGGACAGAGTGCGACATACCCGCCCAAGCCTCGCGATGGCCGGAACCGGACCACCGGCCACCGGTAGGCTTGATCCGTGATCGACCTTCGCCTGCTCCGTGACGACCCGGACCGCGTACGTACCTCGCAGCGCTCCCGTGGAGAGGACGTCGACCTGGTCGACGCCCTGCTCTCCGCCGACGAACGCCGCCGCGCCGCCGGCACCCGATTCGACGAACTGCGCAGCGAGCAGAAGCAGCTGGGCAAGCAGGTCGCCGCCGCCAAGGGCGAGGAGAAGGCCGCCCTGCTGGCCCGAACCAAGGAGCTGGCCGCCGAGGTGAAGGCCGCCGACGCCGCGCAGAGCGAGGCGAAGGACGAGGCCGAGCGGCTGCAGCGCTCGCTGGCGAACCTGATCGACCCGGCCGCTCCGGTCGGTGGCGAGGAGGACTTCGTCACCCTGGAGGAGATCGGCACCCCCCGCGACTTCGCCGCCGAGGGCTTCGAGCCCCGCGACCACGTCGAACTCGGCCAGCTGCTCGGCGCGATCGACACCGAGCGCGGCGCGAAGGTGGCCGGTGCCCGCTCGTACTACCTGACCGGTCCGGGCGCGCTGCTCGAACTGGCCCTGGTCAACATGGCGATGGCGCAGGCCTCCGCGGCCGGCTTCACCCCGATGATCACCCCGGCGCTGGTCCGCCCCGCCGCGATGGACGGCACCGGCTTCCTCGGCCAGGCCGCCGAGAACGTCTACTACCTCGAGGACGACGACCGGTACCTGGTCGGCACCAGTGAAGTCCCGCTGGCCGCCTACCACATGGACGAGATCCTGGACGGCGACAAGCTGCCGCTGCGCTACGCCGGCTTCTCGTCCTGCTTCCGCCGCGAGGCCGGCACCTACGGCAAGGACACCCGCGGCATCATCCGGGTCCACCAGTTCGAGAAGGTGGAGATGTTCGTCTTCACCACCCCCGAGGACGCCGAGGCCGAGCACCGCCGCCTGCTCCAGTGGGAGAAGGACTTCCTGAACGCGCTGGAGCTGCCCTACCGGGTGATCGACGTCGCCTCCGGCGACCTCGGCGCGTCCGCCGCCCGCAAGTTCGACATCGAGGCGTGGATCCCCACCCAGGGCAAGTACCGCGAGGTCACCTCGACCTCCAACACCACCGAGTACCAGGCCCGCCGGCTCTCCATCCGGATGCGCGACAAGGACGGCGTCCGTCCGCTCGCCACCCTCAACGGCACGCTGGTGGCCGTCCCCCGGGTGATCGTCGCGCTGCTGGAGAACCACCAGCAGGCCGACGGCTCGGTGGTGCTGCCCGAGGCGCTGCGGCCGTTCCTCGGCGGGAAGGCCGTCCTGGAGCCCGCGGCCAGGTAACCGCCTGCCCGTCCCGTCCGTCCCGTCGTCCCGGAGCACCTGGAGCACTTCGCGCATGAGCACCGACGCCCTGCCCTACCGGCTGGTCGCCACCGATCTCGACGGGACGCTGCTCACCGGCGCCGAGAACGTCTCCGCCCGCACCCGTGAGGCGCTGGGCGCCGTGACGGCGCTCGGGGCGCAGCACATCATCGTGACGGGCCGCTCGGCGGGCTGGACGAAGCCGGTGCTGGACGAGATCGGGTACACCGGGATAGCGGTCTGCGGGCAGGGCGCGCAGGTCTACGACGCGGGTGCGCACAAGCTGCTCACCTCGGTCACGCTGGACCGGCAGCTGGCGGCGCTGGCGCTGGCCAAGATCGAGGCCGAGGTGGGTCCGCTGGCGGTCGCCGCCAATCAGGACGGGCTGGACGGCGAGGTGGTGGCGGGGCCGGGTTACCGGCTGCGGATCGCCACCGGGCTGCCGGTGCGGCAGGTCGCGCCGGAGGAGCTGCTGGCCGCGCCGGTGAGCAAGCTGTACATCCAGCACCCGGAGCTGACGGACGATCAACTCGCCGAGGCTGCATGGTCGGTGGCGGGTCAGTTGGTGGGTGTGGTGATGGCGGGCGACGGCATCGTCGAGCTGCTTCCGCTGGGTCTGACGAAGGCGACCGGTCTGTCGCTGGCCGCGCGGCGGCTGGGTGTCACGGCGGCCGAGACCATCGCGTTCGGTGACATGCCCAATGACATACCGATGTTCCGGTGGGCCGCGCACGGGGTGGCGATGGGCAACGCGCACGAGCAGTTGCTGGCGGTGGCCGACGAGGTGACCGTCTCCAACGACGAGGACGGCGTCGCCGTGGTGCTGGACCGGGTGTTCGGCCTCAACGGCTGACCCTCGGGGACGGCGAAAGCGCCACCGGCCTGGTGCCGGTGGCGCTTTCGTGTGCCGCGGGGCCCGGTGGGCCGGTCAGCCGCCGTAGTTGACGTTGGCGCAGGGGTCGTCGTCGGCGGAGCGGGCGTCGTTGGTGACGCTGGTCGGCAGCGGGCCGGGGGCGGGAGTGTTGCCGCCACCCTGGGCGCCGTCGCCGCCGGCGCTCGCGGCGTAGTCCTTGCCGAGGGTCACCGTGATGCCCGCGCCGGAGCCGGCTTCGACGGTGGCGCCGGGGAACTGCGAGGCGACGGCCTGCGCGTTGGCCTTCTGGCTCGCGCTGCCGTACTGGACCACGGTGGTGGCGTGGTTCTGGCTGGTGGCGTTGCCGGTGCTGGTGACGGTGAAGTTCGCGGCCTTCAGGGCGGTCGCGGCCTTGTTGCCGAGGCCGGAGGCGCCGCTGCCGTTGAGGACGGCGACCTTGATGCCGGCGCCGTTGGCGGGCGGGGCGGCCGGGGCGCTGGTGGACGGGGCGGCGGACTCGCTCGGGGCGGGGCTCTCGCCGCCGGCACTGGCGTCCTGGCCGTCGAGGGTGCGGTCGGCCTTGAGGGCGGCCCACAGCTGGTCGACCTCGGGGTGGTTGAGGCCGATCTTCTCCCCCTGGTAGTGCCAGGGGGTGGTGATGAACTTGATGTCGTGCAGGTCGATGTCCTTGAGGGACATCCCCAGGTCGAGCAGTTTGTCGACGCCGGCCAGGTCGGGGTCGACGGTGAGCGACTTGGTGGCGGCGTCGGCCAGCGGCAGCAGGTTGGTCGGGCTCATGCCCTTGGTCTTGACCGACTTGATGAGCTGGGACAGGAAGGCCTGCTGGCGTTTCATCCGGCCGACGTCGGAGTTGTCGCCGATGCCGTGGCGCAGGCGGACGTAGTCGAGGGCGGCCTGGCCCTCGACCTTCTGTATGCCCTTGGGGTAGATCTCCTTGCCGCCCTTCTTGGGCAGGTTGGGGTTGAGGTCGTAGTCGTGGATGGCGTTGGGCAGGCAGACCTCGACGCCGCCGACGGCCTTGGTCATCGCGGCGAAGCCCTCGAAGTTGACCACCATGGTGTGGTCGACGCGCAGGCCGGTCAGGGCTTCGACGGTGTTCTGGGTGCAGGCCGGGTTGCCCTGCTCGGTGCCGCCGACCGAGAAGGCGCCGTTGAACCTGACGTTGGTCTGCGGCTTGGTCCAGTTCTTGTTCGGCAGCAGGCACTTGGGGATGTCGACCACGGCGTCGCGGGGGATCGAGACGCCGACGGCGTGCTTGTGGTCCGCGTAGACGTGCAGCAGGATCGTGGTGTCGGAGCGGGCGCCGCCGTCCTGGCCGCCGCCGAGGTCCTTGTTGGCGCCGTCGCGCGAGTCGGAGCCGATCAGCAGGATGTTCATCGGCCGGCGGCCCTGGGAGTCGGGCTCGGCGGCCGCGGGGCGGTCCTTGGCGATGCCCTCGCGGTCGAAGGCGGAGATGTTGCCGTTCAGGCGCCAGTAGAAGTAGCCGCCGGTGCCGACCACGACGAGGCTGGTGCCGACCAGCGACCAGATGATGATCTTCTTGGTGCGGCGGGGCTTGCGGCGCCCCTGGGCGGCCGCCGCCCGGCGGGAGCCGGCCCGGCCGCCGTGGCCGAAGCCGCCCGCCGATTCGGTCTCGGGCTCGGGCTCGGCGGGGGCGGCGCGGCGGCCGGAGCGCTGCGGGGTGGCGGCGGAGCCGCGGCCCTGGGCTCGGCGGGACGCGGCGCGGCCGCCGGCGGCCGGCGCGTCGTCGTGGCTCGCCGCGCGGCGGCGCGGGACTCCGGTGGACGGCGCGTCGTCGCGACGGGGCGCGTCCTGCTGGTAGGTGCCACCTTGCGGCGGATCGTTCTCCCACCAGCCGGCATCCGCGTCGGACGCCCCCGCCCTCTGGCCTGCCATACGTACACCCTTCACCGGAGGCGGCCGTCGGGCGCCTCAGCAACCAGTCCGTCCGCTGGGCCGACGGATGAAGCTAGAGAGCGGAGCATATAAAGGGATCATTTCGAAAGTCACGGCCTGGGTCTCCACTCCGAGCACTCGAACGACGTGTCCACACCAGGGGTTCCCGTTCTCCCGTGTGAGACAGGTGACTTCAGCGCCCCGACAGCCTCCGCAAGAGCCCTTCGCGACTGCCCGGGCGGGCAGCGTTTTCGCACGCCAGGGCGGTTGTAGGATGACCGGGCAAGGAGTTGTAGGATGACCGACATCCGACAGTGAGCGAGAAGGGAGCCCGGCGTGGAGGGACTTCAGGCGGCCGGGCGGCGTTCACTGGTGGACGAGGCGATCGAGCAGCTGCGCGAGCAGCTGGCGGGCGGGGCGTGGCCGGTGGGGTCGCGGATCCCGACCGAGCACGAGCTCGCCGAGCGGCTGCGGGTGGGTCGCAACACCGTGCGGGAGGCGATCCGGGTGCTGGTGCACGCGGGGATGCTGGTCTCCCGGCAGGGCGAGGGGACGTTCGTCCGCTCGACCAGCGATCCGGCGTCGGTGCTGCGCGGAGTGCAGCGGTCGGGGGTGCGGGACGTACTGGAGGTGCGGGCCGCGCTGGAGACCGAGGCGGCCCGGCTGGCCGCCGAGCGGCACACCCCGGACGACCTGGCCCGGATGCGGGCCGCGCTGGCCCGGGAGGCCGAAGTGATGGCCGCGCACCCGGAGCGGGCCGGCCGGGAGGCCACCGTCGAGCACGACCTGGAGTTCCACACGGCGGTGGTGGAGGCGGCGCACAACCCGGCGCTGACCGAGGTGTACCGGTACTTCGGGGCCTCGGTGCGGGAGTCGATGCGCGCGGCGTTCGGCGACCACGACATGCCCGAGGTGGCGATCGGCACCCACGCGGCGCTGGTCGACGCGATCGAGAGCCGTGACCCGGAGCGGGCCGAGGCGGCCTGTCGGGCCCTGCTGGCGGAGCCGACGGCGGCGGTGGAGCAGCTGCTCGCCGAGATCGCCGCGCGCAAGTAGCGCCGCGCCGCCCGTCCGCTCTCCTTCTTCTTCCACCCGCACAGAGAGTCAGCCCCGCCATGTCGTCGGTCACCCGTGCCGTGCAGCCCGTCCTCGATCCGAAGGTCGGTACCCGAACCGCCAAGTTCGCGCACCCCGCCCTGCTGCTGGTGGGCATCGTGCTGGTGGCCCTGAACATGCGGGCCTGCCTGGCGGCGGTCTCGCCGATGGTGGCGGAGATCCAGCGCACCTTCGGCCTGTCGGCGGCGGCGAGCGGCATGATCACCACGGTGCCGGTGCTGTTCCAGGGTGTGGGCGCGCCGCTGACGCCGCGGCTGACCCGCCGGTTCGGCACCGAGCGGGTGGTGCTGGGCGCGGTGCTGGCGCTGGGCGCGGGTGTGCTGCTGCGGGTGCTGCCGTCGGTGTGGACGCTGTACGCGGGCTGCATGGTGATCGGTGTGGCGATCGCGGTGCTGAACGTGTCGATGCCGGGCCTGGTGAAGCGGGAGTTCCCGCACCGGGCGGCCATGATGACCGGCGTCTACTCGACCACCATGCTGGTCGGCGCGACCATGGCGGCCGCGCTGTCGGTGCCGCTGGAGCACGCCCTCGGCGGTGGCTGGCAGGCCTCGCTGGGCGCCTGGTCGGTGCTGGCGCTGGTCGCCGGGCTGGCCTGGCTGCCGCAGGTGCTGAAGGCCCGCCGCGAGCCGACCGTGCCGCTGCGGGTGGCCCCGGCGACGGCGGAGCAGCGCGTCACCGTCAGCCCGTGGAAGTCCCCGCTGGCGTGGCAGATCAGCGCGTTCATGGGGATCTCCTCGCTGCTGGTGTACACCCTGGTGGCGTGGATGCCGACGATCCTGTCGGACCACGGGATGGCGCGCGGCGAGGCCGGTCTGGTGTTCGCGTTCAGCAACCTGGTGCAGGTGGTCAGCGCGTTCCTGGTGCCGCTGGCGGCGGGCCGGATGACCCGGCAGCGCGGGCTGGCGCTGGCGATGGCCGGGCTGAACGCGGCGGGCATCGCGTGGCTGCTGCTGGCGCCGGTGTCGGGCGCGTGGTTCTCGGCGGCGGTGCTGGGTCTGGCGCAGGGCGGTTCGCTGGGCCTGGGTCTGGCGTTCATCGTGCTGCGGACCGAGAACGCGCTGGGTGCGGCCCGGCTCGGCGGGATGAGCCAGGCGGTGGGCTACCTGGTGGCGGCGGCCGGTCCGGTCGGCGGCGGTGCGCTGAAGCAGCTGACCGGCAGCTGGGACGCGACGCTGATCGTGATGCTGGCGCTGGCCGCGGTGGCGGCGGTGGCCGGCTGGGGCGCGGGCCGCGACCGGACGATCTGACGACTGCCTCGGGAACGACGAACGGCGGGGACGGCTGCGTGCCGTCCCCGCCGTTTCGCGTTCTTCCGGCCTACTCCTCGCCGTTGAGGGTGAGGCCGGCCAGCTTGACCGAGGCCAGCGCGGTGGCGCCGACGGCGGCGATGATCAGCAGCCACACCGCGGTGGTCAGTGCGACCGGGGCGGTGACGGTGCCGTCGGCGGCGATCGCCTTGGTCAGCGACAGGCCCCACTGCTGGACGGACAGGGTGCGGGCGCCCTCGACGTAGTTGCCGATCAGGCTCTCCCAGATCAGCGCGTAGGCGAGGCCGGCGATCACGGCGTGCCGGGTGACCACGCCGAGCAGCAGGAACAGCGCGCTGTAGGCGGCGCCGGACACCAGGGTGCCGACGGCGTAGCCGAGGGCGACGTTGTCGGCGCCGCCGTAGAGGATCAGCCCGGCCAGGTAGGTCGGGACGGTCGCGAGCAGCCAGGTGCTGCCGATCGCGACGGCCAGCTTGGTGGTGACGATCTTCCAGCGCGGCAGCGGCTTGGCGAGCAGGTAGACGATCGAGCCGTCCTCGATCTCGGTGGCGATGACGCCGGTGCCGGTGATCAGTCCGGTGATCGGGACCAGGGTGCCGAGGGCGAGGTTGCCCAGGATGCTGTGCGCGAGTTCCAGCCTGTCGAGGGTGCTGTTGCGGGCGATCACCGCGATGACCAGCAGCAGGACCGGGACGGCCAGCAGGATCAGGATGCGCCGGCGGCCGAACAGCCCGCGCGCGGTGAGCCTGGCGACGGTGGTGTTCATCGGGGGCCCTTCAGGACGAGACCAGGTACGAGAAGACGCTTTCCAGCGACTCGTCGGCCGGGGAGACGGTGTACAGCCGGATGCCGGCCTCGCGGGCGACCTTGGGCAGCAGGGTGGTGAAGCCCTGGAAGTTGATCGCCTGGATGCGCAGGGCCCCTGCGGCGGAGCCGCTGTGGGGCAGGGCGGTGGCGTCGAGTTCGATGGCGGCCGTGGAGCCGTCCGCGATCAGCGCGGCGGCCAGGCGGCGGTCGTCGCTGGAGCGCACCAGGTACTGGTGCGGGCGGTCGGTCATCAGGCGGCGGATCTCGCGGAAGTCGCCGGACGCGGCGTGCCGTCCGGCCACCACCACCTCGATGTGGCGGGCGAGTTGCTCGACCTCTTCGAGGATGTGCGAGGAGAACAGCACGGTGCGCCCGTCGGCGCCGAAGCGGCGCAGCAGTTCCATCAGCTGGAGGCGCTGGCGCGGGTCCATGCCGTTGAACGGCTCGTCGAGCAGCAGTACCGCCGGGTCGTGGACCAGGGCGGAGGCCATTTTGACGCGCTGCTTCATGCCCTTGGAGTAGGTGCCGGTCTGGCGTTCCTGGGCGTATTCCATCTCGACCAGCGCGAGGGCCCGCTTGGCGGCGGCGCCGGGGTTGGCGAGGCCGTGCAGTTCGGCGTTGGCGAGGACGAATTCCCAGCCCGTCAGGTAGTCGTACATCGACTCCTTCTCGGGGACCAGGCCGATCTGCCGGTAGACCTGCTGGTTGCGCCAGATCGGGGCGCCGTCCAGGGTGACCGCGCCGGAGGAGGGGGCGAGGAAGCCGCTCATCATGTGGATGAGGGTGGACTTTCCGGCGCCGTTGGGGCCGAGGAGGCCGGTGATGCCGGGTCCGATGTTCATGGTGACGTCGTTGACGGCGACCACGTTGCCGAACCAGCGGGAGACCTTGTCGATGGTGATGACGGCCATGGCTGCCTCTCAGACGTTCCGGTAGCGGCGCAGCGTCAGCGCGTAGCTGCCGGCCGTGAGGAGGACGATGACCGTGGCGAACACCAGCACGCCGAAGGAGCCGGGGGCGGCCAGTCGCTCGGGGCCGTCGCCGCCGAGGTTGAACACCTTGTTGACCAGGCCCTGGACGGTGGCGCTGGGCGAGATCAGCTCGGCCCAGGCCGCGGACTCCTTGGGGACGGGGTCGTAGCCGCCGGTCAGGCCGCGGACGATCGCCGAGATCGCGCTGGTGATCATCAGGGTGCCCATGATGGCGGCGACGCCGAAGCCGCGGCGCGGGGTGAGGGCGGCGATCAGCAGGCCGAGCGCGGCGTACAGCAGCGCGTACAGGACGGCGGCGAACAGGCCGTACAGCAGGTGGACCAGGTTGTCGCCGAACGGGAACTTGGCGAGCATCGAGCCGATGAACAGCACCAGCAGCGGCAGCGTCAGGATGATCAGCAGGGCGCTGAACATGGCGGCGAACTTCGCTGCCACGTAGTCGGTGCGGCTGGCCGGGCGGGAGAAGTACAGCGGTACGACGTGGTGGCGCAGGTCGCGGGACATCAGCACGGGGGCCTGCGCGGCCAGGAAGATCTGGGTCAGTACCCCGAAGTTGGCGAGGTACGGGGCGTAGTCCAGCGGCATCTGCTTCAGGCCGGCGAAGGTGGCGATGGCGAGCATCGCGAGCGCCGGGGCGACCAGGCCGCCGAGGAGCAGGAACGGCAGCACCTTGGACTTGCCGGAGCGGCCGAGGCCGAACGCGGCGCGCAGGCTCTGCACGTACAGCGAGCGGGTGGCGTAGCCGCGTCCCAGCCGGGGACCGGTGTAGGGGCGGTAGCCGATGTCGTGGATGACGCCGCTGTGGGTGTTGGCGGGGGTGGTCATGCCTGCTCGCCTCCTGCCGGCACGGCCGCGGCCTGCTCGTCATGCGTCTCGGACCGGGCGGGCTGCTGGTCGCCGTCGGAGTTGCTGCTGAAGATCTCGGCGACCCGGTGGCGGCGCTGCTCGAGCCGGATCAGGCCGAGGCCGAGGTCGTCCACGGTGTCGCGGACGGTGTCGTAGGTCTCGTCGCCGGCGAGTTCCACCAGCAGGATGCGGCCGCTGTCGGCGCGCACCGTCAGTCCGGCGGCGGTGAGGCGTTCGCGCAGCACCTGTTCGGCGTCGAAGGTGTGGTCGGTGGGGTGGTCGGTGACCTCGACCGCGAGCAGCTGGGTGGCCTCGGTGAACGAGGCGGTGGAGGAGGACCGCAGCAGCTTGCCGCCGTCGATCACCACCAGGTGGTCGCAGGTGCGTTCCAGCTCGCCCAGCAGGTGGGTGGTGACCAGCACCGAGATGCCGAAGTCGGTGTGGATGCGACGGATCAGGCCGAGCATCTCGTCCCGGCCGACCGGGTCGAGGCCGTTGGTCGGCTCGTCCAGCAGCACCAACTGCGGGTCGTGGACGAGTGCCTGGGCGAGCTTCACGCGCTGCTTCATGCCGGTCGAGTAGCCGCCCATCGGGCGGTAGCGCTCCTCGTACAGGCCGACGTGGCGCAGCGTGTCGGCGGTGCGTTCGCGGGCGGCGGCGGCCGGCAGGCCGGACATCCGGGCCATGTGGACGACGAACTCGGTGGCGGACACGTCCGGCGGCAGGCAGTCGTGTTCGGGCATGTAGCCGACCCGTTCGCGGATCTCCGCGCCTTGGGTGGCGATGTCCAGCCCGAGTACCTGTCCGGTGCCTTCGGTGGCGGGGGACAGGCCGAGCAGGATCTTGATGAGGGTGGACTTGCCCGCACCGTTCGCTCCGACCAGTCCGACCACGCCGGGCTGCACCTCCACGGTGAGCCGGTCGAGGGCGGTGACCCGGGGGAACCTCTTGGTGAGGCCGTCCGTCTTGATGACTGTGGACACGGTCATCAACGTAGTGCCGTCACCCCCGGCGCGGAATGCGCTGACAAGCTGAGCTTCCGTCCGCCCACGGGATGACACTCCGGGCCCGCCCCCTAGGGGTCGCGGGGGCGGGCCGGGAATCGTCGCTTCGTCAACTCACCTGTCCGTGCGGGTTTTTCAGACCATCAGGCTGCTCTGCAGCAGCAGGATCTGCCGGAACGCCTGGTCCGGGACGCCGTTCGGATTGGTCATCTGGACCAGCGCGACCACGTCGCCGCACTGCAGCCAGCCGAGCCGGCCGGTGGGCACGTCGCCGGCCTTCGCGTCCGAGAGCCGGACGTTCACGCTGCCGAGCGCCACCTTGTAGGTGTGGGCGACATCCAGGGAGGTGGAGCGGATGTCCTTGGTGGCGTCCAGCTGGTTCGCGAACGAGAAGAAGTTGGTCGCCTCGTCCGCCGAGCCGAACCGGATCAGCCGCAGTTCGGTGCGGGTGCCGTCCTTGGTGGTCCAGCCCTGCGCGGCCGCGCCGCGGCAGGCGTCGCTGACCAGCCGCTGCGCGTACTGGTCGTCGTTGGCCAGCATCATGTCCCGGTCGCACGGCACCCAGCGGCCCGCCACCGGCGGCAGGCTCGCGGGCGCACTCGCGGAAGCACTGGCCGACGCGGAGGCGCTCGCGGACGCGCTCGCGCTCACGCTCGGGGAGGCGGACGCGGACCCGCTCGGGGCGGCCGACGGGCCGGTGCCGACGGCGCCGTTGGGCAGCGGCAGCAGCAGCGCCCGCAGGTCCGCGGCGTGCGTCTTGATCTTGTAGTCGGACGGGGCCGAGGCGCCCACCGGCAGCGGAGGCATCGTCAACTGCGGGAACACGTAACGGCCGTCGTTCGGCGTGGCCAGACCCGGCAGGTCGGTGCGGTCCGGCAGGGTCACCGCGACGGCGGTGGCCGCGCCGGTCACCACCGTCAGCAGCAGCGCCCCGCCGACCTGCCACAGCCGCTTGCGGTCACGCTTCGGCTGCTCGGGCGACTCGCCCTGGCCGGCCGGGACGAAGGCGTCCAGGGCGCCGGGCGCCTCGCCGTTCCCGGCGGTGGCGGCGGGGGTGACGTCGGAGGTGACGTCGGGGGTGACCGGCACGATCGGTTCGAACGGTTCGGCCGGACCGGGGTTCGGGGTGATGTCGGTGCTCATGCGGTGGCTCCCGGGATGGCCAGTCGGTCGAGTTGCTGACGGAACAGGTCGACGACCTTGTTCTGGTCGAGGGGCGCGACCCCTGAGACCCTCATCTGCACCAGCAGGTCGCCCACGCCGGCGTAGCACTGCAGGAAGTCGAGCTGCTCACCAGCCTTCAGCGTCGGCAGCGCGCAGTGCGCCTCCGAGTGGCCGGCCACGCCCGGGCCCTGCCGGTACAGCTCGTTGTCGGTGAACCACTTGCCGTACGAGTTGTTCTCCGCCTCCACGGCCTGCTGGTTGAACTGGCTGAGCACCAGCATCACCGAGGTCTGGTTGTCCATGGTGACCAGGCTGCGCGCGCCGATGCCCTGGATGTGCAGCGAGGACAGCGCGTTCTCGGCGTCCTTCCGGTACTTCTCCGGGACGTCGGCGATGGTCTCCTTCAGCGCCCTGTCCAGGTCCGCGTCACGCAGCTCGTTGTCGTTGCCGATCGAGCCGAAGTCCGGGCCCAGGTGGTAGCTGGACGGCATCGGCAGCAGCAGGTCGCGCAGGCTGCCGAAGTGGTTGCCGTTGGACTTCGCGCCCCACTCCTGGGCCGGGCTCGCCGAGGGGGCGGGGGCCGCCGCGGTGGGCGCGGCCGGGGTGTCCTTGTAGTGGACCTTGATGATCGCCTCGCCGATGCCGACGCCGACCAGCGCCGCCGCGACCACGGCGGCGGCCGCCTTGAGCGCGATCCGGCGCGGCTTCGCGGCCGGGGCGGTCGCGGCCGGGGCGGTCGCGGCCGGGGCGGTCGCGGGCTCGGCGTCCAGCGCGGCGTCCTGCAAGGCGTCCTGCGTTGCGTCCTGCGTTGCGTCCGGCTTGGTGAACTCGACTGCGGCGGCAGCCGGTTCGGTGACCGTGGTGTCGGCGGACGTGGCGTCGACCGGCGGGGTGGCGGTGGGCGGCTGCGCGGGGGCGGCCGGCTCGGGGGATTCGATGTCGGTCACGCGAGACGCTCCCACTGTCGCTTGGCGATGTCCTCCAGCTGGCTCCGGTCGACCGGGTTCTTGGCGAAGACCTCGATGCTCATCAGCACGGTGCCCTTCCGGGCCACGGCCCCGCCCCAGTAGTACTCCTCGCTGCTGCGGGCGTACTTGTAGGGCTTCGTGGAGACCATGACCATGCTCTCGTCGTTGCCTGCGAACTTCGAGAGGCTCAGATCGGAGCGGCGCGGGCTCATGCCGGACATCACCTCGTGCACCGACTCCGGCCGGTACTGCCGCAGGCTCACCCGGTACTTGACGTCACCGGAGATCCAGCTGACGTTCGCCTGCCGGCGGAACCCACCGGACAGCAGCGTGGAGAACTGCTCGGCGCTGTTGCCGAAGGTCCTCGCCACGTCCGCGGCGGACATCCAGCCGTTGCTGCCCATGCTGTCGTCCTCGGTGCCGTCCGGACGCTTGATCAGCAGCTCGCGCAGGTCACCGTCGATGTTCAGCGGCTGCGGGCCGGCCGCGGCCAGCGCCTTGGCGTCGATCCGCTCGGCCGGGTAGCTGAGCTTCACCGCGGCGAGCTCGGGCAGCGGCGTCGCCGGACGGGAGGCCTGGATGCCGTAACCGATGACCCCACCGATCACCGGCCCGGCCACCACGGCGGTCAGGAACATCGCGCCCACGCCGAACTTCCGCTTCCTGCGCGCGGGTTCCTCACCCACGGCGAGCACCTCGACGTGCTCGAAGCCCTCGGTGGTCGGCGCGTCGGACGGGGCGTCGGGCGCGTCGGACGGGGCGTCGGGTGCGTCGGACGCCTCGGCAGAGGCGGGTGCGTCGGGCGCGTCGGGCGCGTCGACGGAGGCGGGTGCGTCGGCGGAGACGGGTGCGTCGGCGGAGGCGGTAGTGGACGGGGTGGCCGTCGGGGGTTCGGACGGCCCGGCGGCGGCCGCCCCGGGCTCCGCGGCGCCCGTGGACTCGGTGCTCAACTGGTGCTCCTGGAAAGAGAGTTCGGGACGGCCGTCAGCCGTTGGTGAGGCGGTCGCGCTCGCGCTTCATGGCGTCGAAGAGCAGCGCCTTGTCGGGGTCGCCCTGCACCTCGACAGTGATCTCGTAGACCACGTCGCCGACCACGCCGATACCGATCAGCGCACCGGTGTACGCCTGCTCCTTGGGCTTGAAGACGTAGCCCTTGGCGTTGGACACCCCGTCGATGTCGAAGGAGTTGTCGCCGTAGCCCGAGTGGTCGGCGAAGCCCTGCGCGCGGTCGGTGCGGCCGAAGCGCTTGAGTTCCGAACGCACCTCGGTCTTGCCGTCCCGGAGGCGGTAGGTGCGGCCGGCGGCGTCCTTGAAGCCCCAGGAGTCCAGCACCTCCTTGATGTCGACGCTGTCCTTGTACTGCGCCTGGAGGTCGTCCATGCTCAGCATCGCGCCGTCCACCGAACCGTACGGGTCGGCGTTGTCCGGCACCGGCAGCAGGAAGTAGCGCAGGTCGCCGGAGTGCTTGCCGCCGGAGACGCTGCCCTGCAGCGTGCTGGACGGGCGCGGCGCCGCACTCGGCGAGGCGGTCGGGGTGGGCGAGGGGCTGGGCGAGGCACTCGCGCTCGCACTGGCCGAGGCGCTCGCGGTGGCGGCTGGGGCTGCGGCCACCCGGGTGGCCGGGTCGGGCTTGCCGACCGCGACGGTGACGGCCGCGCTGGTCGCGGTCACGGCCAGCAGGCCGGCCACCGCGAGGGCCACGCCGGCCGCCCGGGGCAGCCCGCGGGCTGCGGTGGGCTGCTCGGGGCCGGGCTGTTCGGTGGCGGGCTCGGCGGCCAACTCGGGTTCGGCCGGGGCCGGGGTGACGGGGTTGGGCTCGGTGGCCGCCGGCCGGTCGGCAGGCACGGCGGCCGGCTCCTGACCAGAAGTCGGTTCGGAAACGGACAAGGGTCTCCCCCCAGGGTGCGCGTGGACGACCGCACGGCCCCCACGGGCTGTCCCCCCGGTCGGCCCGAACACAGGTGTCACCGTGCGGTGCACGAATTATGAGAGCCCTGTGCAGTCGTCAACAACACGGTTGCCAGGCCGATTTGCCGCAATCCCGAGCCAATCGGACAGGCCGTGACCGAACCGCAACCCCCGTCCGAATCAGCTCGCGCCCGAGTCATCCTTCGTGGACGGAGAAGGCTGCCCCGCAGGGGCATCGGAGGACGGTTCGGACCGCTCCTCCGACGCGGTCGACGCGGGCCGCGCGGGCGGTTCCGCAGGGGCCGCCGGGGCTGTCGGAGCGGGCTGCGAGCCCGGCTGCGGGGTCGACTGCGGGCCCGGCTGCGCGGGCGGAGCGGACGGCGCGGGCGGAGCGGACGGCGCCGCCGGGTCGGTCAGTCGGATGCCGGCGGCCTCGGCCAGGGCGATGTCGAGGCGCTCCGTGCGGATCCGGCGGTCGATGTACATCACGCCGTTGGCGAGCGGCGTCAGCGGCGCCGTCATCGCCGCGATCAGCAGCATGGTCAGCGCGCCCAGCACCACCAGCGTGGTCAGCACACCGCTGCTGGGGAGCACGGGCTCCTGCGACGAGGCGCCGACGGTGCTGGTCGGCATGATGGCCCCGAGGACGATCCCGAGCGGAGCCGTCACGATGTTCGCCGCGACCCGTCCGGCGAACGCCACGATGAAGCCCAGCAGCAGGCTGCGCCACCAGTTGCCCGCGTTGAGGCGCCAGGCCCGGCGGATCGCGCCGATCGGCGTGGTCTCCTCCAGCACCAGCACCGGCACCTGCAGCGTCAGCCGGACGGTGACGAACACGCTGCCGATCGAGACGGCCGGAAGGAGCACGAGCAGGAGCAGCACCGGCAGCGGGTTGTCGTTCAGCACCGTGAGGGCCACCGGGCCGCCGAACGCCAGGACCTCCAGCAGGAACATCGGCACGAGCACCGCGGCCTGGGACAGCACGGCCGGCCACAGCTTGGGCAGCGCCTCCTTCCAGGCCTGACCGGCCGTCATCGGACGGCCGAGCGTCGCCGCCCGCAGCACCACGGTGGCCAGCGGGGCGACCACGACGTTGAGGGCGAACAGCACCAGTCCGAGCACCAGGATCAGCAGCACCACCGGGCTCACCAGGTCCCACAGCTGCTGCCAGGTCGGCGCGCTCCCGTCGTCGGGCAGGCGCTCGATCGCGTCGCGCAGGTCGCCCACGAAGAACAGCGCGACCACCGTCACCGGCACCGCGCCGATACCGACCAGTGCGAGCAACGGCAGGTAGAGCGCCTTGAAGTAGCGGCGGACGGTGTCGAACACCGCGCTGAACATCTCGCCGAACGACAGCGGGCGCAGCGGGATGACGCCCGGCTGGGGCGCGAGCGGCACGGCCCCCCAGGGGCCCTGCCCCCAGCCGCCGCCGGGCGCACCGGGCTGCCCGTACCCCGGCCACTGCCCCTGGCCGGAGGGCTGTCCCTGTCCCCACTGCCCGCCGGGCTGCTGCCCGGGACCTCTGTTGTCCCCGCTCATCCGTACCCCCTTCAGAGGCCACCGCCCCGGACGTGCGCCGGGCTGCGACGAGCCTAGGACTCCCCTCCGACCACCCCTGCGGCGGCCCCTGACCGGTCCTGCCCCCTTCCTACTGACGTTCACTCAACCCAGTTGCCGCAGTCCGTCGGTGGCGATCCGCTCGAAGACGTCGGGATCGTTCGCGAAGATCGAGTCCGGGACGGGCCAGTGCACCACGAGTTCGGTGATCCCCAGTTCCCGGTACGTTCCCGCCCAGTCGACGAAGGCGTCCACCGACTGCAACGGCTGCTCGGCGGTCGATCCCTGGAGCAGCAGCTTCTCCAACTCGCCGACGTCCCGGCCGCGTTGCTCGCACGCTTCGGTCAGCTTCGCGATCTGCCGGGCGATCACCGCGGGCGCCTGCTCCGCCGGCACGTCGGCCGGTGCCTTCGCGTCCCCGTACGTCACCCAGCCCTGGCCGTACTCGGCCGCCAGCCGCAGGCCGCGCGGCCCCGTCGCCGCCACGTAGAACGGCACCCGGGGCGTCTGTACGCAGCCGGGGATGTTCCGGGCCTCCACCGCCGAGTAGTACGCGCCCTCCCGCGTCGTGGCGTCCTCCCTCAGCAACTCGTCCAGCAGCGGCAGGAATTCACCCAGCCGGTCGGCCCGCTCCTTCGGCGACCACGCCTCCTGCCCGAGCGCCGTCGCATCGAACCCCGACCCCCCGGCCCCCACCCCGAGCGTCACCCGCCCACCGGACACGTCGTCCAGCGTGATCAGTTCCTTCGCCAGCGTCACCGGGTGCCGGAAGTTCGGCGAGGTCACCAGCGTCCCGAGCCTGATCCGCTCGGTCGCACACGCCGCCGCCGTCAACGTCGGCACCGACCCGAACCAGGGCTCCTCCCGGAAGCTCCGCCAGCTCAGGTGGTCGTACGTGTAGGCCGCGTGGAACCCGAGCTCCTCGGCCCGCCGCCAGACCTTCTGCCCCTCGCTCCACCGGTGGATGGGGAGGATCACCGTGCTCAAGCGCATGCCACTGACCCTACGCTTACGCTCCGGCGGGTGAGGTTCGGGCAACCCGCGGCGACGTCACTTCCGTGGCCGCCAGCGTGGCGCCATGAGTGTTCTGGGCGGGGCCGAGCTTGGGGCCTTGGTCGATGAGGCCACTGTCGATGCCTACACCGAGGACGAGCAGCTGACCGGCCTGTTCACCGTGATCGAGGAGAACCTCGCGGTGCCGTTCAGCGCGACCGTTCTCGGGATCGAGGTGATCGTGCGCGGCGTCGGCCTCGGCCAGGACGGCCGGATCGTCGCCTTGTGCTCTCGCGGCGCCGATCGCCAGCGGATCGAGATCCTGGATCTGCCAATGCCGACCCCTGCTCCGGGCGGCGCCGAGTCCCGAATTCACCTGGGCCCAGCACGGCGAGGAACTGCTACACCGACGCAAGCCCTGGTACTACGCCCAGGAGCCTCGCCCAGGAGTTTCCGTGATCAGCGAGCGCCTCGGCGAACTCTCCGCCGACAGCCGACGTCGGAAGCACAGCGGGGCAGGGCGGGTACCGCGTCAGCCCGATCACCTGTAGGACCGAACATCGAGCGGTACCACGGTGGTGGCCAGCACTGCCATCACCAACTCCGTAGAGCCAGAACGAGTTGAAGAGTGCCCTACGCCGCGCTGAGTGTCGTGGCCTCCTCGTCGACCGTTGACTCACGGATGGCACCGTCGACCTTTGGCAACAGTGTCACGGTCCACTGTCGACAAACGCCCCCTTTGCCTGAGCCACGGGCACCTAGGATGGCCCACATGGCTATGGACGGCACGCAGACAGCTCCGGACGTGGTGGAGGACGTGTTCGACGGACACGCCACAGGTATTGAGGTCGAGGACCCCGGCGAGGAGAACACCCGGATTCAGCGTCCGTGGAATCCGGACCAGATCCGAGTCAACACCAGCCAGTTCTCACTTCGGAACATTCTCGACCAGATCGACGAGGGTTCCATCGAGCTCGCCCCTGACTTCCAACGGCTGCAGGTCTGGCGGACCGACCAGAAGTCCCTGCTGGTCGAGTCCCTGCTGCTGCAGATTCCGTTGCCAGCGTTCTACTTCGCCGAGGATGCGGACGGTTCGTTCAGGGTCGTCGACGGCCTTCAGCGGCTGTCCACCCTGCACGCATTCGTTCGAGGCGGCGAGAGTCGTTTCGCCCTCGGGAAGCTGGAACACCTGAACGATCTGAAGAACATGCGGTTCGATGATCTTCCCGTGCCGTTCCAACGGCGGATCAACAACACCCAGTTGATCGTCAACGTGATTGACCCGACGACACCGCGCGGAGTGACGTACGAGATCTTCAAGCGGATCAACACCGGTGGGACTCCGCTCAACGCCCAGGAGATCCGGCATTGTATGAGCAGCCCGCGCAGTCGGGGCATCCTGCACCGGATGACCCACACGAGCGCTTTCGCCACGGCTACTGGGGGCCGTCTCACCGACCACATCCGGATGAACGACCGGGAGATGGCCCTGCGATTCGCCGCGTTCTGGCTGAAAGGGGTCGAGGCTTACCAGGAACGCCCCATCATGGAGCTGTTTCTGATGGACGCCACCGAAATGCTGGACGATCCGAAGCAGGTGCCGGACGAGCAAGTGGCTGCGCTGGAAGCAGCCTTCGAGCGGGCGATGACCCACGCGTACCTCGTCTTCGGCAAGCACGCATTCCGTAAGTGGCAGATGCACGACGACTACCGCAGCCCGATCAACCGCGCCATGTTCGAGAGCTGGTCGATGGCGCTGGCCGACCCCAAGTACACGGCCGCAGACCTGAGCAAGCGCAGCGCGTCCATCGTTCAGGCGGCCCGCACACGGATGACCACGGACTTCACCTATCTCAACGCCATCACTTCCTCCACCGCCGACCGGGTCCGGGTGTCCTATCGCTTCGAGGCCGCCAAGGCGGACGCGGCGGCCGGCCTGTGATCACCTCGCTGGAGATCCGGGGCTTCAAGCGCTTCGAGTCGGAGACGTTCGCGCTCCGTCCGCTCACCGTCCTGACCGGTGTCAACGGCGGCGGCAAGAGCACAGTGATCCAGTCCTTGCTGTTGGCGAGGCTCGCAGCCACGTCGGCCACCGCAAAAGGCGGCGCAGTCCGACTGAACGGGCCCTTCGGCCTTGCGCTGGGCGAGGCCCGGGACGTACTCAACTGGACCACCGAAGCACGGGAGATCACGGTACGGCTGGGCGGACCTGACGGACGATCATGGGTTTTCGGATTCGGGCTGCCCGACGCAGAGCGGGCGCTACACCTCGACGTGCAACGGATACCGGTCGCGCATGTGCCCGGCATTGGGCCGAGCGTGTCGGCCCCCGCCTTCACCTATCTTTGCGCCGAGCGGCTCGGCCCCCGCGACACGCTGTCGGTGTCTGCTGAGGACCCCGACCAGATCGGAGTCGGAGTCCGGGGTGAGTTCACCGCACAGGTGTTGGCGCTTCGGGAAGCACGCGCAGTCGGCACCCGCAAGGTGGTCCGGGAGCAACTGCATCACGCGAAGGCCGCCGGACCCCAGATGCGGGTCCAGGCCGAGGCATGGGCCTCGGAGATCATCCGCCCGCTGCGCATCACCGCGCGGGTGGCCGTGGGAATCATGGCAAGCACAATCCGATTCGGCGAGATCGGACTGAGCGGCGAGGAAATCCGCCCCGTCAACACCGGGTTCGGCATCTCCTACGCCCTGCCCGTCATTGTTGCGGGCCTGCTCACCGAACCCGCCGACCTGCTGATCGTGGAGAATCCCGAGGCGCACCTGCACCCGGCGGGACAGTCCCGACTGGGACAGTTCCTTGCGCGGGTCGCGGGCAGCGGGGTGCAGGTTCTGGTGGAGACACACAGCGACCACGTTCTCAATGGGGCCCGGCTCGCCGTCGCACGTGACCGCTCGCTCCGGGCGGAAGACATGATCACGCACTACTTCGACCATGACCGAACCCTGCCTATCGACATCAACGACAAGGGCGAGCTCAGCCACTGGCCAATCGGCTTCTTCGATCAGATCGAGACCGACCTCGGGAGGCTGGCTCGTGCCCACCGCAGCAGGTAGGAGCATGAACATCAGCGCACAGGACACGACGGGCCCTGCCAGCACCGGGGAAGCCGACAACTACCGCGTCGTCGTTGCGGAAGAGTGCTTCGACTGGCGGGAGATGCCGGACTCAGTCCTACACGAAGCTCTCGATGCGCTTGCGGAAGTGCTCCAGCCGTTAGCCGACGGCCGTACGGCAGCGTTCATGGAACCTGCCTACGACGTCGAGTGCCGGCCATCTGTCACGCTTGTCGATGCTCTGTACTCGCCGGACGGGGGGCTACCCCGTGACAAGCGGGCCCTTCTGCAGCAACTGCTGGGCAAGTGTCGGCGTGTGGAACCGACAGAGGCTGATGTGCCCCAGCCGGTCCGCTTGGCCGGTGGCCTTTGGCGGGAACCATCCTGGGGAACAGCCCACGCCTTGTCCCGGGCAGCGGCGGGTCGGGCCATGTCGTGTCTCCTGATGCCGTATGCCGCTGAACCTGACTGGCCAGCCGGATGGCTCACCGTCACGCGGGCGGCGGAGGCCGGCCTGGACGACGTGACGATTCACGTCCTGCGGCTCCCCGGTGACTCGCCCGGTTTCTGGCGCGGTCTCCTCATCCACGAAAACGTCCCAGCCGAACGCTTCTTCGCCTTTGTCGATGACGCCTTCCCCCGGCTGCTTTTCGCCGAAACCCTGCGCCTGCACCACTTCAAGGGCACCTACACCGATGTCCTGCCCTGGCTGGTGGATCTGCTCGGCGCGCTCGACGATCACTTCGCCCGGATACTGGCCGAGTGCGGCGGTGACCAGACACAGGTCGTCCGCAGGTTCAGCGCGTTGGGCCTGGACATCTCACCCGAGAGCCCAAACACGAAGAAGAATGCGAAGGCGTGGGAGCAACGCAACGTCGACTACGACGGCGGTACCTACCGCTGCGAGTGGCACGGCAAGCGGCTGTGGGACCGCGACAGGGTGCACTTCTCTCTCCCCATTGCCGCGTACGAGGACCGCATCCTCATCGGGATCTTCGTGGAGCATCTGGCGACCTGAACCGGCTGACTCGGCCGTGCTGTCGACCTTTGCCGTATGGGGGGACCAAATCAGGCTGCGATAGGTGAACGAGGATTGACCAACGTCACCAACGTCCCGAGCCTGATCCGCTCGGTCGCACACGCCGCCGCCGTCAACGTCGGCACCGACCCGAACCAGGGCTCCTCCCGGAAGCTCCGCCAGCTCAGGTGGTCGTACGTGTAGGCCGCGTGGAACCCGAGCTCCTCGGCCCGCCGCCACACCTTCTGCCCCTCGCTCCACCGGTGGATGGGGAGGATCACCGTGCTCAGTCGCATACCACCGACCCTACGCGGCGAAGGCTCGACAGAGTGGCGCATACCGGCAGCATGCTTGCCTCATGGCGGCTACCACACGCATCACGGTCACCCTGCCCACTGAACAGGTGGCCGAACTGAAGAAGCTCACGGACAACGTCTCCGCCTACGTCGCCGAAGCGGTAGCCCGACAGATCAGGCACCAGTTGCTCGGCGAGGAACTTCGCCAGTACGAGGAGGCGCACGGAGCGTTCACCGAGGAAGAACTCGCTGCCGCACACGCGAGGACCTTCGGTTCGTCCGAGCCCGGCAGCGGGCCGGCCGCCGCGTGAGCGAGCGCATCGAGACCGTCGTGCTGGACTCCCAAGGTATGTCTGCCTGGCTTTCACAGGACCGTGACGTGCTGGCGGTGATCCGGTCGTTCCACGCGATGGCCGCCGAACTGGTGATCGGTGCCAACACCGTCGTGGAGGTCTCACACGCCAGGATGAACACTGCGCGACTGAACTGGGTGCTTTCGCAGGTCAGGATCGAGCCCGTGACCGGGCACGCTGCCAGAGCCTCTGCGGCATTGCTCAAGCAGGCAGGTCTGCACGGCCACAAGTACGCCATTGATGCCACCGTTGCCGAGATGGCGCTCCGCAAGCCGGGGCCGGTGGCCGTGCTCACCTCGGACATCGACGACATGGCGAAGCTCTGCGGCTCCCAGGTCCGGCTGATCGCGATCTGAGCCGAAGCGGGCCCGAAGCGGGACCCGCACAGCTGACCTCCGCGCGCCGCGGAGAGCCCACCCTTCTGCGGGCCGGCTTCAACGCCGGCCCGCAGGGTCACCGACGGTCCGGCGGCCTGGGGGGCCCGGACCTGGTTTGCCAGGCGTCACGTACTGCTTCGACAGCGCGCAGCCATCGGCCTTCGATCCCCTCCAGTACGGTCAGCCGGATCCAGGTCCACCGGAACCACCAGGACAGTTGCCGGAACGGGATGAAGGTCAGTGCGTCCCTGATCGCCGTGTCCGCCACACCTCCCAGCCCTTCGGCCCGCAGCGCCGCGTAGATCCCCGGAGTGAGTCGACCTGAGGTCCTCGCAAAGTCTCCGGCGGCCACGCAGGCCAGCTGCCGGACCTTGAACCGGGTGGCCCCAAGGGCGCGCTCGACCCTCGCCGCGACGGCCTCGAACTCGTCGCTCGCGAAGACCAGCTTGATCACCTCGGTGCCGACATCGGGGTCGTCCCGGTCGAGCGCGGCATCGACCGCGGCAAGCCTGGGGTCGCCCCCATCCGTTGTTCGCTCCGACATGGTTGGCGCACCGCTCCCAGCTTCACTCATCCTGTCCTGCCCACTCCTCGCATGGTGACAGGGGGAGGCCCGGCCGGAGGCTCCGCCGGCTCAAGTGGTCGCACATGCATACCGGGACCCCGCCCCGGTGATCGAGCACGGGCCGTTCACCGACGTGGAACTCGCCGAGGCGCACGCCAGGATCTTCGGCCGATCACACCCCGCCAGGCAGATGTGACGCGGTCACATGAAACGTCCAACGCGCCTGCGTCCTCTTCCCGTTGACAGTTCGCCAGCTCGAACCGGCGGAGCCCCGTGAACCGCACAGCACAGCGACGAACCGGCACTGCCCGCGGCCGGTCTGCTCGGCGTCGATGCTCTGTTCCACCTGTACTGGGCAACGGGGTCGACGCGGCCGGCCGCGGCCCGGTTCCGGCGGCGGGTCCGCCCCGGCGGCTGAGCCGGGGATCGTTCATCCGCGTTCTCCGGGAAGCCACGGCGGGGTTGCCGGGTGTTGGCCCGCCGCTGGGACGCTCACGGCCACATCCAGTCATGCGCGCAGGGAGTGTCATGCGATTCCGAGTTCCTTCCGCGGTACCGCTGTTGGCGGTCGGTGCGGCCCTGGTCAGTGGTGCCGCGACGGCGCCGAGCGCGGTGGCCGCGCCCGGCGCGCCGGGGCAGCGTCCGTCGTTCTGCGGGCACGACAACCGGCACACGCCGTTCGCCGGTTACCTGTGCGCGAAGCCCGGGGAGCTGTTGGACGTGCGGATCGGGGACGTCCACCCGACCCAGCCGTCGCTCGGCTACGACGAGGTGTACTACAAGCTCGGCCGGTACACGCTCGGCAAGGACGCGATCAACAAGAAGTTCAGCGACTGGTGCGAGGCGGACGGCCGCATCGAGGCGGTCGCCGCGAAGCCGAACGCCCGGCTGGACGACCCGTCCTCGTTCACCTGCACGCTGCCGGTGGGCGGGGAGACCGCGGACAGCGAGGCCGCGATGAAGACCGTGGTGATCGGCCCGGGCGGCGAGCCGTTCCTGACGGACGGTCACCACACGCTGACGTCCTTCTACGAGACCCCGGACGGCGGCGCGAACCTGCACGTGCGGCTGAAGGTGCTGGCGAACCTGTCCACGCTGCCCCAGAAGGACTTCTGGGCGCAGATGCAGGCCAACAAGTGGGTGTACCTGAACGACCCGCAGGGCAACCCGGTGAAGATCAACAAGCTGCCGGCCTCGGTCGGGCTGGCCAACTTCCAGGACGACACCTACCGCAGCCTGCTCTACTTCGGCCGCGACATCGGCTACACCCAGAACTCGGTGCCGTTCCAGGAGTTCTACTGGGGCAGCTGGCTCCGCGACACCAAGCCGGTCGACCTGTCCGGCTGGAACCGCTCGGACCTGACCAGCTACCTGGCCGCCGTGAAGAGCACCACCCAGACGATGGCCGCGCTACCGAAGAGCAGCGTGGTCGACAGCGGCTTCACCGCCGCCGACCTGGGCGCGCTGGCCCAGTGGAACGCCGGAAAGGCCGCCAACAAGGGCGAGTTCGACAAGCTGAGCAAGCCGTACTCGGACGCCAAGCCGGGCAAGCTGGCGTACGCGCTCGAGTACAAGAAGGTCAACGGTCTGGGCTGAGCGACGAAGAGAGGGGGCCGGCGGATGTCCGCCGGCCCCCTCTCCGTGTCAGAAGGCGGTCAGGAGCCGAGCAGGTTCGCCGCCGGGGTCTCGGTGGACTTGCCGGTGGCGGCCTTGGCGACCTGGTCGGCCGTCAGCGCCTTCTTCCAGACCTGGACGCCGGTGACCGAGCCGTTCCAGGCGTCCGACCACTGCGACTTGTAGCGGGCCCGGCCGAGCTCCAGCGGGCCGGTGCCGGCCACGATCGACGGGGCCGCGGTGGTCTGGGCGAGGACGCCGTCCACGTACAGCGAGATGCTCTTGGCCTTGGCGTTGTAGACGCCGGTCAGGGTGGTCCAGTGGCCGGTGGTGGCGGTCGCGGTGGACACCGCCAGCGCGCTCTTGCCGGTCTCGTTGGCGGTCTGCACCTTGAAGACCCAGCGGTTCTTGTTGGCCCCGGCGTCCTCGCGGCCCAGGTAGAAGGAGAAGAACTGCTCGCCGTTCTGCGACAGCGCCGCCTTCGACGCGCTGGCGGCGTCGTTGCGGACCACGGCGGAGACGGTGAAGTCCTTGCTGGTGTCCACGGTGGCGTCGGCGGCCTCGGCGTAGGCGTCGCCGGTGCCGGTGAGTTGCAGCGCCTTGCCGTCGCGGCCGTCGGCGGCGCCGACCTTCGCGGCGCTGCCGAGCTTCAGCCCGGGCACCGAACCGGCGGTGTCCGAGGCGGAGCCGCCCTGGCCGGAGCCGCCCTGGCCGGCGGGGGCCTTCGCGGACTGCTTGGCTTCGGGGGAGGCGACGACACCGGCCTTGGCGGTCTTGGGAGTTGACGGATCGTCGGCGCGATCGGTGACGATCACGGCGACGGCGACCATCGCGCCGACCGCCACCAGGCCGGTGGCCAGCGCGGTGATGCGGACGGTCCGCTTGCGGCTGGCCTCCCGTTCGTCGGCCTCCGCCATCGCCCGCCAGTACGCCGCTTCGGCTCCCCCGGCCGCCGGTTCTCTGGTCGCGCCCGCACTGCCCGTCGCCCGCCTGCCCGCCACGTTCTCCCCGATCCGTCCGCTTGCCTGTCCGCCGGAACTCTAGGCCGCCCGGTTCGAACACGCGAACCGGAACGCCGGTCGTCCCTCCGCCCCGAACACCGGAATCGACGCCGGGGCGAAGGGAGTTGACCTGCGGCCGATCAGGCGCGGTGAGCGGGCGGAGAACATGACCGCGCCGGCGCCGAGCAGCACCGGGGTGGTACCGCCGATCAGCAGCGGGGTGCGGTCGCTCGCGCACTTACCCTGCAGGTATACGGGGAGGGGGTATCGTGGTGCGGATGGAGCGGACCGGGCGGGCGACGGACCCGGCCGGGCGGACGGTCGCCCGGTGGGCGGTGCTGTGCGCCCTGCTGCTCGGGCTGTTCCTGATGCACGGAAGCCCGGCGAGCGCCGCCGGGTGCCACCGGGAGACGGCGACCGCGGCGGCCCCGCACATGGGGGCGCACGTCACGGACGGGGGCGGCCGGGTGGCCGTCCGTGCGCCGGGCGCGCACGAGGGGGCGATGGTCGACTGCGTCTCCACCCCGGCCCGCGACCAGCTGCCGCCGGCCGGCCCGTCCGCCACCGTGCCGTGGACCCACCCGCAGCCGTCCGCGGCCGGACCGCTGCGCGCCGGCGGCGCCGAGGGCGGCCGGGCACCGCCCGACAGTGGGCGGGAACTGCTGATCCGGGTCTGCGTCGCCCGCAGGTGAGGGCGCCACCCGGCCGTACCCGAGATGGGGCCGCCGGGCGCCGCGTCCTGTCCGCGACCGCGCACCACCGCTGCGCGCGCACCCTGGAGCGAACTCCGATGACCCGAACCACGACGACCACCCGCCGCACCCTGCTCACCGCCGCGGCCGCCGCCGCCCTCGCGCTGACCCTCACCGCCTGCGGCAGCGACGCGATGTCCGGCATGGACCACGGCGCCGCGCCCTCCGCCACCGGGCACGAGATGTCGGGCGACATGCCCGGCATGAGCCACGGCCCGGACGGCATGGCGGGCATGCCCGGCATGGCCCACAGCACCGACGGGCTGGCCTCCGAGCAGGGCGGCTACCGCCTCGACGGCACCCTCGCCGGCAACGAGTACCGGTTCACCGTGACCGGCCCGGACGGCAAGGTGCTGACCGCGTACGAGCCGGAGCAGACCAAGGAGATGCACTTCTACGCGATCCGCTCCGACCTGTCCGGCTTCCAGCACCTGCACCCGACGCGCTCCGCCGACGGCACCTGGACCGCCCCGCTGGCCGCCCTGCAGCCCGGCGACTGGCGGATGTACGCCTCGTTCGTCCCCGGCGCGGGCAGCGGCAAGGGCGCCGGGCTGGTGCTCAGCCGCACCGCGGCCGTCGCCGGGCAGTCCACCCCGGAACCGCTGCCCGCCGCCGCCACGACCAGCACCGTCGACGGCTACACCGTCACCGTGGCCGGCGCCCCGAAGGCCGGCGCGGCCGGGGAGTTGACCGTCACCGTCGCCAGGGACGGCCAGCCCGTCACCGACCTGGAGCCCTACCTGGAGACGTACGCGCACCTGACCGCCTTCCACGCCGGCGACCAGGCGTTCGCGCACCTCCACCCGGAGACCAAGGTCACGGCCCAGGGCGGCGGCCCGGCCCTGTCCTTCCACGCCGAGCTGCCGAAGCCCGGCGACTGGCGGCTGTTCCTGCAGTTCCAGACCGGCGGCACCCTGCACACCGCGGCGCTCACCCTGAACGTCGCCGCCTGACCGCCCCGGACCCGCCCCGCCGGGGCGGGTCCGCTTCCCGCACAAGTGCGCGAAGATGGACGGATGACCGCCTCCCCGCGCCCCCGCCTGATCGCCACCGACCTCGACGGCACCCTGCTGTGCCCCGGCGGAACGGTCTCCGCCCGGACGGCGGCCGCGCTGGCCGCCGCCGAGGCCGCCGGCGTGCAGGTGGTGTTCGTCACCGGCCGCCCGCCGCGCTGGATGCGCCACCTCGGCCCGCACATCGGCGGCCACGGCGTGGCGATCTGCTCCAACGGCGGCGCGGTGGTCGACGTCCGGCGCGGCGAACTGCTGGAGACCTGCCCGCTGAACCGCGCCGACACGCTCACCGTCGTCGACCGGCTGCGCGCCGAACTCCCCGGCACCGCCTTCGCGTTCGAGTTCCCGGACGGCTTCGCCCGGGAGGCCGAGTACACCGTCTTCTTCGGCGAGTCCGACAACGACCACCCGGTCGGCCCGGCCGCCGAACTCCTCGCCTCCGGCCGCGTCGACGGCCTGTTCAAGCTGCTCGGCAAGCACCCCGACCTCTCCCCCGACGAGTTCCTCGACCGCGCCCGCACCATCGTCGGCCCGCTCGCCGAGGTCACCCGCTCCAGCCCCATCCCGCTGATCGAAATCAGCGCCCCCGGCGTCACCAAGGCCAGCAGCCTCGCCCGCTGGTGCGCCCAGCACGACATCGACGCCGCCGAGGTCATCGCCTTCGGCGACATGCCCAACGACCTCGAAATGCTCGCCTGGGCCGGCCAGTCCTACGCCGTCGCCAACGCCCACCCCCTGGTCCTCGCCTCCGTCACCCGCCACACCGTGAGCAACGACCAGGACGGCGTCGCCGCAGTCATCGAAACCCTGCTCTGACGCCACGTCACCACCGGGTTCAGAGCCGGGCCGTCCAGCGGACTCGGGTGCCCTTGGTGTGGGGGCCGGGTTCGTGCCAGGCGTCGCCGCCGAGGGCCTCGGCCCGGCGGGTGAGGTTGCGGAGGCCGGAGCGGCGGCCGCCGTCGGGGATGCCGACGCCGTCGTCGGTGACGGTGAGGAGGATGCCGGGGAGGCCGGGGCTGTCGGGGGCGACGGGGCGGCCGTCGGGGCCGAGGTGGACGGTGGCGTCGAGTTCGACAGCGACCCGGGAGGCGCGGGCGTGGCGGGCGGTGTTGGAGAGCATCTCCCGCAGGGCGGCGAGGAGTTGGCGGGAGGCCTGTTCGCCGACCAGGCTCTCCACGGGGCCGGTGAAGGTGATGCTGGGCCGGAAGCCGAGTGCCGCCGCGGCCTGGCTGCCCTCGCGCAGGACGCGGGTGCGCAGGGTGTCGGGTTCGTCGTCGGTGTCGCCGTGCTGGAGGGCGTAGATGGTGGTGCGGACTTCCTGGATGGTGGCGTCGAGTTCGTCGACGGCCTTTCCGATGCGTTCCTGGACCTCGGGGACGACGGCCCGGCGGGCGGCGGTCTCCAGCATCATGCCGGTGGCGAACAGCCGTTGGATGACGAGGTCGTGCAGGTCGCGGGCGATCCGGTCGCGGTCCTGGAACACGGCCAGGCGCTGCTGGTTGAGCTGGTACTCGGCGAGCCGCAGGGCCAGCGCGGCCTGCGAGGCGAAGGTCTGCGCGAGTTTCCGTTCGGTGCGGGTGAACGGCGCCGCGCCGGCTCCGCGCCACACGCAGAGCGCGCCCAGGACCCGCCGGGAGGACACCATCGGCACCGCCATGGAGGGGCCGAACTCCCTTGCCAGCCTGTCGAACTGACTGTCCGAAGCGACCTCGGGAGCGACTGTCGGGTCGTCCAGGTGGACGGCTTCGCCGGACAGCAGGCGGGGGGTCAGGCCGTGCTCGGGGAGCAGTTCGCCGGCCAGGTAGTCGGCCCGTTCCCCGGAGGCGTACGCGACCCGCATCCGGCCCTCGCCGGCGGGCAGCAGGACCATGCCGAGCGCGCCTTCGGCGAGTTCGCGGACCTGTTCGGCGGCGACGGTCAGCGCGATCCGGGCCTCGTCGGTGGACAGCAGTGAGGTGGTGACGGCCGCCGCGGCGGTGATCCAGCGTTCGCGGCGCCGCCCTTCCTCGTAGAGCCGGGAGTTCTCGATCGCGACGCCCGCGGCGGCGGCCAGTGCCAGCACCACCTGCTCGTCCTCGGGGGTGAACGAGCCGCCGCCCTGCTTCTCGGTCAGGTAGAGGTTGCCGAACACTTCGCCGCGGACCCGGATCGGCACGCCCAGGAAGGACACCATCGGCGGGTGCTCGGGCGGGAAGCCCACCGAGCGCGGGTCGGTGGTCAGGTCGGTCAGCCGCAGCGGCCGGGGGTCGTCGATCAGGGCGCCGAGGATGCCGCGTCCGGCGGGCAGCCGGCCGATCCGCCGGCCGGTTTCGTCGTCGACGCCGACGTGGATGAAGTCCAGCAGGCCGCCGCCGTGCGGGTTGACCACGCCGAGCGCGGCGTACCGGGCGTCGACGAGTTCGGCGGCGCCGGAGGCGATCCGTTGCAGGGTGGTGTGCGGGTCGAGGTTGGCCCCGACCGAGACCACGGCCTCCAGCAGGCGCTGCATCCGGTCGGCCACGGCGGCGGCGGACTGGAGCCGTTCCGAGACCTCGGTGACCAGGGCGTCCAGCCCGAGCGAGGAGATCTCGGGAATGCGCGGTGGGCCGTTCTCGGCGGCCGGCTGATCCATGCCACCAGTGTGCATTCCGGGCGAAGCGGGACGGATCAGACGGCCACTCGGCGCGCCTCGCCGTCCCGTTCGCGGGCCAGCATCGCGGCCAGCCGCCCGTCGGGACGGTCCGCCAGCGCCGACCAGCGGCCGCGTTCCACCACCCGGCCGTCGTCCAGCACCAGCACCTCGTCCACGGTGTCGTCGTCGAGGCCGGCGAGCCGGTGGGTGATCAGCAGGGTGGTGCGGCCCGCGGTGGCGGCGAGCAGGTCGGCGGTGAGCGCGTCGGCGGTCGCCACGTCGAGGTGTTCGGCGGGCTCGTCGAGGATCAGCACGGGGAAGTCGGCGAGCAGCGCGCGGGCCAGGGCGAGGCGCTGGCGCTGGCCGCCGGAGAGCCGGGCGCCGTGTTCGCCGACCATGGTGTCGAGGCCGTCGGGCAGGCCGTCCACCCAGTCCAGCAGGCGGGCCCGGGCGAGTGCGGCGCGCAGCTGCGTCTCGTCGGCGTCGGGGCGGGCGAGGCGCAGGTTCTCCCGCACCGAGCTGTCGAAGACGTGCGCGTCCTGCGCGCACAGGCCGATCACCCGGCGGACGTCCTCGCCGGTCAGTTCGCGGGTGTCCACGGTGTCGGCGAATCGGACGGAGCCGCCGGACGGTTCGACGAACCGCAGCAGCACGTGCGCGAGCGTGGTCTTGCCGGAGCCGGACGGGCCGACCACCACGACCCGGCGGCCGGGCCGCAGTTCCAGGTCGACGCCGCACAGCGCGTCGCGCGGGGCGCCGGGCCACCGGGCGGTCAAGTCGCTGACGCGGATGGGCAGTTGTTCGGCGGGCAGGGGCTTCGGCGCGGCGGGTTCGGTGACCGGCGGGGGCGAGGCCAGCACCTCGGCGAGGCGTTCCCGGGAGGCCCGGGCGCGCTCGCGGAACCGCACCGCGGTGGGCATCCCGGCGACGGCCTCGAACGCGGCGAGCGGCGTCAGCACCACGACGGCCAGGCAGACGCCGGGCAGCGCGCCGGAGGCGACGCCGCGCACGCCGACCGCGGCGGCGGCCACCACCGTCAGTCCGGACACCAGCGCCACCAGGCCCGCGGAGAGCGCCCCGGAGGCGGCGGAGCGCCCGGCCAGCCGGGTCAGCGCGGCGTCGGCGCCGCGGGTGGCGCGCAGCCGGTCCGGGAGGGCGCCGGCGACGGTCAGTTCGGCGGTGCCGGTCAGGGTGTCCAGCACGGCGGTCGCCAACTCGCCCTTGGCGGGGGCGTGCCGGCGTTCGGTGCGGCCGGAGATCCGGCGCTCCAGCGCGGGGACGGCGGCCCCGGCGAGCAGCAGGCCGAGGGCGAGCACCAGGCCGGCCAGCGGCAGGAAGGCGGCGAGTGCGGCGGAGGCGCCCAGCGACACCACGACGGCGATCGCGGCGGGCAGCCGCCAGCGCAGGTGGTGGTCCTGTACCGCGTCCACGTCGGCGACCAGCCGGGACAGCAGGTCGCCGCGCCGGAACTGCGGGAGCCCGGCGGGGGCGAGCTGCTCCAGGCGCCGGTAGACGGCGGTGCGGATGCCGCCGAGGGCCTTCAGCACGGCGTCGTGCGAGACCAGCCGCTCGGCGTAGCGGAACACGCTGCGGCCGATGCCGAACGCCCGGACCGAGGTGACGGCGACCATCAGGTACAGCACGGGCGGCATCTGCGAGGCGCGGGAGATCAGCCAGCCGGAGGTGCCCATCAGCGCGACGGCGCAGCCGAGGGCGAGCGAGCCCAGCAGCACGGCGGGCCACAGCCCGGGGACCCGGGAGGACGGTTCGGCGGTGTCCACCGCCTCGTCCCGGTACGCGGGCCGGGGCGCGACCTCGACGGCGGGCTCGGCAACGACCGGAGCAGCGACCGGAACGGGAGCGCCCGGCAGCCGCACGTGGTGGTCGGCGAGCGCGATCAGCGCGGGCCGGTGGGTGATCAGCAGCACCGTGCGGCGGAGCGAGCCGAGGGTCTCCAGCAGCGCGGCCTCGGTGACGGGGTCGAGGTGGGCGGTGGGTTCGTCGAGCACCAGCAGCGGCCGGTCGGCGAGCAGCGCGCGGGCCAGGGCGAGGCGTTGGCGCTGGCCGGCGGAGAGGCCGTGGCCGTTCTCGGCGAGCGGGGTGTCGGGGTCGGCGAAGTCGACCCGGGCGGCGGCGAGCGCGGCGCGCAGCTGCGGCTCGGTGGCGTCGGGGCGGGCGAGGCGGACGTTCTCGGCGACGGTGCCGGCGAACAGGTGGGGGTGCTGCGGGACCCAGGCGAGTTGGGCGTGCCAGCTCGCCAGGTCGGTGTCGGCGAGCGGCTGGTCGCCGATCAGGATCCGTCCGGCGTCCGGGCGGACGAAGCCGAGCAGGGCGCCCACCAGGGTGGTCTTGCCGGCGCCGCTGGGCCCGGTGAGCACTGTGGTGCGTCCGGCCGGTACCACCAGCGAGACCTCGTGCAGGGCGTCCTGGGTGCGGCCGTCGTGCCGGACGGTGAGTCCTTCGATCCGGATGTCGGCGCCGGCGACCTGGGGGGCGGGGCGGCGGCCGGGCTGGGGCAGCGGGGTCTCCAGCACCTCGAAGATCTTCCCGGCGGCGGCCAGGCCCTCGGCGCTGGAGTGGTAGAGCGCGCCGACCTGGCGCAGCGGCAGGTAGACCTCGGGGGCGAGGACCAGCACCAGCAGGCCGGTCTCCAGGTCGAGGGTGCCGTTGACGAGCCGGAAGCCGATGGAGACGGCGACCAGGGCGACGGAGAGGGTGGAGAGCAGTTCCAGCGCGAAGGAGGAGACGAAGGCGAGGCGCAGGGTGCGCAGGGTGGCGCGGCGGTAGTCCTCGGTGATCCGGCCGATCGCGGTGGCCTGGGCCTTGGCCCGGCCGAAGACCTTGAGGGTGGGGAGTCCGGCGACCACGTCGAGGAAGTGGTGGGAGAGCCGGGACAGGCCGGCGAACTGGCGGTCGGTGCGGGCCTGGGTGGCGTAGCCGATGAGGATCATGAAGAGCGGGATCAGCGGCAGTGTGACGCAGATGATCGCGGCGGATTCCCAGTCGGCGCCGAGGATCCGGGTCAGGACGACCAGTGGGACGACCACGGCGAGGGCCAGTTGCGGCAGGTAGCGGGCGAAGTAGTCGTCGAGGGCGTCGACGCCGCGGGTGGCGAGGGTGGCGAGGTCGCCGGTGCGGCGTCCGGTCAGGTAGCCGGGGCCGAGTGCGGTGGCGTGGTCGAGCAGGCGGCGGCGCAGGGTGGACTTGACGGTGGCGACGGAGCGGTGGGCGGTGAGTTCGGTCAGCCAGGCGACCAGTGCCCGGCCGAGGGTGACGGCGGCGAGGCCGAGCAGCGGCCCCCACAGCGGGGACTGGCCGTGCTGGAAGGAGCGGACCACCAGGTCGGCGATCAGCGCGGCCTGGGCGACCAGCAGGGCCGCGCCCACCCCGCCGAGCAGTACGGAGCCGGCGAGGAAGGCGCGGGTGGTGCGGGCGTACGCCAGCAGCCGGGGGTCGATCGGACGCATCCGCTGCTGGCGTTCCATCAGGGGTGTGCTCCTCAGTGGTGGGCGGCGGCGGGGATGTGCTGGACGCCGATCCGGCGGCGGAACACCCAGTACGTCCAGCCCTGGTAGAGCAGCACGAGCGGGGTGAAGATCACCGCGACGACGGTCATCACCTTGAGCGTGTAGGGCGAGGACGAGGAGTTGGTGACGGTCAGCGACCAGGCCTCGTTCAGGGTGGACGGCATCACGTCGGGGAAGAGCGCCAGGAACAGCATGCCGACGGCGGCGGCGATGGTCACGCCGCTGAAGCCGAAGGCCCAGCCCTCGCGGCCCGCCTGGTTGGCGCCGAGCGCGCCGAGCAGGGCGAGGACGGCGACGATCAGCGCGGCCAGGCTCCAGCCGTTGCCGGTGTGGACCTGGGTCCAGATCAGGAAGACCGCCGCGAGCACCGCGGTGATCAGCCCGAGCACGGTGGCCTGGACGCGGGCCCGGTGCCGGATGTCGCCGGCGGTCTTCAGCGCGGCGAACACCGCGCCGTGGAAGGTGAACAGCACCAGGGTGGTGAGGCCGCCGAGCAGCGCGTACGGGTTGAGCAGGTCCCAGAAGGTGCCGACGTAGTTCTTGTCCTGGTCGATGGCGACGCCGCGGACGATGTTGGCGAAGGCGACGCCCCACAGGAAGGCGGGCAGCAGGGAGGTCCAGAAGATGGCGAGTTCCCAGTTGCGCTGCCAGCGTTCGCTCTCGCGCTGGTGCCGGTACTCGAAGGAGACGCCGCGGACGATCAGGCAGACCAGGATGATCAGCAGCGGGATGAAGAAGCCGCTGAACAGGGTGGCGTACCAGTCGGGGAAGGCCGCGAAGGTGGCGCCGCCGGCGGTGAGCAGCCACACCTCGTTGCCGTCCCAGACCGGGCCGATGGTGTTGATCAGGACGCGGCGTTCGGCGGTGTTGCGGGCCAGCAGCCGGGTGAGGATGCCGATGCCGAAGTCGAACCCTTCGAGGAAGAAGTAGCCGATCCACAGGACGGCGATCAGGATGAACCAGAAGTCGTGCAGGTGCATGTGATCCGTCCTCAGTACGCGAAGGCGAGCGGCTGGTCGGAGTCCTCGTCCGAGGGGCCGCGCAGGGTCGGGTCCTTGGCGGGCGGCTTCTCGTCCGTGTTGGGGCCGGCGGCGGCGTACTTGGCGAGCAGCTTGACCTCGATCACGGCGAGGATCGCGTACAGCACGGTCAGCGTGGTGAGGCCGAGCACCTGGGTGCCGACGCTGACGTTGGGGGAGACCGCGTCGCGGGTGAACATCAGGCCGAACACCACCCAGGGCTGGCGGCCCATCTCGGTGAAGATCCAGCCGAAGCTGTTGGCGATCAGCGGGAAGCCCATGGTGAGGATGCCGATCCGCCAGCTCCACCGGGTGAAGAAGACGTTCATCTCCCGGTTCTTGGTGAGCATCAGCTTCGGCGGCTCGTCCTCGCCGGTGCGGTGCTCGGGGGCCAGCCAGAACTTGCGGCGGGTGGTCCACAGGCCGATCAGCGCGGCGACGAAGGACGTCATGCCGAAGCCGATCATCAGCCGGAATCCCCAGTAGGTGACGAAGATGTTGGGGATGTAGTCGGTCGGGTTCCCACCGTGCTGGGCGGCTTCGGCGGCGGCGGTGTCGTTGATGCCGGGGACTTCGGACGAGAAGTCGTTGTGGGCGAGGAAGGACAGTATTCCGGGGATCTCCAGGGCGACCGAGTTGTGGCCCTTGGAGACGTCGCCGACGGCGAACACCGAGAACGGGGCGGGGGCCTGGGTGTCCCAGAGCGCTTCGGCGGCGGCCATCTTCATCGGCTGCTGCTCGAACATCACCTTGCCGAGGGTGTCGCCGCTGATCGCGGTGCCGAGGCCGGCCACCGCGGCGAGCACCAGGCCGACGCGCAGCGAGGTGCGCATCGAGGCGGTCTTGCGCTTGTCGGTCTCCTTGCCCCGCTTGGCGCGCCACAGGTGGTAGCTGGCGATGCCGACCACGAAGGCGGCGCCGGTGAGGAAGGCTGCGGTGAGGGTGTGGAAGACCTGGACCAGGGTGGTGTTCTGGGTCAGCACCCGGACGATGTCGGTGAGTTGGGCCTTGCCGGTGACGGGGTCGATCCGGTAGCCGACCGGGTGCTGCATCCAGGAGTTGGCGGCCAGGATGAAGTACGCGGACAGCGCGGTGCCGATCGCGACCATCCAGATGCAGGCGAGGTGGATCTTCTTCGGCAGCTTGTCCCAGCCGAAGATCCACAGTCCGATGAAGGTGGACTCGAAGAAGAACGCGATCAGCGCTTCCATCGCCAGCGGGGCGCCGAACACGTCGCCGACGAAGCGGGAGTAGTCGGACCAGTTCATGCCGAACTGGAACTCCTGGACGATGCCGGTGACCACGCCCATGGCGATGTTGATCAGGAAGAGCTTGCCCCAGAACTTGGTGGCGTGGAAGTACTTCTCCTTGCCCGTGCGCACCCATGCGGTCTGCAGTCCGGCCACGATCGAGGCCAGGCTGATCGTCAGCGGGACGAAGAGGAAGTGATAGACGGTGGTGATGCCGAACTGCCATCGCGAGATGGTCTCGTGAGCGACTGCTAGGTCCACTGCGCCCTCTCTCACAGGATGTGCAAACCGAACAAAAAAGGCACATCTAGCACGGTAACGCGCCGAACCTGCCCAAGCTTGTCCGCTTGTGAACGTGAACACGTTCACAAGAGCAGTATCCATGATGCTTATCAGTGCGTTCGCACGGGGGGGGGTGTTCTCCGACAACTCAAATGATCTGCCGCCGGTTCGGCCGCCCACAAGCCGGAGCGGGGCGCCGACGCTGTACCGAACGGCGCTTGACACCGACCTCACTGACGTTACCTCAGCCCGGTTCAGCCCTGGTGCGGCAGGACCACCCTGAAGGCCGCGCCGGCGCCCGGCGCGGTGCGCAGGGCCAGCTCGCCGCCGTGCGCGGACACCAGCGCGGAGGCGATCGCCAGACCCAGGCCCGCTCCCCCGGCCTCGCCGGCCCGGCGGACCCGGGACGCGTCCGCCCGGTAGAAGCGCTCGAACACCAGCGCCGCCTGCTCCTCCGCCAACCCCGGCCCCCGGTCCGCGACTTCGAGCAGGCAGCTGTCGTCCACCCGGCCCACCCCGATCCGCACCGCGGTGCCCGGCGGGGTGTGCTTGACCGCGTTGCCCACCAGGTTGCTCACCACCTGGCGCAGCCGGGCCTCGTCGCCGAGCACCGGCGCGGGCTGCGGGGCGCCCTCGCCGTGCGGGCCGGTCAGGGCCACCGGGCGGCCCGGGTCCAGCGCGGTCAGGTCGTGCAGGGCGTCGGCGGCCAGCGTGCGCAGGTCCATCGGGGCCAGGTTCAGCGGGCGTTCCTCGTCCAGCCTGGCCAGCATCAGCAGGTCCTCGACCAGGGCGCCGAGGCGCACCGCCTCCGACTCGATCCGGTCCATCGCCCGGTCGACGTCGTCCAGCGCGCCCATCCGGTGCAGCTCGGCGAAGCCGCGGATGCCCGCCAGCGGGGTGCGCAGCTCGTGCGAGGCGTCGGCGACGAAGCGGCGCATCCGGCGCTCGGAGGCGGCGCGGTCGGCGAACGCCGTCTCGATGTCGGTCAGCATCCGGTTCAGCGCCGCCGACAGCCGGCCCACCTCGGTGCGGGCCGGCAGCTCCGGCATCCGGTGCGACAGGTCTCCGTCGGCTATCCGCTGCGCGCCCGCCTCCAGCTGGCGCAGCGGCCGCAGCCCGGCCCGCACCGCGACCGCGCCCAGGCCGGCCAGGCCCACCAGGACGGCGCCGCCGATGGTGAAGAAGGTGGTGCGCAGGTGACTGATGGTGGACTGCACGTCGTCCAGCGGCACCGCGACCTGCACGTACCGCGGCGAGCCGAAGTCGCCCGCGGTGGTGCGCTGCAGCGGCAGCACCATCGAGCGCCACTCGCCGCCGCGCGGCACCTTCTCGGTGAACGGCTCGGCCTCCCGGCGCGCCAGCGCGGCGGCGGTCAGCGCGGGCAGCTGCGGGGCCGGCTCGGAGTCGGTCAGCGGCTGGCGCAGCACCGACAGCACGGTGCCGTCCCCGGCCAGGTAGCGCACCACGTACTCGCTGGGCAGCGCCTGGCCGGTGCGGCGGCTCAGCGCCTGCGGGCTGAACACCGACATCGGGGTCTGCTGGCGGGTCGGCGCGCGCCGCGCCAGCGGCTCGGCGTACCGCTCCAGCTGCTGGTCGGTGCGCTCCACCAGCTGGCCGCGGACGGTGCCGAGCACCCAGGCGTCGCTGACCACCAGGCCCGTGGTGACCAGCAGCACCGCAAGCACCAGCAGCCGGACCCGCAGCGAGAAGCGGGCCATCTCAGCTGTTCGGCGGGCGGCGCAGCGCGTAGCCGATGCCGCGCACCGTGTGGATCAGCTTGGGGCCGTGCGCCGGGCCGGAGTCGAGCTTGCGGCGCAGGTAGGAGATGTACGACTCGACGATGGACAGGTCGCCGCCGAAGTCGTACGCCCACACGTGGTCGAGGATCTGCGCCTTGGAGACCACCCGGCCGACGTTGGCCATCAGGTAGTGCAGCAGCTTGAACTCGGTGGGGGAGAGCGAGACCGGGACGCCGCCGCGGGTGACCTCGTGCGCGGTCGGGTCCAGGACGAGGTCGGCCACCATCAGGCGGCCGTCGTCGGCGGGGCCGCCGGCCCGGCGCAGGATCGCCCGGATCCGGGCGATCAGCTCCTCCAGGCTGAACGGCTTGGTGACGTAGTCGTCGGCGCCGACGGCCAGGCCCTGGACCTTGTCGCCGGTGCCGTCCTTCGCGGTCAGGAACAGCACCGGGACGTGCTCGGGGCTGCCCGGCCGCTGGGTCTGGTCGCGCAGCCGCTGGACGACGGTGAAGCCGTCCAGGTCGGGCAGCATCACGTCGAGCACCACCAGGTCGGGGCGCTCGGCGGCGATCGCGTCCAGCGCCTCCTGGCCGGTGGCGGCGGAGGCCACCCGGAAGCCGGAGAAGCGCAGGCTGGCCGACAGCAGCTCGCGGATGTTGGGCTCGTCGTCCACCACCAGCAGGAACGGTTCACCGCCCGCCGGAGTCGCCCCGGGCTGGCTCGACTGCAATGCGCCTGACAAGATCTGCTCCGCCTCCCGGGCCGGGACGAAATGGCCGGCCCGGGCTGTTTCCGGGACGGTCGGACGAGGTCCGCCGGGTGCACCCGACCGAGCATCGTCAGACAGACCCTAGCCCGGGCAGGCTACGCCAAATGGACGAAGAACGGGATGGTCAGCCGGTTGTGCTCGAACCGGTACCGGCCGTTCCACCACCCTGGCCACCACCGCCGCCGCCCCGGCCGCCGAAGCCGCCGAAGCCGCCCGCGCCGCCCTCGGTGAGCTGGGTGGCGCTGTAGGAGCCGTCGGCGTCCTTGCTGCCCATCACGGTGACGTTCTGGCCGGGTTGCAGGTCGCCGACCTTGCCCTCCTTGGTGGTGGTGACCTTGGTGGAGTCGCCGGTGGTGATCTTCACGGTGTTCCCGTTGGCGTCGGTCAGGTAGACGGTGGTGCCGTCGACCGACTTGACGGTGCCGCGGGTGAAGCCGCCGCCGCCCGGGCCGTTCTGACCGCCCGGGCCGTTCTGACCGCCGCGGCGGCCACCGTTCTGCTGTCCCGGGTTCTGGCCTCCGGAGGCGCGGGCGGTGCCGTTGCCGCCGGTGTTGTCGTCCTTCTGGTACCAGACGCCGCCGGCGAAGGACAGCACGGCGATCAGGCCGCCGGCCAGCGCCAGGGTGGGCCAGGGGAGCCTGCGGCGCGGCGGCGCGGCCAGCTCGGCGGTGATGTCGCGGGCGTCCGGCGCGGTGGCCAGCAGCTCCTGCTCGTCCGACATGAAAGGGCTCCTTCTACTCGTGCCGGAGGGCGTCGATGGGGCGCAGCGAGGCGGCCCGGTTGGCGGGGTAGCTGCCGAAGAACAGGCCGATGGCGACGGCGATGGCGAACGCGCCGAGCACCGATTCGGGGATCACCACCGGCTTGATGCCGACCACCGAGAAGTGCGAGCCGACGATCCCGGCGAGCACGCCGAGGCCGGCGCCGATCACCGACAGCAGGGTGGATTCGGCGAGGAACTGGCCGAGGATGACCGCGCGGGGCGCGCCGAGCGCCTTGCGGATGCCGATCTCCCTGGTCCGCTCGGTGACGGTGACCAGCATGATGTTGGTGATGCCGATGCCGCCGACCAGTAGCGAGATCGCGGCGACGGCGCCGAGCAGCACCGTGAAGGTCTTGGTGGTGGATTCGCGGGCGCTCAGCAGCGAGGTCTGGTTGCTGATCCGGAAGTCGGCCTTGGTGGGGTCCTTGATGGCGTGGGTGCCCATCAGGATCCGGGTGATGTCGGCCTGTGCCTCGGTGGTGGTGTCGGCGGAGGACGCCTGCACCAGGATCTGGTTGACCGAGCCGAAGCCGGTGAACGCGTTCTGCACGGTCGGCAGCGGGGCGATCACCACGTCGTCGGGGTCGTTGAAGCCGGTGGAGCCCTTGGTGGCGAGCACGCCGGTGACGGTGAACGGGGTGCCGCCGATGGTGATCTTCTTGCCGATCGGGTCCTCGGTGGCGAACAGCTCCTTGGCGGTGGTGGAGCCGAGCACCGCGACCTTGCGGGAGTTCAGCACGTCGTCGGCGGAGAAGTAGTCGCCCTCGGCGATCTTCTGGTTGGCGGTCTCGAAGTACGCCGGGTAGCTGCCGACGACCTGGCCGGGCTGGTAGGAGATGTTCCCGTACAGCGCGGTGCCGCTGGTGGTGACCACCGGGGCGACCGACTTGATGGCCGGGGTGTCGGTGGCCGAGGCGAGGGCCTTGGCGTCCTCCACGGTGAGTTTCTTCGCGGCGGTGGCGGAGCCGCGGGAGGCCGCGGTGGAGACGGTCAGCGAGTTGGTGCCCAGCGAGGTGATGGACTCCTTCACCGCGACCGAGGAGCCGTTGCCGACCGCGAGCAGCAGGATCACCGAGGCCACGCCGATCAGCACGCCGAGCATGGTCAGTGCGGAGCGGACCTTGTTGGCGGCCAGGCCGCCGACCGCGAAGCGGATCATCTGCCAGGCGATCACGCGACCACCTCCGCGGCCAGGGCCGGCGGCGGGCCGTCGACCGGGGCCTGCCGGACGTCGGAGACGATCGCGCCGTCGACCAGGCGGACCACCCGCTTGGCGTGCCGGGCCACCTCGTCCTCGTGGGTGATCACCACCACGGTGCGGCCGCGCGCGTTGAGGCCGTCGATGATGCCCAGCACCTCCTCGGTGGAGCGGCTGTCGAGGTTGCCGGTGGGCTCGTCGGCGAGCAGCATGGCGGGCGCGGTGACCAGGGCGCGGGCCACCGCGACGCGCTGCTGCTGGCCGCCGGACAGCTGGTTGGGCTTGTGGCCGGCCCGCTCGGCCAGGCCGACCAGGGTGAGCGCGGCCAGCGCCCGGCGGCGCCGCTCGGCGGCCCGCACGCCCGCGTAGGCGAGCGGCAGTTCGACCTGGGCGAGGGCGGTGGTGCGCGGCACCAGGTTGAACGACTGGAACACGAAGCCGATCTTGCGGTTGCGCACCAGCGCGAGCTGGCCCTCGTCGAGGTGGCCGACGTCGGTGCCGTCGAGCAGGTAGCGGCCGGCGGTGGGGACGTCCAGGCAGCCGAGGATGTTCATCAGGGTGGACTTGCCGGAGCCGGAGGAACCCATCACCGCCACGTAGTCGCCCTCGGCGATGTCCAGGTCGACGCCGAGGGGTTCGCCGTCCGGGCCGAGCGGGCCGCGCAGGGCGTGCACGACGGCGTCGCCGTGGCCGTAGGACTTGAGGACCCGGCGGATCTGGATCACCGGGGGCTTGCCGGGGCTCATCCGCGCGAACCCCCGCCGCCGTTGCCGCCGGCGCCGTTGCCGCCTCGGGAACCGCCGCCCCCGCCGCCGTAGCCGCCACCGCCGAAGCCGCCGTTCAGGCCGGGGAAGCTGCCGGACGGGAAGCCGTTGCCGGTGCCCGCGGTGGTGGCGGTCAGCTCGACCTTCTCGCCCTCGGTGAGGCCCTCGGTGACCTGCACGGTGCTGTCGCCCTCGATGCCGACCGTCACCTGCACGCGCTCGGTGGAGCCGTCGTCGTGCAGCACGGTCGCGGTGCGGGTGGAGCCGGTGCCCTGGAGGGCCGCGGTGGGCACCGACAGGGCGTTGTCGGCGGAGCCGGTGACCACCGAGATGGTGGCGCTCAGCCCGGTGCGCAGCGCGGCGGTGTCGCCGGTGATCTGGAGCGTCGCGCCGTACTGCACGGCGCCGTTGGTGGAGCTGGAGGGCAGCGAGCTGACCGACAGCACGGTGGCGGCGAGCTTGGTGTCGGACTGCGCGTTCAGGGTGACGGTCGCCGTCTGGCCCTTCTTCAGCTTCAGCGAGTCCAGCTCGGAGAAGTTCGCGGTGACCTCCATCCCGGAGGGGTTGGTGAGCACGATGAATCCGGTCGGGGTGGTGCTGGAACTGGCGCTGCCGGCACCGGACTTGGCGGTGGACGAGCTCCCGGAGCCCGACGATCCGGCGCCGGAGACGGTGTCGCCGACCTTGCCGGTGACCGCGGCGACGGTGCCGTCGGTGGTGGCGGTCAGCGTGGTGCCGGCCAGCGCGGTCTGCGCGTTGGTCAGGGTGTTCTGCGCGTTGTCGACCTGCTGCTGGGCCTGCGCGACCTGCGCCTGGTCGACCTTCACGGTGGTCGTGGTGCTCGGCTGCGGCTGCGGAGTGGCCGCCGCGGAGCCCGAGCCGCCGCGGCCGGACGAGCCGCCGTTGCCGCCGTTGCCGCCGTTACTGGCGCCCGACGAGCCGGTGCCGGGGACGGTGGTGGTGACCGTCTCGCCGGCCTCGGCCTTGGTCAGGTTGGCCTGCGCCGCGGTCAGCGCGGACTGCGCCTGGTCGACCTGCTGCTGGGCGGTGGTGGTGTCGACGGTGGCGAGCACCTGGCCCTTCTTCACCGTGTCGCCGACCGCGACCTTCACCGCCGTCAACCGGCCGCCGGTGGTGAAGTCCTGACCGGCGTCGGAGGGCGAGAACAGCGTGCCCGATCCGGACACGGTGGCCTGGACCGCGCCCTTGGCGACCGTCGCGGTCCGGACCTTGGAGCCGGCGGCGGCCTTGCTGGTCCCGCTGTCCAGGGTGGTGTACGCCAGTGCGGCCCCGCCCAGCAGGGCCACGCCGAGCGCGGAGTTGACGAGGACGGCACCACGCCGTCGCGGAAGCACCTTCATGGCGCAGAAGCATCGCCCCGCGCTCTTTCGCCGCCCTGTGCGGTTCCTGGACGCCCGCTGGGACCGGCGATCCGGACAAGTCGGCGCACATCACCCGCCGGTTGCCCGTCGGTTGCCCGGCGGACCACCAGCTCTTGACCGGACTCCCGGGAACCTCCCAGCAAAGTCCCGTCCCCGGTTCACCCGCGCCGGGCGCCGGCCGGTCATGCCGACGGGGCGGGCAACCGCGTTGCCCGCCCCGCCCGTTGCGGCTTCGTCAGAGCTCCTTGCGGAACGCCTCCGCGGCGCCCAGGAACAGGTCGTTGCCCTCGGTCTCGCCGATCGAGACCCGGACGCCCTCGCCGGGGAACGGGCGGACCACCACGCCGGCCTCGGCGCAGGCGGCGGCGAAGTCGAGGGTGCGCTCGCCGAGCCGCAGCCAGACGAAGTTGGCCTCGGAGGGGACCACCGTCCAGCCCTGCCCGCGCAGCGCGGCGGTGACCCGGACGCGCTCGGCGACCAGCGCCTCCACGCGCTCCAGCAGGGCGTCCTCGGCGCGCAGCGAGGCGACGGCGGCGTCCTGGGCGAGCTGGCTGACGCCGAACGGGACGGCGGTCTTGCGCAGCGCGCCGGCGACCTGCTCGTGGCCGACGGCGAAGCCGACCCGCAGGCCGGCCAGGCCGTACGCCTTGGAGAAGGTGCGCAGCACGCAGACGTTGGGGCGGTCGCGGTAGAGCTCGATGCCGTCCGGGACGTCCTCGTCGCGGATGAACTCGCGGTAGGCCTCGTCGAGGACGATCAGGATGTGCGCGGGGACGGCGTCCAGGAAGCGGACCAGTTCCTCGCGGTGCAGGGCGGCGCCGGTCGGGTTGTTGGGGTTGCAGACGAAGATCAGCCGGGTCCGGTCGGTGATCGCGGCGAGCATCGCGTCGAGGTCGTGGGCCTCGTCGGCGGTGAGCGGGACGGGCACCGGGGTGGCGCCGGCGATCCGGGTGATGATCGGGTAGGCCTCGAACGAGCGCCAGGCGAACATGACTTCGTCGCCCTCGCCGGCGGTGGCGAGCACCAGGGACTGGGCGACGCCGACCGAGCCGGTGCCGGTGGCGATGTGCTCGGCGGGGACGCCGAAGCGCTGGGCGAGTTCGGCGGTGAGCGCGCCGACTCCCATGTCCGGGTAGCGGTTGAAGTCGGCGGCGGCGGCGACCGCGGCCTCCAGCACGCCGGGCAGCGGCGGGTAGGGGTTCTCGTTGGAGGAGAGCTTGTAGGAGTCCGCGCCGGCGGGCTTCCCGGGCTTGTAGCTGGGGATGCTGTCCAGGCTCGGCCGCAGCCGGGGGCCGTGCTCACGCTGAACCACGGGGTTCTCCGTTTCTCTTCGTCGGCGGCGGCGCCGATCACTCCCCGGTCGGGTGCCGTGAACGATACCGACCGCCCCTCACCCGTGCGGGTGAGATGCTCGTCCGGGTTACGGGTGCAGATCAGCCATTCTGCCGGGTTCCTTTGGCACATGTCAGAGGTATTGGAGGCGGAAAACCGCAGCTGTCGAAGGGTGCACCCCGGATCCGGCCATGGAGAAACGGTTCTTTGACGCCGGGTAGTGATCCGGTCACAGAACGCCGTGACGCGCCATACGATCGGTCCGCCATGACAGCAGCAGCCAATCAGAACGGTCGCCGAGCCACCGCCTCACGGCGCCTGGAACGGGCAGGCATCCGGGACGTCGCGGCGGCCGCCGGAGTCTCCATCACCACGGTCTCGGACGCCCTCAACGGGAAGGGCCGGCTCCCCGACGAGACCCGCAGCCGGGTCCGCGAGGTCGCCGAGCGCCTGGGCTACCGGCCGTCCGCCGCCGCCCGGACCTTGCGCACCGGCCGGTCCGGCCTGATCGGACTGACCGTCACCACGTACGGCGAAGAGCCGTTCACCTTCACCGAGTTCGCCTACTTCGCGGAGATGGCGCGGGCCGCCACCAGCGCCGCGCTGGGCCGCGGCTACGCCCTGGTGGTGCTGCCCGCGTCGTCCCGGCACGACGTGTGGAGCAACATCGCGCTCGACGGGACGGTGGTGATCGATCCGCCCGACCAGGACCCGCTGGTCACCGAGCTCTACCGGTCCGGCGTGCCGGTGGTCTCCGACGGCAAACCGGGCAACTGCCCGGTCACCGCCTGGGTGGACAACGACCACGAGGCGGCGGTGCTCGGCATCCTGGAGCACCTGAGCGAGGCCGGCGCCCGCCGGATCGGCCTGCTCACCGGCACGTCCACCGACACCTACACCCGGCTGTCCACCGAGGCGTACCTCGCCTGGTGCGACCGGGTCGGCCAGGAGCCGGTGTACGAGGCGTACCCGGCGCACGACCCGGCCGCCGGGGCGGTCGCCGCCGACCGGCTGCTGGCCCGCCCGGACCGCCCGGACGCGGTGTACGGACTGTTCGACCCGAACGGCACCGACCTGCTGGCCGCCGCCCGCCGCTACGGACTGCGGGTCCCGGACGACCTGCTGCTGGTGTGCTGCTCGGAGTCCGACGTGTACGCCAACACCGAACCGCCGATCACCACCCTGTCGTTGAAGCCCCGTCGGATCGGCACCACCGTGGTCAACCTGTTGATCGACGCGATCGAAGGAGTCGACGCGGGATCGGGCTCCGTCCCCGGGCGGCTGTTCCCGCCGCGCTACCGCACCGCCGGGACGGGCCCGCCGCCCGGCACCCTGATGCCCACCGAGCTGATCGTGCGCGCCTCCTCGCAGCGCCGCAGCCCGCGCACCACGGTGAGTCCGCCCCGCCCGCCGGGCGAGGTGTGAGCGCGCGCCGCCCGCGTCGGCCGGCGGTCCGGACCATCCCGGACCGGGGCAGACCGGGCGGCCGGCCCGCCGCCCGGCGGGTCAACCGGGAAAACGGATACCGACCAGGTGAGGACGGCGGGAGAGTGCGCTTCCTATGATGGGCGAATGACACCCGAGGACCTCTTCCGCGAACCCGAGCACCCGCACTCGGGCATCCGCTCCCGCCAGGACCTCGACGTGCTCCCCCAAGGCTCCTGGTTCGAGCCGGCCGAACCCGCCGGCTACCAGTACGAGGACACCCACAGCACCTACGGCGGCGCCCACTACCTGGAGCAGCACTGGGCCCCCGCCGGGCAGTTCGGCGAAGCCGCCCCGCAGGCACCCGGGCACTACGCGCACGAGGACCCGCCGACCATCGAACTCGGCCCGCCGATCGAGGCGGTGCCCCCCGTCGAGGTGCACTTCCCGTACCCGCAGCCCGAACCCGGCGAGGGCCCCGGCCCGCTGTTCGTCATCGGCGACGTGCACGGCTACCTCGACGAACTGCTCGCCGCGCTGCACCAGCAGGGCCTGATCGACGCCGACGGCCACTGGTCGGCCGGGCGCTCCCGGATCTGGTTCCTCGGCGACTTCACCGACCGCGGCCCGGACGGCATCGGCGTCATCGACCTGGTGATGCAGCTGGCCGCCGAGGCGGCCGCGGCCGGCGGCTACTGCCGGGCCCTGATGGGCAATCACGAACTGCTCTTCCTGGGCGCCGCCCGCTACGGCGACGAGGCCGTCCAGTCCACCGCCGGCACCGCCTCGTTCCTCGCCGCCTGGCGGCTCAACGGCGGCCAGCAGCACGACCTGGAGCGCCTGCAGCCGCACCACATCAGCTGGCTGTCCCGGCTGCCCGCGATGGCGCTGGAGGACGGCCACCTGCTGCTGCACTCCGACACCACCGCGTACCTGGAGTACGGCGAGACCATCGCCGACGTCAACGACGCCGTGCACGCGCTGCTCGCCGACGAGGGCATCGACGAATGGTGGGACGCCTTCCGCAAGTTCACCAAGCGGTTCGCGTTCCGCGGCCAGGCCGGCACCATGGCCGCGCAGGAACTGCTCGCCATGTACGGCGGCTACCGGGTGGTGCACGGCCACAGCCCGATCCCCTACCTGACCGGCGACCACCCCGAGGACGGCGTCCCGCCGCACGTGCCCGGCCCGTACATCTACGCCGACGAACTGGCCATCGCGATGGACGGCGGCGTCACCATGGACGGCCGGCTGCTGGTCGCACAACTGCCGCTGAACTGAACAACTGCTCGATGGCGCAAGGGAACTGGGCGCGCCGAAGTTCCGGAAAGAGCCTGTCGGCGCGCTCCCGCGCACGCCTACCATCGAGGCCAGTGACCTTCCGTCCACCTCGCGGAACGGGGTACCCATGAGCCACCCGCCGCGCCTGCTCGCCGAGGACCGCGCCGACTTCGGCCGGCTGCTCGACGAAGCGCTGCGCGACCCCGCCGTCCGGCAGGCCCTGGCCGAGCCCGGCGTGCACCTCAACACCGAACAGCTCTACACCAGGGCCCTCGCGGACGCCGAGACCGTCGCCGCGCCCGCCGCCGCCGAGTACGCCCGCTACCTGGAACTGCGCGCCGCCGCCGCGGCCGCCGAGCAGCGCCCGGACAGCGCGCCACCAATCGTCGGCGCCGGGCTGCTCCCCGCGCTGACGGTGCTGACGCCGCTGCTGGCCGGGTCGACCGGGCTGATCCTGCTGGTACTCGGCTGGCTGCTGCGGGTCACCGCGCCCGGGCTGGCGTTCGGACGCGCCGCCGTCACCGCCGGGCTGCTCGCGCTGGCCATCGCCGCCGCCGCGCTGCTGATCGGCGGCGCCGGGCTGGTCCTCACCGCGCGCCGCGGCGCCACCCGGGCCCTCGGCGCCGACCCGTACCAGCAGGCCGAGCTGGCCGCGGCCCGGGCCGCCTGGCACACCGCGCTGCGCGACCGCGCCCTGCTGCCCTGGCTGCTCGCCCACCACCTCGCGACGCCCGACACCGGCGTCCCGCGCGCCCGGACCGCGCCGCCCGACCTGCTCAGCCCCGGCTACAGCCGGGCCGGGTACGGCAGCCCGGGCTTCACCAGCCCCGGGCCCGAAGGGCTGACGGACGATCAGCGACGGCCGCGCCCAGCCGGGTTCACGGGCCCTGGGCACAGCAGCCCCGACTTCACCAGCCCCGGCCCGGAGGGCCTCACCGACGACCAGGGGCGCAAGCGCACCGACGGACCGCGCTTCACCAGCCCCGGACCCGAGCAGCTCACCGACGCCGACGGCCGGCCGCGCCCCGACGGCCCGCGCTACACCGCGCCCGACTTCACCAGCCCCGGACGGCGCGGCCTGACGGGCGATCAGGGAGCACCGCGTCCGGCCGGATTCACCGGGCCGGGCCACAGCAGCCCCGACTTCGCCAGCCCCGGACCGGAGGGCCTGACGGACGATCAAGGGCGCAAACGCGGCGACGGACCGCGGTTCACCAGCCCCGGACCCGAGCGCCTCGCGGACGCGGACGGCCGACCGCGCTACACCTCGCCCGACTTCACCAGCCCCGGACCGGGCGGTCTGACGGGCGACCGCGGCGAGACCGAGGCCCCCGAGCGGGACGGGGGCTGACCGGAGCGGCCGGGATCAGAGGCGGGCGGCGGCCGGTTCGCCCAGCAGCACCGCCGCGATCGCCCGGGCCTCGGCAAGGCCGACATCAACCTTGAATACAGCGATGCCGCGCCCGCCGAGGGCCGGTCAAAGGGAAGTGCCCCGACCCGGACCGCCTGCCGCCGCGGCCAGCAGGATTTCCGCCGCTTCGGTGCGGCTGTACAGCACGTAGCGGCCGGTGCGGTGGGCGGCGAGCAGGCCGGCGTTCCGGAGGGCGGTGAGGTGCTGGGAGACGGCACCGGGGGTGAGGGCGGTGCGGTCGGCGAGGGCGGTGGTGGAGGCCGGGGTGTCGAGTTCGGCGAGGAGGCGGGCGCGGGTCGGGCCGAGCACGGCGGCGAGGGGGTCGGGGAGGGCGGTGCGGCGCTCCCAGAGGGTGGCCACGGCGCGCGGGGGATAGCGCAGGGTCGGTTGCCAGTTCGGGGTGATGAGCGAGAACACCCGGGGCCAGACGAACACCGACGGGACGAGCAGCAGGCCGCGTCCGGCGAGGTGGCCGGTGCCCCGGGTGTGACGGTGGCCGACGTAGAGGGTGTTCTCGTCCCAGGTGATGTCCGTCCCGAGGTCGCCCAGCAGCCGGTCCGCGCCGTGTTCGGCGAACAGCCGGGCGCGGTGCAGGATGTCGCCCTCGAGCAGCGAGCGGATCCGGGGCCAGTGCGGCGCGAGGGCGATCTCCCAGTAGGCGTCGATCAGTTCGGCGAGTTCGGCCAGTCCGCGCCGCGGTTCGGCCCGCAGCCGGTCGATCCGTTCCGAGCGCGGCGCGCGCGGGCCGTCGAGGCCCGAGTGGACCAGTTCGGGCGGGGTGGCACGCAGGACGGAGAGCTCGAGCCGCAGGTCGGGGACGGAGGTGGTGGGCGGCGGCGCGAGGAAGGCCGGGATCAGCCGGGGCGGGTCGGGCACCAGGTCGGCGAGCAGGCGCCAGTCCAGCCCGGAATCGGCGAGGCGGCGGTGCGCCCGGGTGCTCCACGGGCGGTGCAACGGGTGTTCGGCGGGATGCTTCAACACCCTTACGCCGGCCACCACTTCCCACAGCGGCGAGAGGGCGAACCGGGTACGGGCCAGGTCGCGGACGGAGAAGGTCACATCCAGCATGTGCGCGCCCTTTCGCGGTGGCAGGTCATGGCTGCGGTGGTGGTCGCGGTCGTCGGCCCCGCAGGATTCAGTGCAGCCTAAATTCCTCGCCCGCCGCCCGGCCCCGCCGGGAACCTCGCTCCATGACCAGCTCCCGCCTCGGCCCCGCGCCGACCGCCCCGCCGTCCGACCCGGATCCGTCGGCCCTGCGAAACCCCGGCTTCCGGCTGCTCCTCGGCGCCGCGGTGGCGAGCAAGCTCGGCACCGCGGTGAGTTCGCTGGCAATCCCCCTGACCGCCCTGCTGGCGCTGCACAGCTCCCCCGGACAGGTCGGGCTGCTGGCGACGCTGAGCACCCTCGCGTTCCTGCTGATCGGCCTGCCGGCCGGGGCCTGGGTGGACCGGATCCGCAAGCGGCCCACGATGATCGCCGCCGATCTGGCCAGGGCCGCGCTGCTCGGATCGGTACCGCTCGCCTGGCTGTTCGGATGCTTGACGATCCATCAGCTGTACGCGGTGGTCCTGCTGTCCGGCGCGGCCACGGTGTTCTTCGACGTGGCCTCGCTGAGCCAACTGCCCGAACTGGTCGGCCGCCACCGGCTCACCGAGGCCAACGCCCATCTGGTGACGGTGGACGCCCTCACCCAGATCGGCGGGCGCAGCGCGGGCGGCTTCCTGGTGGCGGCGCTGTCCGCCCCGGTGGTGATCGTGGTGGACATGGCGAGCTACCTGGTCTCGGCGCTCCTGCTGCTGCGGATCCGGCGGCCGGAGCCGTCCCCCCGGGAGCGGCGCGACGGGCGGCTCGGCGGTGAGATCCGCGAGGGCCTGCGTTTCGTGTTCGGCCACCCGGTCCTGCGGGCCGTGGCGCTCGCCGGGGCCGGTACGAACCTGTCGATCCAGCTGTACCAGACGATGCTGCCGGTGCTGTTCGTCGATGAACTCGGGCTGTCCGCCGGTGTCGTCGGCCTGTTCTTCGCGGTCGGCGGGCTCGGCGTGTTCATCGGTTCGGTCGCGGCCCGCCGGCTGGCCCGCCGCCTCGGGGCGGGACGGGTGCTGTGGCTGATGGGCCTGGCGGTCGCGCCGTGCGGAGTGCTGCCGGCGCTGGCCGGACGGGGCGCCGCGCTCTGGCTCGCGACCGGTGCCTGGCTGGTCATCACCTGCAAGATCGGCATCGACAACGTGATCACGGTGAGCTTCCGTCAGAGCGTGACCCCGGACCACCTGCTCGGCCGGATGAACGCCACCATGCGCGTCCTGCTCACCGGTTCCCTCGCCCTCGGCGCCGCGCTGGCCGGCCTGTTGGCCGAACTCGCCTCCGTCCGAACGGCGTTGTGGCTCGCGACGGCGGTGCTGGCCACCGTCTGGGTCCCGGTCTTCCGCTCCCCGCTGCGCACCCGACGCGAGCTGCCGGGGCCTGCCGCCACCCATCGGTGACGATGGTCCTAGCCGTAGACCTCGATCTCGCACTTCGCAGCACCGCTGCGGCCGATCCTGGCGTCACAGGTGATCAAGGGCACGCCCAGGGCTTCCGCCAGGGCGACGTATTGCGAGTCGTAGGCGCTGAGGTTGGCGTGCAGCTTCCTCACCCGGTCCCAGAAGGGCAGCGTCTCCCGCTTGACGAGAGGAAGCATCCGGTACGCGGCAACAGCCCTCTCCGTCTCCCTCTCGGTCAGCTTGCCGCCTCGCTGCATGCCGAGCAGGGCCGACTGGATCTCGTAGTCCAGCAGGGTCGGCGCGTATACCTCCGCAGCTGATGCCACCCGGCCGCGGACAAGTTCGCCATCGGGGCCGTGGGCTGTCAGAACCACGACCAGAGCGGAGCAGTCAATGACGATCAACGCCCGACCCGCCCCTCATCGATCACGGCGAGGACATCCGCGGCGCTGACGTCGGCGGTGGTCTCCCGGTTCAGGCGCTCCATCATCTCGGCCATGGTCGGCTTGGACGCCTCTCGGGCGATCAGCTCCTGCATGTAGGCCTGGAGCGACTTCCCGGCCTGGGCCGCACGAACCTTCAGGGTCTGGATCTGGTCGTCCGGGACATCCCGGATCGTGAGGGCTGTCATGCCTGCATTCTAGTTCGGATGTCTGCAGAATGCAGATAACACCATGGGGTGCAACGGGCCTCAGTACGGCAGCAGGACGGTGGTGTCGAGGGTGAAACCGAAGGGTGTGGGAATGTGGACGGTTTCGCCGAAGGCGGCGTCCTCCCGCATCCGGTAGCGGCCGGCCTCGGGTTCGCGGAAGAGGGTGACAGTCTTCTGTGAGGCGTCCACCAGCAGGTACATCGGAATCTGCATCAGCGGATAGTCGCGGAGTTTCCCGACCCAGTCGTTCTCCGGGTTCGACGGCGAGACGATCTCCACCGCGATGAGGGCGAGGTCGGCCGGAACCTGGTTCGCCGTGGTGGCCATGGCGGCCTCCGGAAGGTACGTCAGGTCCGGGTTCCGCAGCTTGGTCACCTGGGGCGACACCAGGTCCATGTTCCCGGTGGAGAGGTACCCGACCGGCGCGTGTGCCTCGAACTGGCGGCGGACGACGGCGAGGTTCCGCTCGTGGATCGCAGAGGGTGACGCCTGCATGATGATGACGTCACCCGAGAACTCGATCTTGAAGTTGGACGGCGCCGACCTGCGGAACTCATCGATCAAGGCGAGATGGTCGGGGTTCATCTGTCCTCCAGGAGTGCGCATCGCGAGCCGTCACCACGCTACCGGCCGGTCGGCCCTGCGACGGCCGACGAGTCCCCGGGCCGCCGAGCACGGTCAGAGGTAGTCGAAGTAGCGGATCCACCACTCACAGGGGAGACCGTCCCCGTAGTACGAAGCGAATCCCTCGTTCACCCCGTCGTACGGTCGCGTGAGCAGTTCCTCCGGGAGTACGACGTAACCGAGTTCGGTGAGCGCCCGTTCGACCGCTTCCAGGTCGGCGGGGGCGAGCGCTCCCTCCTCGACTGCCTCGGCGGTGTCGGTGTGGACGCCGGGGTTCTCGGCAGCGATCACCGCCATCGATCCGAAGTTGCTCACCGAGACGACGATCTGCTCGCCGAGCTTGGTCGCACTCGCCGGTATCTCCACCCTTCCGTGCAGACTGGCGTCCTGCACGTGCCGGTCGGCCCAGCACGGGGTGGCGAAGTCGGCTTCCAGCCGCTCCACCAGGCGGTCGAAGAGCGCCCTGGTCGCCCTGTGGTCGTAGCCGGGCGGGAACTCCGGCGACTCCGGGGCGTCCAGCCGGCGGAGAAGAGCGATCAGGTCCGCTTCGGTGCGCAGCATCCGCCCATGATGGCAGGGCAGTTGGGCAGCGAGACACCGGCCCTGCCCGCCGGGTGACCACGTCCGAAATCCGCCGGTCGCGCGCCGCGCGGCCGCCTAGCCTCGCGGTCATGTCTCAACGTAACCGCGACATCGTTCAGCACGCGTGGAAGGCGTTCGCCAGCCACGACGCGCAGCAGATCTCCGCCGTCTTCACCGAGGACGCCGAGTGGCTGGCGCCGGCCGGGAACGCGACGGCCGTCGCACTCGACTGCCCCAGCCACATGATCGGCAGGGCGGCGATCGCCCGGTTCCTCGCCGAGGACTTCGGCCGCCTGTTCGTCCGGGACGTGGACGTCGCGTTCCGCGGGTTCCACGCGGACGGCGACCGGGTCGTCGTCGAGGAGACCATGACCGCGACGCTCGCCAACGGCAACCACTACGCCAACGACTACTGCCTGGTCTTCGAACTCCGCGACGGCCTGATCCACCGCGTCCGCGAGTACATGGACACGGCCCGCGGCCACCGCATGGTCTTCGGCGACAGCGGGAAGTGACGCCACGCCTCGGGGTGCTGTCGGCTACAGCTCGGGCAGCCGCTCGCCGGGGGCGGGAGACCTGCCTTCCTCCAGCCAGTGGAGGTAGATCCGCAGGTCCGTCGCGAGGCTGCCGGCCAGGTAGGTCTCGTAGTCCCGAACGGCAGCGGTCACTCCCTGCCCGGCCCAGTCGATGCCGTCCCAGTCGTGGTCGGCGAGGTACTGCGAGATCCGGCCGCGGTCGCGCCACCACTCCCGGACCGTCTCCGGTGTCCAGTGCGCGTCGCCGTCGCAGCCGTAGCCGAGGAACGGGTCACAGTCGGCGGCTTCGACCAGCCGGGCGACCTCCGCCGGGATCCGGGGCTGGCGGTAGACGTACTCGCTCAGGTACTTGCCCCCGTAGAGGACGTGCTGGGGCGCGGAGAACCGGCCCGTCCGGCAGGTGTCGGTCTCGCCTCCGTAGAAGGGCCCGGGAACGTTCAGCCAGAGGCGGTCCTCCCAGCGGCCGCGGAACACCTCGCGGTCCTCGCCGAGCAGCGGCCCCGGGTCGAAGTAGAGCGTCACGGGCCGAGCATAGGGCGCTGGGCCACCGCGCGGCTCCGGGGCCGAGCGCCGTCCCGCGTTGGACGGGACGGCGCTCGCCCTCAGCTGGCCTCGGCCGCCGGGGTGGTCCCGGCCCGGTCGACCACGGCGCGGGTCTGCACGGCTGTGGTGGCCAGCAGGGTGCCGGGCTCCGGGCTGTCCGCGGTCCGGTTCACCTGCACGCTCCTCTCGCCGAGGAAGTCCAGAGTGGTTTCGTCGAAGATCCATTCCGTCCGGCTGCCGGTCACCGGGTCCAGGCGGGCTACGGCGACGCCGTGACGGCCGAGGGCATCCGCCACGTCCGTGGCGAGCACCACGCCCGGGATCTGCTGTGCCGCCCGGTACAGGGCGGCGGCGAGCTTCGGGGGGAGCAGGGACTCGCTCGCCAGGTCGCCGATCGCCGTGAACGCCTCCTGATCAGGGCTTGTGCCCATGCCGCCGGTCTCCGCGTGGATGCGCTGCAGGAGGGCCGTCGGATCCGTCGGCAGCGATTCGAGGTAGCGGTAGGTGGGCGCGTTCACACTCGGCGCAGGGTTCGGCGCGAGGTCGTGCCGGCCGTCGCCGTGGAGCATCTTGTCCCACAGGCTCTTCGGCACGTCCTCACGGAGCAGTCCGGGCCGGCTCCCGTCGACGGACGACCAGACCCGGCGGGTGTGCGGCTGCTGCATCGACCACGCCCACGGGGAACCGGTGCCCGGTCCACCGCTGGTCCTCGTGAAGGCGACCTTGCTCTCGACGTAGACGTACTTCCCGTCCCCGACCGACAGGTCGGGCTTCTCGGCGGCCGCGTAGGAGATCCGGTCCAGCAGGCCGATCGCGTCGGCGGTCGTGCCGGTGTGGAGAGCGACGACAGGTGCGCGCCCGGTCTCGTCGGGGTCGGTGCCGACGACGATGACTGCCGCGACCACGGCGGCCGCGAGAAGCGGAGCCGTGATCACCAGTCGGCGGGGCCGTCGGGCGGTCCTGCGGGGCACACCCGTGAAGAGCGGGGGGTGGGCCGTGATGCGTCGAAGCTCCCGTTCGGCCCGCTCCAGGTCCACTTCGGTCCCGGCCGGGTCTGCCGGCCGCATGAGGCTCCGCACCTCTCGGGTCACACGCATGGCATGTCCTCCTTGTCGTGGTCGCTCACAACGGGTTGCTGGGCGAGCCGGCGGCGCAGCCGCGCACGGGCACGGTGCAGCCGCACCGAGCAGGTGGCGGGGGAGCACCCGAGGGCGGCTGCCGCCTCGGTGATGGACAGCCCTTCCCAGCCGATCAGCGCCAGCAGTTCCCGATCGTTCTCGCTGAGCGCGGCCCAACCCCGGCGGACCGCGTCCTGTTCGGAAACCTGGACCCCCACGTCACGCGCCGACAGGTCATCGGCGGCGGTGGCCAGGGCGTGCAAGTGGTCGGCGCGCGCCCGGGCGCGGTGATGGCCGGCCACCATGTTGCGGGCGATCGCGTACAACCAGGGCAACGGCCGGCCCCGGGGCACTCGGTCGAACCCTTGCCATACGGCGGCGAACACCTCACCGGCTATGTCGGGGGCGGCTTCGGCTCCGACCCTTCGCCAGGCATACCGCAGCACCGCCACGTAGTGGGCCGTGTACAGCGCACGGAACTCCTCCGCATCACCGCTCACCCGCGCTCCCCAGTTAGGCATTTGATGCCCTGTCTGTGCGATTCGGCCCGCCCTTCTTACAGGTCGATCGGAAGATTTGCCCGTGGCCGGCTCCGACGGGTCGCACGGGCCGCCGAGGCGCTCCCGGAACGCGGAGCCGCGCGCCGCCGCGTTGCCGCCCGCCGCTCCTGTCTCGCACTCCGCTATGGACGGCCCCACGCGGGCGGTGTGGTGCTCGGAAGCGCCGAGTGCCCCAGCACCAGCAGGGTGCAGGGGCACTACAGGCTTGGCTCTCAGGCCAAGATCTCGGACGTGATGGGCGCCGGGGGCTTCACGCCCGTGAGTTCGGTGGCTCGGGCCCCGAGGTGTGGCGCCAGTTCGGGGTACCAACCGCGAGCTACTGCTTGCAGCATCTCGGCCAGGGCTGCGAGTTCGCCGATGCGGCCGACGGGAGTGTCGAGCACCGGGGCAAACTCGGCTCGGACCCGGGCAGCCACGTCCGGGACCAGCAGGCTGTTGGCGTGCAGGAGACCGGCGTCGTAGCCGACCGGGACCAGGCCCCACCGCTCCCAGTCGAGGATCACCAGCGGGGCCGTGATGTTGCCCCAGTGCAGGTCACCGTGGCCGGTGGTCCGCTCCACCTTCCCCGGACCGGGAATCCCGAGGAACTGCGGGAACGCCTTCTCGATCCAGCTGTCCCGGATCGTCGTCCGTACCCCGGTCGCCTGGCCCAGTCGCGCGAGAGCACGACGCAGAGTGCTCCACCACTCGTCGGACAGGCCGGGGTCCTGGTCCAGGTCCGGGCGGTGGGGCGAGACCACCGGGTGCGGGATGAAGTCGAGGACGTCGGCCGCGTATGCGTAACTGCCCTCCGTCCAGTCGAGCACGTCGTGCAGCTTCGGTCGCGGCACGTCGTCCGGCACGCGCACCGAGGCCCCGACAATGCCCTCCCCCTCCTTCCGCCCGAAGTTCGCTGCTGCCGTGGCCGAGACCCGGAGCCAGCGGTCTCCGGCCTGCCGGCTGAGCGTGCATCCCTGGAACCCCCAGACCGGACCGCCGGTACAGGTCAGCCCGAGGTACTTGGCCGCCGTCTTGTGTACGGCCTCCATCCGGACTCTGGTCTCCTCATCCGGTGGCGAGTGCATCGATCACGCTCCTGACTCGGTCAACGGGCAGCGGCTCTGCCAGCGCCTTGGCCGCATCGTCCCAGTGCGCAGCTGTGCTCGCCGAGAGGAGCACCACATCCAGGCCGGGGCAGGACGCGGCGACGAGCACGGCAGCGGCCGGGGCAGTCAGGCCCGGCCTGATGAGGTTCACCAGTTCGGGGGTCATCAGCGCAGGCAGTTCCCCGCCGTGCAGCGGGGCGGACCCGAAGGTGGTCACCCCGGCCGCGTGGGCCTCTGCCAGCGGCCCGGCGCCGTCGAGCGCTTCCGCGATCGGGTCAGCCATGACGAGACTGACCGGCAGTTGGATGGCGTTGAAGTGGTGGTGCGGCGATCCGGCCGCTTCCTGGGCGAGCGCCAGCAGCCCAGGGACCGAGAACGTGCCGTCGTTCAGCCCCGACCAGGTCGCTACCCCGTAACCACCGATGCGCCCGCTGTCAGCGATGTACTCCAACTCGACGAAACACTGCCTCAGTTGGCGAAGAGCCGCGCCCTTCCCGAGTCGGCGCACGGCGTGCTCCGGATTGTGGACGAACACGATGTCCGCCCGCCCGAGCGTACGGAGGGAGTCCTCCGTCTGCCACCTCACGAAGGCCGGGAAGAGGCTGTGTCCGTGGACGGCTGTTGCCTCGGTCAGTTGGCCAGCCTCGACAGCGGCACGCCGCTGGGCTCCGTTGTGGAACCCGGTCTTGGTCGCCACCAGAGCATCCGGGTACTCGGCGAGCACGGGGGCGAGATCGAGATGGGCCTGTCCGTGGCCGTAGTTGGGAGCCGTATCGACCCACAGCGCTCCGGCCCCGAGGGCAGTGTGCGCCGCCTGGCGACCAGTGCGAACCCGGTACGTGCCCAGCCCGAGCGCCGCCGTCACAGCGCCGCCCAGACGACTGAGGCGGCCTGGCCCTCGATGAGGACCGAGAGAGTCGAAGCCACGTCCTTGACCTCCAAGCCCGCCGCCTCCGCCAGGACGCCGAGCGCGGCGGGCTTGCCGCTCAGCAGGGCACGGAGCATCGGAGCCGCCTGCCCGGCAAAGTCCCACGCGGTTCCGGCTGCCGCGAGCGTGACCGTGCCCTGGGCGACGTTCTCAGTGAGCTTCGCGCGGGGAGCGTCAGCCGAACCATCACGTCGGCGCGGTCCGGCACACCCTCGACGTACGGCAACGAGGTGGCCGCGCGACCGTAGTGGGTGGTGTCCACCGACTCAGCCCACCGGCTCACCAGCCCTGGATCGGTCAGTTCGGCCAGCATCTCCGAGCGCAGGCAGTCCACGAAGGCCGCCTGCTCACCCGGCGAGGCGAACCGGGGAACATCGAGCCGCAGCGCAAGACGGGACCGCAGCTGATCCACCACCCAGGTCAGCAGGTCCGCCCCCGTATGGGTCACCAAGCCGAAGGTGAGGTGCAGCGAAGCCGTTCCCTGATCTGCCGTGACCGCATGCCACCAACCACGGGGCAGGTAGAGGACGTCACCGGGGTGCAGAACGAGGTCAACGACCGGATCTCCCTCCGGTGGCTCCGGGGACTCCACGTCCCGGAAGGTCGGCGCGGTCCGAGTCGGCCCGTACAGCTTCCACCGCTTGGCCCCGTACATCTGGACCACCACCACGTCGTGGTCGTCCCAATGGGTACCGAAGCCTTCCCGTTCGGTCCACGAGGCGTAGGCGTTGACCTGCACCAGCGTGCCGAGGAACCGTTCCAGGGCCTCGGCGGCGGTCCCGATCGGGGGGTGGATCTTCTCGATCGAGTCGAGGACGAGCGAGGCGCCTTCGGCCAACCGGGCGTGCAGCTCGGCCGGTTGGATGCGGTGCCAGGTCACGGAGCGCCGGGTGGTGACCGGGAGCGCGTACCGGTGCAGGGGCAGCATCTCGCCGTCCATGGACAGTCGGAGTCGCGGGGGCTCCAACCGCTGGGTGGCGAGGATGTTGTTCAGGTCGTCCCAGGACAGGAGGCCGGCGATGTCGGCGGCCTCCCCGGGGAAGACGGCGTAGGAGCGGTTGAGCGTCTGGGCGAGGAACGTGTCCCCGCCCAGACGCGCCGCCCACGAAGCAGCGTCACGCATCGTGGGCGGCCTTATCAGTCGTTGCCGTCGGAACGGCCGCTGCTGACGTCGGACGGCTGCTCGGTACGGGCCCGCGCAGCGGTGATCTTCCGAGCGGCGACCACGAGGCCGCCCTCAGCGGCCGGGGCCGCCGGGGTGTCCTGCACCATGACGTGTTCCTCTCTGTTGGGACAGTCCCGCCGGGGTTCCGGCGGGAGAATTGGGAGGTGGCAGCAGCCACCAGGGCGGAACGATCAGGTTCGGACGAGCGGCGTGGCGCGGACCTGGGCGGCGTTGACGAGGACCGCGAGACGCCTGTCCCCCGTCACCAACTGGTCGGCCGCGACCTCGAACCACACGACTTTGCCGATCCCGGCCGGGTACCAGTCCCAGGAGTGCGCGAGCCCCGCAACCAAGAGGAGCCCACGGCCACCGGTGACCGTGTCCTCGGCGGCCTCTCGGCCGGGGAGACGCAAGCCCGAATCCTCGACCTCCACCCGCAGGCGTTCACCGGTCCACCTGACGGTCACCCGGCATCGAGCCTTGGTGTGCTCGATGGCGTTCGTCAGCAGCTCGTCCGCGCACAGCTCGACGTCCCGCAACGCGCCGTCCGACAGCGGGACTTGCCAGGACTCGGCGATCTTCCTGATCAAGTGACGAGCGTGCGGGACAGCGGCAGGATCGGGCTCGACATCCCAGCCCTGAGGGGTGGGGAACACGGCAGTGTCGGTGAGGCTCATGCGCACGGGCCGCCTTCCTACTGGTCGAGTGCCCCGGGCTTTCCCGGTGGACTCACAGGATTGCCGGGCAGCCCGTTCCCGATTAAGGCCAGCGTGTGTACCCACCATGGGTAGACTCGCGGTCTGTTATCCCACGTGACACTGAGCGATGATCAACCCGGTGGTGGGGGTGCCGGACATGACCGACTCCACGGCGTCACCAGGGCTGCCAAGCCGACTACTTGCCGATCCTGAGATGGTCGCGGCCTGTGCCGCGCGAGACTTCGCGCTGATCTTCCAACTCGCCAAGCGCAAAGGCGGGTTCCATGCCTCACGCATCGCGCGGGCATGCGAGCTGACGCCCAGCAGGGTGGGCGAGGTCATGAACGGCAAGCCGAAGATCACCAACATCACCGTGATCGAGCGCATCGCAGACGGCCTGATGATTCCGGGGCACCTGCTCGGCCTCGCCGCTCGGAGCTGGGAACTCCCCGCGGCTCCCCCCGCGGGCCAACCGGCCCCGATCCCCCGGCAGGCAGCAGACTCCTTACCCTCGGAATCCCCGCCGCCCAGCACCGGGTTGGACGAGATCCTCGCCATCGCAGCCGGTACCAGAGTCACGCCCACCGTCCTGCGCTCACTGCAAGCGTCGATCGAGGACTATTGGCGACGCGACGACGAGCACGGCGGCGAAGCCCTCCGGCCAGCGGTGATCGGCCAACTCAGGCACGTAAAAGGCATACTGCACGACACCGCCGAACCCAACTTCCGGCGAAGCCTCCACGGCATCGCAGCCGAACTCGCACGACTGACCGGCTGGACCTACTTCGACGCACGGCAGTACAGCACCGCTCGGGGGTACTTCGTCGAGGCACTCCGCCTGGCGCGCGAGATCGACGACCGCCCGTTCGTCGCCAACGTCCTGGCCTGCCTCAGCCTCCAGGCGACCTACCAGGACCAGGCGAGGGAGGCCATCACGCTCGCTCGGGCTGCCCAGGACAGCGCCCGCCTCTCCGGTGGCACTCCCAGGTTGATGGCGATGCTGTCCATGCGCGAGGCGTTCGGCCACGCCACCGAGCACGACCAGGAGGCAACGCACCGTGCGATCAACGAGGCACTGCGCCAGTTCGAGCGGATCGACCCGACGGACGACGATCCGGCGTGGGTCCAGTACTTCGACCGCACCAAACTGACCGTTGACACCGGCATCGCCCTCGGGCAGTTGGGCGACGCCGAGGCCGCCGAACCACTCATCGCCGAGGCCCTACAGGGGGAGGCAGCAACCAACCACCGGGGGCGCGCCTTCCACTCATTCTGGCTCGCCCGCACTCAACTCCAGCGTCATGAAGTCGAGTTAGCTTGCGCGACGGCAACGGAGGCACTCAATCTCGCGGCGGCTGTGGAGTCGCCCAGGGTGCTCGCCCACCTCCGGGAATTCAGCGAACTACTGCACCCGTACCAGAGCGCGCCAATTACCTCGGGGCTGGTTCGCAGGATCGGCGCGTTGGCGACTCGGTGACGTCAGAGGCCGGCCTCATCCAGCAGCAGGTAGAGCACGCCGACCAGCGTGCCGCTGCTGACGATCTCGCGGCGGTCGATCATGCCGCGCAGGTCGGCCAGCGGAATCCACTCGATGCGGTCCGACTCGTTGCGCTCGGTCGGCGGCCCCACGTACTCGACCGCGTCGGCTCGGAAGACGAAGTGCTCGGAGTCCGTGATGCCGTTCGCCGGTTGGGCGTAGATGAGCGGCTTGATCTCCCCGGTCTTCCAGCCGGTCTCCTCAAGCACCTCACGCGCGGCGGCCTCGGCGGGTGTCTCGTCGGATTCGATCAGGCCCATGGGCAGCTCCCAGGCCCACGAATCAGTGATGAAGCGGTGCCGCCACATCATCAACACCTGCTTCTCAGCGTTCACCAAAGCGGCGACCGCGAGGTGCCGCAGCTTGACCACGTGGTGTTCCCACCGGTGCCCGTCGGGCTGCTCGACATCAGCCAGCCACAGGTTCACCCATGGGTTCTCGTAGATCGGACGTTCCCCGTGGATCTTCCACTGCATCGCGACGGCCCCTCTCGATGGACCCTCAGCATGTCAGACGGAGCTGGTTGGGCAGGTAGGTTCCGAAAAGTTTGCGTCACACTGACGAATATGGACCTCGAAGCGGTCGCAAGGTCAGTGCACCCGCCGACTCCAGCACTGCCTATCGCATCGGATGCCGTATCCGACGGGACGTCGATATGTTTCACCGACTGACTGTCCCGGTGATCTCCACCCCCCGCTACGGGCACGGCATCGCCTGAGAAGTCCCGCCAACAGGCAAAGCGCCGCGCCGGGAGACCCCTTCCTGCCTCCCGGCGCGGCGCCGTTCTGTGTCGGCCGTCAGTCGGCCAGGGGGAGGTAGACCCGGTTGCCCTGGGCCGCGAACTCCTCGGACATGGCCTTCATGCCCTCGACGGCGGCCTCGTCGTACTCCCGCGAGGCCTCGCCGCCGCCGAACTTCTCATTGATGGTTTTGCTGATCTTCATCGAGCAGAACTTCGGGCCGCACATGGAGCAGAAGTGCGCGGTTTTGGCGGGCTCGGCGGGGAGGGTCTCATCGTGGAATTCGCGGGCGGTCTCGGGGTCGAGGGCCAGGTTGAACTGGTCCTCCCAGCGGAATTCGAAGCGGGCGTCGGAGAGGGCGTCGTCCCAGGCCTGGGCGCCGGGGTGGCCCTTGGCGAGGTCGGCGGCGTGGGCGGCGATCTTGTAGGTGATGACGCCGGTCTTGACGTCGTCGCGGTTGGGCAGGCCGAGGTGTTCCTTGGGGGTGACGTAGCAGAGCATCGCGGTGCCCCACCAGGCGATCATCGCGGCGCCGATGCCGGAGGTGATGTGGTCGTAGCCGGGTGCGACGTCGGTGGTGAGCGGGCCGAGCGTGTAGAACGGGGCCTCGTCGCAGATCTCCTTCTGCAGGTCCATGTTCTCGCGGATCTTGTGCATCGGGACGTGTCCGGGGCCTTCGATCATCACCTGGACGTCCTTGGCGCGGGCGATCCGGCCGAGCTCGCCGAGGGTGGTGAGTTCGGCGAACTGGGCCTCGTCGTTGGCGTCGGCGATGGAGCCGGGCCGCAGGCCGTCACCGAGCGAGAAGGTGACGTCGTAGGCGCGCAGCAGGTCGCAGAGTTCCTCGAAGTGCGTGTAGAGGAAGTTCTCCTGGTGGTGGGCCAGGCACCAGGCGGCCATGATGGAGCCGCCGCGCGAGACGATGCCGGTCTTGCGGCGGGCGGCGAGCGGCACGTACCGGAGCAGGACGCCGGCGTGCACGGTCATGTAGTCGACGCCCTGCTCGCACTGTTCGAGGACGGTGTCCCGGTAGACCTCCCAGCTGAGTTCCTCGGCCCGGCCGTCGACCTTCTCCAGTGCCTGGTAGAGCGGGACGGTGCCGATCGGGACGGGGGAGTTGCGCAGGATCCACTCGCGGGTGGTGTGGATGTTGCGGCCGGTGGAGAGGTCCATGACGGTGTCGGCGCCCCAGCGGGTGGCCCAGGTCATCTTCTCCACCTCCTCCTCGATGGAGGAGGTGACGGCGGAGTTCCCGATGTTGGCGTTGATCTTCACCAGGAAGTCGGTGCCGATGATGGCCGGTTCGCTCTCGGGGTGGTTCACGTTGACCGGGATGACGGCGCGTCCGCGGGCCACCTGCTCGCGGACGAACTCCGGTTCGAGGCCTTCCCGGAGCGCCACGAACTCCATCTCGGGGGTGATCAACCCGCGCTTGGCGTACGCGAGTTGAGTGACGGCTTCGCCGTCCCTGGCGCGCAGCGGGCGGCGTGGGCGGCCGGGGAAGACGGCGTCCAGGTTGCGCAGGTCGCCGCCGCGCGGCGCGGTGTGCTTGATGCCGTCGTCCTCGGGGCGGGCCTCGCGGCCCTGGTACTCCTCGACGTCGCCGCGCTGCCGGATCCATCCGTCGCGCAGGGCGGGCAGTCCGCGGCGGACGTCGGTGGGCAGGTCGGGGTCGGTGTACGGGCCGGAGGTGTCGTACAGCGGGACGGTGCGACCGTCGGTGAGGTGGACCTCGCGGTAGGGGACCCGCAGGTCGGGGCGGCTGCCTTGGCGGTAGGCCTTGCGCCAGGCGGGGGTGGGGTACCCGGTGGCGGCCGACTCGCGGGCAGACGGGTACTCGGAAAATGCGGTCATCGGACCTTCAACTCCCTACGCCGGCATTACCCGGTCAGGTTCCTGCGGTCGGCGCAGCAGGTGGTACGCGGGCCCGCGTACCGTCAGCGCCCTCTCAGCCCGGTGCTCCGAGCTCCCGTTCCGCGCAGGCGTCGTCCGCCTGCGTTCGGTTCCTCACCGTAGGGCACGTCACGGCGCCGGTCCAGGGCGCACTCCCGCGCCCGGGCCTCCCCCGGCGGGCAACTCCCGCGTGGGCCCGAGCTGTTCACGCCCCGTACGAGGTGGGAGAATCGTGCAGGTGATCGGACTGACGGGGCGGGTGACAGGGCGGATCGGCGCGGGCCTGGTCGGCGAGGTGATGGTGCACGTGCCCGAACGGCTGGGCACCGAGGCGTTCCTGGCGTACCGCGCCACACCGGGCGAGCCGCTGCAGCCGGGCACCATGGTGGTGGTGGTCGAATATCAGCCACCACGCACGGTGTACGTGGAGCCCTTTTGATTGCACGTCAGACGGCCTCCACAAACCTGCCGCAACACTTTTGAGACAGTGAGAGTTCCCACGGTCCAGACCCTTCCCCCCTGATCCGGAACGGCGGAGAATGCGGCTGCCACCGGTTTCCGCGCCAGTTCTGCACGACCCAAGCGCAGCACGGGACCGGTGTGCTCCTAAGGGGGGATTGCCGATGTTGGTCGGCATCGCAGGCGGCGCCGTCGCAGGCCTCGTTCTGCTGATCGTTCTTTTCAAGCTGATGTGGCGCGTGGCGGAACCCAACGAGGCGCTGGTGATCTCGGGTTCCAAGCACGGCGAGGGTCTGGGCTTCCGCGTGGTGACCGGGCGGGGCACCTTCGTGGTGCCGGGCGTCCAGGCGGTGCGCCGGCTCTCGCTGGACCTGAACGAGGCCGCGCTGGACGTGGAGTGCGTGACGTCGCAGGGAATTCCCGTGCACGTCAAGGGCGTTGTGATCTTCAAGGTGGGCGACGACCCGGTGTCGATCGCCAACGCCGCCCGGCGTTTCCTGGACCAGCAGAAGATGATGGGCCAGCGGGTGCACAACGTGTTCGCCGGCCACCTGCGGTCCATCGTCGGTGGGCTGACGGTCGAGGACATGATCCGCGACCGCGAGCGGCTCACCGGTGAGACCCGCTCCGCCTCGGGCATCGAGATGGAGAAGCTCGGTCTGATCATCGACTCGCTGCAGATCCAGGAGATCCTGGACCCGACCGGGTACATCACCAACCTGGCCGCGCCGCACGCCGCGGCCGTCCAGCGCGACGCCCGGATCGCCGCCGCCGAGGCGGACCGACGGGCCACCGAGGCCGAGCAGGAGGCGTTCGCCCGCAAGGCCGAGGCAACCCGCAACTCCGGTATCCAGCAGGCCGGTTACCAGGCCGAGATGGACACCGCCGCGGCCCGTGCGCTGCAGGCCGGCCCGCTCGCGCAGGCCGCCGCCCGGCAGGAGGTCGTGGTCCAGGAGACCAAGGTCGCCGAGCTGGAGGCGCACCGCAAGGAGCAGCAGCTGCAGGCGGATGTCCGCAAGCCGGCCGACGCCCGCGCGTACGAGACCCGCACCAAGGCCGAGGCCGACCGTGATGCCCGGATCTCCGCCGCCGAGGCGCTGTCCCGGGAGACCGAGCTGAAGACCGCCGCCGAGGCGAACCGGGTCAAGGTCGCCGCCGCGGCCGAGGCCGAGGCCACCAAGGCCCGCGGTCTGGCCGCGGCCGAGGCCACCCGGGCCACCGGTGAGGCGCAGGCCGCCGCCGAGGCCGCCAAGGGTCTGGCCGAGGCGGAGGCGGCCCGGGCGAAGGGTCTCGCCGAGGCGGAGGCCACCCGGGCGCAGGGCCTGGCCGAGGCCGAGGGCATCAAGGCCCGCGCCGCGGCGCTGGCCGAGAACCAGGAGGCGGTGGTCGCCCAGCAGCTCGCCGAGAACTGGCCGGCCATCGTCCGGGCCGGCGCGGACGCGTTCGGCAACGTCGAGCACATGGTGCTGCTGAACGGCGCCGAGGGCATGTCCGAGATGTTCGCCAAGGCGCTCACCATGGGCGGGACCGGCCTCGGCCTGGCCCGCCAGCTGCTCACGGCGATGTCCCCGGCGGCTGAGAACGGCGAGGCCGCCAAGGCCGCTGCCCCGGCCGCCGCCGCTCCGGCGCAGGTCATCCCGATCGAGGCCGACAGCAAGTAACTCACCTCAGCGACAGCTGAGTTCCGCCCGGGCGAGGGAACAACCTCCCCGGGCGGCCCCATGCCCGCCCTCCACACATCTCAGCCCCGGGTGAGTACCCGTACTCACGCCCGCGCGCCGGGCCCGCGCCAGCATCGAGCCATGGACCTCCTGCCTCGTATCGGCATCACCGCGACCGGCTCGTACCTGCCCCAACAGACCGTCACCTCACGGCAGTTGCAGGGCGAGGTGGCCGCCGGCGCCGGGCTGCCGCTGCCCGACGGCATGTTCGAGAAGGCGACCGGCATCCGCACCCGGCACTTCGCGCGCGACGACGAGTACGCCTCCACGCTCGGGCTGGGCGCGGCCCGCCGGGCGCTCGCGGCGCGCGGGATCGGGCCCGGGGACGTCGACCTGCTGCTGTTCGCGTCCGCCTCGCGGGACGTCTGCGAGCCCGCCACCGCGCACCTGGTGCAGGCCGAACTCGGCTCCCGCGCCCACGCGTTGGACGTCTCCAACGCCTGCAACAGCTTCCTGAACGGCATCGACACCGCCCGCGCGATGATCCTGGCCGGCCGGGCCCGCCGGGCGCTGGTGGTGACGGGGGAGACGCCGAGCCGGGCGATGCGCCGCGACCCGTCCGGTCTGGCGGAGTTCCGCGACGGCTTCGCGGGCTACACCTTCGGCGACGGCGGGGCGGCCGTGGTGGTGGAGCGGGTGGAGCGCGGCGGCATCCTCGACATCGAGACCGAGACGGCGTCCGAGCACTGGGAGGTCGGCGGCATCCCGGGCGGCGGCTCGCGGCACCCGCGCGGCGACGAGTGGAGCTACTTCCGGGGCGGCGGCAAGGAGTTGCGCGGGGTTTTCGAGCGGATCGGGGCGGACATCCTGACCCGGGTGGCGACCCGCACCGGCTTCGGCTGGGACGCCTACGCCCGGGTGCTGGTGCACCAGGTCACGCTGCCGTACCTGGAGCGGTTCGTGGAGCTGACGGGGGTGCCCGCCGACAAGCTGGTGGTCACCGTGCCCGAGCTCGGCAACCTGGCCTCGGCCACCATCGGCGTCCAACTCGACCGGACAATCAGCGAGTTGGAGCCTGGTGAGCGGGTCCTGATGGTCGGCCTGGGCGGCGGGGTCAGCCTGATGACGATGGTCTGGGAGAAGTCGTGACGGCGCTCTGGGTGCTCGTCCCCGCCTACCAGGAGGCGGCCAGGATCGGCGGCACCCTGCGCGCCCTGGCCGGCCAGCGCGACCTGGACTTCACCCTGCTGGTGGTCGACAACGGCTCCACCGACGACACCTGCGCGCAGGTGCGGGCGTTCGCCGATCAAGCCCCGTTCCCGGTAAGGCTGTTGGTCGAACCGGCCAAGGGCGTGGGCTACGCGGTCGACACCGGCTTCCGGTACGCCATCGACCACGGCGCCACCCTGCTGGCCCGCACCGACGCCGACTGCCTGCCCGAACCCGGCTGGACGGCGGCCGCCCGGGCCGGGATGCTCGGCTGCGGCGGCCTGGTCTGCGGCAAGGTCACCGCCCGCCGCGACGAGCACGGCCCGGTGGGGCGCACCGTGTTCCGCGTCCTGGTCGCGCTCGGCGCGCTCTTCGGCCGGATCCGCCCCGCGCACCGCCGCCGGCACGGGTACCTGACGCCGTACCGGATGCACGCCGGCAACAACATGGCCATCACCGCCGGGCTCTACCTCGAGTCCGGCGGCATGCCCCGGCGCCCGTCCCCCACCGACCGCGCCTTCATCAACCAGGTCCGCCGGGTCAGTACCGCGATCGTGCACCGCCCCGACATGGTGGTGCAGAACTCCACCCGCCGGATCCGCGCCTACGGCCTGCGCGGCACCGCCCGCTGGTACCTCGAACGCGGCGCCGGACACCGCTCGGTCGACGTCCGCTGACCCCCACCGCCGAAGGAGTTCCGATGCTCGACCAGCTCGACCGCACCCTGCGCGACGCCGGCTCCCGCCCGGTCCTGCTCGGCACGACCCGCGGCGGCGCCCCGCGCGTCCTCGCCCGCGGCACCGAACTGGCCGACGCGACCGGTCAGTTGGCCGCCGCCCTGCACCACCGGCACGGACTGCGGCCGGGCGACACCCTCGGAGTCGCCGTCCGCCCGGGGCCGCGCGGGCTGGCCGTGCTGCTCGCCGCGCACCGCCTCGGACTGCGGGTCGCCGTCCTCGACCCGGGCGCCGGGCCGGACGTACTGCGATCCCGGCTCGCGCTCGCCCCGCCCGCGCTGATCCTGGCCGACGCCGCCGCGCAGGCCGTCGCCGGCTGGGCCCGGCCGCTGGCCCGCCGCGCCCGGCTGGAGCTGCCGCCGCTGCACGCCCTCGCCCCCGTGGCCACCGTCGGCCCCCGCCACCCGGGCTGCGCCCGCGCCCTCGGCGACCACCCAGGGCCGCCCCCGGCCCCGTACGACGGGGACGGCGACGCGGTGATCGTGTTCACCTCCGGCACCACCTCCGCCCCGCGCGCCGTCGTCCACACCCGGGCCTCACTCGACGCCGGGATGCGCGCCGTCGACGCCCTCGTCCGCCCCCGCCCCGGCCGCACCGTGCTCGGCGGCACCACCTTCGTCCTGATCCCCGCCCTCACCGCGGGCGCCACCGTCGCCCTCCCCGCTCGCCGAAGTCGCGTTCTGCAACGCCAGATCGACCGCCTCGCCCCCGACGAGACCTACCTGACGCCCCCGCAGCTGCGACCCCTCACCCACCTCACCGGCCGCATCTGGACCGGCTCCGCCCCCGCCGACGCCGCCCTGCTGCGCCGCGCCAAGAACGCGGGCGCCACCGAGGCCTGGGGCGTGTACGCGCTCACCGAACTCTTCCCCGCGGCAGCCGTCGAGGAGAGCGACAAGCGCGCCCACCACGGCCCCGGCGACCTCCTCGGCCACCCCCTCCCAGGCGTCCGCACCCGGCTCGCCGACGACGGCGAACTGCTGCTCGCCGCCCCCGCCGCCCGCGACCGCTACCTCGGCGAGGACCCCGACCCGTGGGTGCGCACCGGCGACCGCGCGACGCTCGATCCGCGCGGCCAAATCGTGCTGGCCGGACGGCTCAAGGACATGGTGCTGCGCCGCGCCGAGAACATCTACCCCGGCCTGTACGAGCCCTCGCTGCACCTCCCGGACGTCGAACTCGCCGTGCTCGTCGGCATTCCCGACCCCGACGGCGACGAACGCCTGATCGCCCTCGTCCAGCCCCGCCCCGGCGCCGACCCGCACCGCCTGCGCACCGCCCTGCGCGACCCCCTGGCCCGGATGGGCTCCGCCCGCCCCGACGCCCTGCTGCTCGGCGCCGTCCCCCTCACCGGCCGCTCCCGCAAGCCCGACCGGGCGGCCGCCGCCCGCTACTGCGCCTCGCGGCTGGCCAACGGGCGGGCGGGGCGGGCACGTTGAGGCGACCACACCGATTGACCGCCCGCGCCGCCGACCGCACGGTCTACCTGCGCAGCCACCCCGTGCTGTTCGCGCTGCTCGCGGCCACCCGACGCCGCCCCGTGCTGCGGCTGGGCCGGACGGTGCTGGTCCACCACCCGGAGGCCTACCGGGAGATCCTCACCCGGGTGCCGCTGGACCGCACCGCCGAACACACCACCGGCGGCACCGCGGCCCGGCTCACCGGCGGCGGCCTGCTGTTCGACCAGAGCGGCCCCGAACACCGGGGCTCCCGGCGCGAGTTGGCCTCCCTGCTGGGCTCCGACGGGATCGCCGCGCTGCGCCCGCACTGGCAGACCGTACTGGCCGGGCTCGAGGCCGAGCTGGCCGCCGGACCGGTCGACCTGGTCCCGGTGGTCCGCCGGCTGGCCGGCGCCACCGCCGTCGCCCTCACCGGCAGCACCGCCGACCCGCTCGCGCTGGCCGCCGCCGCCGAACGGGCCGCCGCCACCACCGCCCGCACCCACCTGCCCACGCTGCTGCCCCGCCCGGGCGCCGAACGCCGGGCCCGCCGGGCCGCCGGGCAGCTGACCGCGCTGCTGCCCGACCCCCGGGACGCGATGCTCGCGGTCGCCGCCGTCAACACCACACTGGCCGCGCTGCCCCGCGCCGCCGCCTGGTGCGCCCGCGCCGACCGGTGGGAGCAGGCCGTCGCCGACGCCCCGGCGCTGGCCGCCGAACTGCTCCGGCTGACCGCCGCCTCCCCCGTCCTGCCCCGGGCGGCCGCCGCCGACGCCACCGTCCTCGGCCACCCCGTCCGCCGGGGCGACCGCCTGCTGCTGGTCGCCCGGCATGCCGCCGAAGCCCACCGCGACACCCCCACCGGCGACCCCGCGCTCGCCGCCCAGGCCCCGTTCGGCCTGGGCCGCCACGCCTGCCCGGGCGCCACCCTGGCCCGCGCCCAACTCGCCGACCTGCTCGCCGTGTTGACTCCGCACCGCCCCCGCGTCCTGCGCACCACCGCACACTCCCGCAGCGCCCTGCCGTCCTACCGCAGCTGCCTGCTGGGAGCGATCCCGGCCCGCCGACCCAGCTGACCCCGCCCGGAGCCGCCCCGTGCCCCCGATGACCCTCGCCCTGACCGGCGCCACCGGCTTCTGCGGCGCCCACCTGGCCGCCCTCGCCACCGCCCGCGGCCACCGGGTGCTGGCCCTCGGCCGCCGTCCGGCCCGGCACGGCACCCACCTGCCCTGGGACGCCACCGCCGCCGACGTTCCCGACCTGTCCGGCGCCGACGCGGTGATCCACTGCGCGGCCGCCGTCGGCGACCACCCTCCGGGCTCCCCGCAGGAGCGGCTCCAGCGCACCGTCAACGTCGAGGCGACGGCCCGCCTGCTGGCGGCGGCCGGCGGCCGCCCGTTCGTGTTCGTCAGCAGCGCCAGCGTCTACGACCCGCGCCCGGACCGGACGTCGGTGACCGAGCAGCACCCGACCACCGGCGGCCACCTGAACGCGTACGGCCGGACGAAGGCCGAGGCGGACCAACTCGCCCTCGCCGCAGGCGCGGTGGTGCTGCGCCCGCGCGCGGTGTACGGGCCCGGGGACCCGCACCTGGTGCCCCGACTGCTGGCGTCGGTGCGCGGCGGCGTGCTCGCGCTGCCCGGCAAGGACGTGCCGCTCAGCCTGACGGCGGTGGAGAACCTGGCCGCGGCCTGCCTGGCGGCGTTCGGCTGGCCGCCCGGCGCGTACAACATCACCGACGCCGCCCCGTACCGGCGGGACGAGGCGCTGCGCCGGGTGCTGGCGGCCCACGGCAGGAACGCCCGGCTGCTCCATGTCCCGTACCGCATCGCCCAGTTGGCGATCGGCCGGCGCGAAGGCGTGACCGGGTACGCGCTGGACCAGCTGGCCCGGCCGGTGGTGCTGGACACCACGAAGTCCCGGCTCCAGGGGTTCACCCCGGACCGGGACCTCGGTCACCATCTCGCCCAACTACTGGGCGGACAGTGCTAGTTCCTTGCGGCCTTCTTGATCAGGATCACCACTGCCGCGGCGATGCCGACCAGCACCAGGACGTTGACCGCGAAGCCGATGATTCCCAGCACGGTGCCCACGATGGTCCAGAAGACCTTCCAGGCGATCACCAGCAGGATGATCGGGACGACGACGTTGCGCACCCACGAGGGCAGCGACTTCCAGAACTCGGCCATGTCCGTACCTTCTCCCCTCGGGGTCGGTGCCGGTAGTTCCGGCTGCGTTCCCGCTCCCTCGATCTCGACACTTCGATCGTAGGCCGCCCGGAAGGCCGAAACGAGGCTTCCGGGCCCGGAGAGAACCCGGAGATCGACCCCTGACGCGGGCCCCGGGAGAACCCTCAGGGCCCGGAGACCGAGTGGGTCACACCGGCCAGGTCTCGCCCTGCCAGGCGGCGTCCCAGAACATCCACTCGTACCGCGAGGTGGTGGTGAAATGCTCGACCACGCGCCGCCGTTCGGCCGCTGAGAGGTCCTCGCCGATCCGGTCGGTGAGGTCCAGGACGCGGCGCACCACGGCCTGGAACTCCTCCCCGCCGTAGGCGGCGATCCACTTGGCGTACAGCGGTTCGGGGGAGGAGCGGCGCAGCAGTTCCTCGCCGACCCGGGCGTAGATCCAGTAGCAGGGCAGCACCGCGCCGAGCGCCTCCGCGAAGGAGCCGCCGTAGACGGTGGCGAGCAGGTAGCTGGTGTAGGCGCGGGTGGTGGGGAGCACGGGTTCGGCGGCAGCGGCGGCGCCGTCCTCGCCGAAGGCGTGCAGGAAGTCGGCGTGCATCTCCTGTTCGGCGGCGATGGCGCCGACCGCGTCGTTGGCGAAGGCCAGCACCTCGTCCTCGCCGGGGGCCTTGGCGGCGCACACCGCGAGTGCCCGGGCGTAGTCGCGCAGGTAGTGCGAGTCCTGGACGACGAAGTGGCGGAACGCGGCGCGCGGCAGGGTGCCGTCGGTCAGGCCGGCCAGGAACGGGTGGTCGAGGATGCGGCCGTAGATCGGCTCGATGGCCGTCCACAGTTCGTCGGTGAGTTTCACAGGCTGCTCCTCATGATGTGCGGGTGGCCACGGTCAGTCCTCCGGCGGGGAGAACACCACGAGCACCCGCAGTTCCTCGGTGATGTGGTGGAAGCGGTGTTCCGTCCCGGCGGGGACGAACACCACGCTGCCGCGGGCGACGGTGGCGGTCTCCCGGCCGACGGTCAACTCGGCCCGGCCGCTGACCACCAGGTAGATCTCGTCCTGGGCGTGCGGGGTCTGCGGGTCGGTGTCGCCGGGGGAGAGCGCGTACAGCCCGGCGGACATCGTGGGCTGCTTCAGGAAGCGCAGGTACGCGCCGTCATTGGCAGCGCGTTCGGCGTCGAGTTCGTCCAGCCGGAACAGTTTCATCGGGCCACGGCCCCCTCTCGGTCCGGGCCCATTCAACAACACTCCACATCACGGTTGTTCGGGAGAGCTTCCGCCCGGCCGGGCGGGCTGTCACCATCCGCAGCATGAAGAATTTCGTGATCAAAACGCTCATCAACGCGGTGGCGATCTGGATTGCCGCCTGGATCGTCAACGGGATCACGCTCGCGGGGGGCGACTGGCAGCACAAGACGGTCACCGTGCTCGCGGTGGCGCTGATCTTCGGTGTGGTGAACTTCGCGATCAAGCCGCTGGTGAAGCTGTTCTCGCTGCCGCTGTTCATCCTCACGCTGGGCCTGGTCACCTTCGTGATCAACGCCCTGATGCTCTGGCTGACGTCCTGGGCGTCGGACCAGCTGCACCTGGACTTCCACGTGAAGGGCTTCTGGGCGGCGCTGCTCGGCTCGCTGATCATCAGCCTGGTCTCCTGGGGCCTGCACCTGGCCTTCGGCGACGACGACTGAGCTCGCCGCGGAAGAGCGGCTGACCGGCCACCGGACAGCGCCCCGTTGCTGTCCGACGGCCGGTCATCTCAAAGCATGATCACAAACCGCGCTGCGGGCTCAACTCCCTTACTGCGCCGCGGTCTCAGCTCCGCTGAGAGCACTCAGCCCGCGTTCTCGTGCCCGGTGGTGGACAGGATGCTGGTGAGCTCCTGGTCGAGGTCGCCGCCGGCCGTCTCCTGGCCGATCGGCACCACCAGGTCGGTGCGGGCGAGGAAGGCCAGCAGGGGCGCGGCATCGGCGCGCATCCGGGCGTCGCCTTTGGGGGAGCGCAGCACCACGGCGGCCTCGGCGAGGTCCTCGCCGACGGGGTGGATGTGGACGTCGCCCTCGCCGCTGGCCCGGCTGAGCCCGTCGACCAGCAGTTCGCGCGCGAAGACCCAGGTGACCGGCTCGTCGCCGGGCAGGTGGAAGGTGCAGCGGACGGCGAACGGGTCGCCGCCGTCGTACTCCAGGTCGGCCAGGATCCGGAAGGAGAGCTCGCTCGACACCACGAGGCGCATCGCCATGTGGGCTTGGACCGTGCTGTGCATGCGCCAGTACCTCTCGTTCTGCCCGCCCGGTACGCCGAGGGCCGAGCGGTGGGGTCGGGCTTCTGTCGGTTCGCTGTCGGTTCTCTGTCCCCAATTCCCCGTTCGGACCTCATCGTCCAGGTTTGGCGGCGATGCGGACAAGGCGTGCTTTTTCAAATGGTGAACAACGCGGCGGCCCGTCAGCGTACGAACGCCGGGAACCTCGCCCCCACCAGGCCGGGCGGCAGCCGGGGGCGGCGGCCGGGCCGAGCGCGGCGGGCCGGTGCCGGGCGAGGTGGTCGGGCCGGGTGGAACGAAATCCACCGATTCGGTCCCGTCTGCGAGTTTCGCGGCCACCGGTGTGCGGGAGACTCCCGCACAACGCTCGTGCCCCGGAGGTAACAGCCATGTCGGGCCCGGTCCGTCCTGTCGTCAAGCGCACCGCCCGCGCGATCCTGCTGGAGTTCGATCCGGCCGCCCCGCACGCGCCCGCCTCGCTGGTGCTGATCCGCCGGGTCCGCCCCGGCTCCCCGCACCCGTACTGGATCACCCCCGGCGGCGGCGTCGAGCCCGGCGACCCGACGGTGGTCGCCGCCCTGCACCGCGAGGTGGACGAGGAACTCGGCGGGAAGATCACCGACGTGGTGCCCGCCTTCGTCGACACCGTCGCGCACTCCCACCACGACGACGGCACCCCCGCCCACCCGCACGGCGTCAAGGTGCAGCACTTCTTCGTCTGCCGGCTCACCGACTCCGACCCGGCCCGCCGGCACGGCCCCGAGGTGGAGCAGCCCAACGGCGAGTACGAGATCGTCCGGGTGCCGTTCACCCGCGAGGGCGTCACCTCGGTCAACGTGGTCCCTCCCAGCCTGCGCGCCTACCTCGCCGCCAACATCGAGGGCGTCCGCGCCCTGCTCGCCGACGACCTCGGCTGACGCTCAGGCCGGCTCCCCCACCGGGTCGTGCCGGACGGCCCCGGCCGGCAGCCCGCAGCGCCGCAGCGCCGCCGCCCCGCCGCGCACCATCGCCGCCGGGCCGCTCAGGTACGCCGCGTAGCCGGACCACGGGGCGTGCTGGGCCACCACCTCCGGCAGGGTCGGCCCGTCCCCCTCCGACAGCACCGGGCGGACCGTCAACCAGCTGTGCTGCGACGCGAGTTGACGCAGATCGGCGAGCCGGTACAGCCCGGACTCCCGGCGCGCCCCGTAGAACACCTCCACCCGACGGCCCGCCGCCCCGTGCGCGGCGACCTCCTCCACCAGCGCGCCGATCGGCCCGATCCCGGTGCCGCCGCCCACGCAGAGCAGGTTCTCCCCCGCGGCGTGGTCCACCGTCATGCCGCCCTCCGCCGGGCCCAGCCGCAGCACGTCGCCCGGCCGCGCCCGGTGCACCAGCGCGTTGCTCACCCAGCCCGCCGGCACCGCCCGCACGTGCAGCGTCAGCAGCCCGTCCGCCCGCGGCACCGAACCGAACGAGTACGGCCGCCACACCCGCGGCCACCACGGCGTCTCCACCGGCGCGTACTGCCCGGCCCGGAACGGGTACGGCTGGTCCGGCCGGAGCGTCAGCACCGCGACGTCCTCCGCCGCCTGCCGCTGCCCCACCACCTCGGCCTGCCACCACGGCGGGGCGGACCGCGCCTGCTCCTCCAGCCCCTCGACCAGCAGCCGCGACACCAGCGCCAGCAGCCGCCTCCAGGCCGCCTCGGCCCGCTCGTCCCAGGCATCGCCGCCGTACCGGGCCAGCGCCTGCACCAGGCACTCCTCGGCCGCGGCGTAATGCCCGGGCAGCGCACCGTACGTGCGGTGCCGGCGCCCCAGCGGGACGAGGTACCCGCGCAGCGCCGCCGGGTCGTCGGCGTCCCGGGCGCACTGCTGCAGCGCCCGGAACAGCAGGTCGCGCTGCTCGTCCATGGCGGCCGGGAACATCGCCCGCAGCTCCGGGTGGCGCAGGAACACCAGCGCGTGGAAGTGCGCCATCGCCCGGTCCGCGACCGGCTGCACCGCCGCCAGCACCGCCCGGACCAGCGCCAGCTCCGCCGGGTCCGGCGGACGGACCGCCCCGGCCGTCCGCTCCACCGCCACCACCGGCTGCGGCCGGGCCGCCGGCACGCCCCACGCCCGGGTCCAACGGTCGCCCGGGCCCACCCAGTTGAGCGGCGCGGCCGGCGCGAACAGCGACTCGACGGGCGCGGGCCGGGCCGGCGCCGGTGGCGCGGGCACGGCCGGCGCGGGCACCGTCGGCGGCCAGGTGGGCTTCGCCGGGACGGCCGGCACCGGGGTGAGCGGCCTACTGCCGAGTTCGAGCTGACGAGTAGCCAAGGGAATCGTTCCGCTTCCGGTCGACGGTCTGCTGACGCCGCCAGCACAGTGTCACCGTCCGCGCACCAGATCCGTCGAATCCGGCAAATTCCGGACATCCGACGGGTCCACCCGCTACCCTTCCCCCGGCCGGAGCGCCCCAGGTGCGGCCGGTACGAACCAGCCGCACCCAGGGCGGGCTCACAGGCCCCGCAGCAGCATCCCCGGGCGCTCCACACAGTCCGCGACGAACCGCAGGAACCCGCCCGCGGTGCCCCCGTCGCAGACCCGGTGGTCGAAGGTGAACGACAGCTGGGTGACCTGACGGACCGCCAACTGGCCTTCGTGCACCCAGGGTTTGGGCGTGATCCGGCCCACCCCGAGCATCGCCGCCTCCGGGTGGTTGAGGATCGGCGTGGAGCCGTCCACCCCGAACACGCCGTAGTTGTTCAGCGTGAACGTCCCGCCGGTCAGCTCGGCCGGGCCCAGCGACCCGTCACGGGCCGCCTCGGTGAGCCGGGCGAGTTCGACCGACAGCCGTTCGGTGCCCAGCAGTTGGGCGTCCCGCACCACCGGCACCACCAGCCCGCGCTGCCCCTGCGCGGCGAAGCCCAGGTGGACGGCGCGGTGCCGGCGGACGGCCTCGCCCTCGACGCTGGAGTTGAGCTCCGGGAAGCGTTCCAGACCGGCCAGGCAGATCCGCGCCAGCAGCGCCAGCACGCTCACCTTCGGGCCCGGCACCTGGTTCAACTGGCTTCGCAGTGCCATCAGTTCGGTCGCGTCCGCGTCCACCCAGCAGGTCGCCGCCGGGATCTCCCGGTGGCTGCGGGTCAGCTTCTCGGCGACGGTGCGGCGCAGCCCGCGCAGCGGGACCAGCTCGTCCTCGTCCGTTCCAGGTGGAACCGCCACCGTCCCGGCAACCGGCGCGCTCCCGTCGATCGCCCGCTCGACGTCCCGCCGGGTGATCAGCCCGTCCGGTCCGCTGCCGGGCACCTTCGTCAGGTCGAGCCCGTGCTCGCGGGCGATCCGGCGCACCAGCGGCGAGATCACCGCCAGCACGGCGGGAGCCGCCGCCACAGCGGGAGCCGCCGCCACGGCGGGGGCCTTCGCCTCGGGGGGCGCGGCCACGGCAACCGGCGCGACCGGCAGCGCGGGCGCCTCGACGGCGCCGCCGCCCGGCGCGACCCGGCGGCGGCCGGCCCGGCGGGTCTCGGCCACCCCGTAGCCCACCAGCGGGCGCTCCGCCTCGGGCGCGGGCTCCTCGTCCTCGGGCACGTGCCCGGGGGCGACGGCCACCGTGACCAGCGGCGCGCCTACCGGCACCTCCTGCCCGACCTCGCCGAACCGGGCGGTGACCACCCCGCCGTACGGGCAGGGCACCTCGACCACCGCCTTGGCGGTCTCCACCTCCACCACCGGCTGGTCGACGGCGATCACCTCGCCGACCTCGACCATCCAGCGCACCACCTCGGCCCCGGTGAGTCCCTCACCGAGGTCGGGCAGCGTGAACTCGCGGACCACCGGCATCGCCATCACTCCTCCCATTGGAGCCGGGCGACGGCGTCCAGGATCCGGTCCACCCCGGGCAGGTGGTGGTGCTCCAGCATCGGCGGCGGGTACGGGATGTCGAACCCGGTGACCCGCAGCACCGGCGCCGCCAGGTGGTGGAAGCACTTCTCGGTCAGCCGGGCGGCGATCTCCGCCCCGGCCCCGCCGAAGCCGCTCGCCTCGTGCACCACCACGGCCCGGCCGAGCGAACGCACCACCTCGCAGGCGGTGGCCTCGTCGAACGGCACCAGCGAGCGCAGGTCCAGCACCGCGAGGTCCCAGCCCTCGGCCTTCGCCGCCTCGGCGGCCTCCAGGCAGACCGGCAGCGACGGACCGTAGGTGACCAGCACAGCAGAGGTCCCAGGCCGGCGCAGCACGGCCTTGCCGATCGGCTCCACGCCGGCCGCCGGGTCCCACTCGGCCTTGCCCCAGTACAGCCGCTTGGGCTCCAGGAACACCACGGGGTCGTCGGAGGCGATCGCCTCCCGCAGCAGCCCGTACGCGTCGGCGACGGTGGCGGGAGTGACCACGTGCAGGCCGGGGGTGTGCGCGTAGTACGCCTCGGAGGCGTCGCTGTGGTGCTCGACGCCGCCGATGCCGCCGCCGTACGGGATGCGGACGGTGATCGGCAGCGGCAGCTTTCCGGCGGTGCGGTTGCGCATCTTGGCGACGTGCGAGACCAGTTGCTCCATCGCGGGGTAGGCGAAGGCGTCGAACTGCATCTCCACCACGGGGCGCAGCCCGTACATGGCCATGCCGACGGCGGTACCGAGGATGCCGGCCTCGGCCAGCGGGGTGTCCAGGCAGCGGTCGGCGCCGAATTCGGCGGTCAGGCCGTCGGTGATCCGGAAGACGCCGCCGAGGGCGCCGACGTCCTCGCCGAGCACGTGCACCGACGCGTCGGCGCGCATCGCGTCGCGCAGTGCGGTGTTCAGGGCCTGCGCCATGGTGCCGGTGCGCAGTCCGGACTGTTCGCGGGTGGCAGTGGTCATCGGGTGTGCACCTCGGCCTCCGCGGCCAGCTCGGCGGCCAGTTGCGCGGCCTGTTCGCGCAGCTGCTGGGTGGGTTCGGCGTAGACGTGCGCGAACAGGGACATCGGGTCGAGGTCGGGGTCGGTATGGAACTCGGCGCGCATCCGGGCGGCCATCGCCTCGGCCTCCTCGCCGGCCTCGGTGACCAGTTCCTCGTCCAGCAGGCCGCGCTCGCGCAGGGCGTCCTCCAGCATCCGGATCGGGTCGTGCGCCTGCCAGGCGGTGACCTCATCGGACTGCCGGTAGCGGGTGGCGTCGTCGGCGTTGGTGTGCGCCTCGACGCGGTAGGTGAGCGCCTCGACCAGGGTCGGGCCGCCGCCGCTGCGGGCCCGGTCGACGGCCTCGGTGAGCACCTGGTGGACGGCGGCGGCGTCGTTGCCGTCCACCAGCCGGCCGGGCATGCCGTAGCCGACGGCCTTGTGGGCGAGGGTCGGCGCGGCGGACTGCCTGGTCAGCGGGACGGAGATGGCGTAGCCGTTGTTCTGCACCAGGAACACCACGGGGGCGTGCAGCACGGCGGCGAAGTTCAGGCCCTCGTGGAAGTCGCCCTCGCTGGTGCCGCCGTCGCCGAGCATGGCCAGCGCCACGGTGTCGTCGCCGGCCAGCCGGGCGGCGTGCGCGAGGCCGACCGCGTGCGGGACCTGGGTGGCCAGCGGGGTGCACAGCGGGGCGGTGCGGGTGGCGCGCGGGTCGTAGCCGGTGTGCGCGCTGCCGCGCAGCAGGGTGAGCGCCTGCAGCGGGTCGACGCCGCGGGCGACCACGGCGAGGGTGTCGCGGTAGGAGGGGAACAGCCAGTCGTCCTCGCGCAGGGCGAGCGCGGCGGCTATCTGGCAGGCCTCCTGGCCGGTGGACGCCGGGTAGACGGCGAGCCGGCCCTGCTTGGTGAGGGTGGTGGCCTGCTGGTTGTAGCGGCGGCCGGCGACCAGCCGGCGGTACAGCTCGCGCAGCAGGGCCGGGTCGGCCTTGTCGGCGGCGGGGGTGCCGAGAACGCGCAGCGGTTCGTCGTCGGGCAGCAGCGGGGCGGGGTCGGTGCGGGGCGCGGTGGCGCCGGGCAGCCAGCCGGGCACGACGCCCGGGTCGGCCTGATCCCTGTGGTCCAGAACGGTCATGTGGGGCACCTCCGGGGTGGTGGGGGCTCCCTACCGATTGTTCGGTCGTCTGTTCATCTTGACCATATCCCCGTCAAGACGGTGGACAGTCGGCCGAAAGGGCGGTCTGCTGGGGCCAGCACGTCCAATCGCGAGGGGTGGGGGGCCATGTCGGCTGAACAGGTGTCCAGACTCGACCGTGTCGACCGGTCGATCCTGCGGCTGCTGCGGCAGGACGGTCGCGCCTCGATCCGCTCGGTCGCCGAGCGGGTGCACGTGTCCCGGGCGAACGCCTATGCCCGGATCTCCAGGATGGTCGAGGACGGCGTGATTCGCGGCTTCACCGCCCGGGTCGACCACGAGCGGGCCGGGCAGACCGCGTCCGCGTACGTCACCCTGCGGATCGTCCAGAACTCCTGGCGCACCGTGCGCGAGCAGCTGCTGCAGCTGCCCGGGGTCGCGCACATCGCGCTGGTCGGCGGTGACTACGACGTGCTGATGCTGGTGCACACCGCCGACAACCGGGAGCTGCGCGAGCTCGTGCTGGGCAGCATCCAGTCGATCCCGCAGGTGCTCAGCACCCGCACCATGCTGATCTTCGAGGAGGCCGACCACATCCCCACCGACGGGCCCTGAGGCGGCTCAGCGGGCCCGCAGCCCGTCGAAGGCGAGCTGGACGACGGCGTCCGGCAGGCCCTCCGAGTCGCGCTGGCCGGGGCGGTACCACTCCACCACCGAGTTGATCATGCCGAACAGCAGCCGGGTCGCCAGCCGGGGCTCCACATCGGCCCGCAGCTCGCCCGCCTCGACGGCCTGCTGGACCAGTTCGGCCACCCGGTGGTCGAAGTCGCGCCGCCGCTCCAGCGCCCACTGCTCGGTCACGGTGTTCCCCCGGACCCTCAACAGCAGCGTCACGTACGGCAGTTCGGCCAGCAGCACCTCGGCGGTGCGGCGCACCACGTGCTCCAGCCGGCCGGCCGGCCGCCCCTCGACCGCCCGCGGCTCCTCCAGGATGCCGAACAGCGCGTCCAGCGCCCGCCCGACGGCCAGCCGCAGCAGCTCCTCCTTGCCGCGCACGTGGTGGTAGATCGAGGACTTGGAGATCCCCGCGGCCCGGGACAGGTCCTCCATCGAGGTGCCGTCGTAACCGCGCTCGTTGAAGACCCGCACCGTGACGGCGAGCAGCGACTCGACCGTGTAGGAGGCGCGCGTGAGGTTTTCGGCCATGGCAACGAGTATCGCGCCGCGCACACCGTCCCGTCAGCCGGGGTGCGGTTCCCGGCCGTCCGATATCGGCCCAAAAGATCAGGAATAGCGGGTCAAGTCGGTCGGATTTGCCAATACGTGCCGGGTTTCCCGCGGGAATTCTCCGCATTGATTCGCAGCCGTCGCCCACGCCGCGGATCGGCGCTGGTACGGCCCCCACCAGGGGTGGTTCGACCGCGGCCCGGGCGCCGCCGATCCGGGGGCGACGCACCCGTCCGCGAGGCCCTGTGGCCAGGTCTGACGCAGCCTTACACTATCCGCACCGCCGCCCCCGGCGGCCCGAAATGGCACAGGATGGAGGCGGCCCGTGGGTGTCGTCCGGCAAGGGATGGCGGGTCGTCCACCGACCTCCGCCGAGAGCGGGATCACGACCGAGGACGAGACCCCGGTCGAGGCCGACGGCCGGGCGCCGGAGGAGACGGCGGACGAACCGGCGGCCGGCCCCGGGGCGGGCTACGGATTCCGCCGCACCGCGCAGCGTTTCGGGCCCGCGCTCGCCCTGTTCGGCGCGGTGAAACTCGCCGGATTCGCCGCTTTCATGTGGCTGCTGGAAACCAGCGGCCACTACCGGACCACCGACCCGCGTTTCGGCGGCGGCACCCACCCGTGGGATGTGCTCGGCACCTGGGACGGCCTCTGGTACCAGAAGGTCGCGCAGCTCGGTTACGACCCGCAGCTGATTCCGGAGCAGGGTTTCTTCACCATCAAGCAGAATTCCGCCGCGTTCTTCCCGCTGTATCCGGGCCTGATCCGGCTGGTGTCGAACACCGGTCTCGGCCTGTACGGCGCCGGCATGCTGGTGTCGATCGTCGCCTCGTTCATCGCGGCGGCCGGCATCTTCGCCGTGGTGTCGCGGCTGTACGGCCACCGGGCGGGCGTGATCGCGGCGGGCCTGTGGGCGGCGTTCCCGGGCTCCGGCGTGGAGTGGGCGGTCTACTCGGAGTCGGTGTTCGTGGCGCTGGCCGCCTGGGCCTGCTACTTCGCCGTCGACCGCAACTGGGTGAGCGCCGCGGTGGTGACGTTCATGGCGGGCCTGGCCCGGCCGAGTTCCGTCCCGCTGATCGCCGGTGTGGCGCTGGCCGCCGCGATCGCCCTGTGGAAGCGCTCCGACGGCGTGGTGGGGCCGCTCACCGCGATCGTGCTGCCACCGATCGGCTGTCTGGGCTACCTGGGCTGGGTCGGCTACCGGATGGGTCACCTGGACGGCTACATCACCCTGCAGCGCGGCGGCTGGCTGCACTTCTTCGACTGGGGCCGCTACACCCTGCGGGCCGCCACCAACGTGCTGCGCGGCGAAACCAACTACCTGTTCGCCTACCCGACCGAGGACCTGATCGCGGTCGTGGTGCTGCTCGCCCTGCCGATCCTGCTGGTGTCGCTGCTGTCCAGGCGCCCGCCGCTGGTGCTGACGGTCTACACGCTGGGCACGCTCGTGATGGTGCTCGGCAGCCAGCAGATGTTCGGCACGCTGTCCCGCTTCGTGCTGCCGATCTTCCCGCTGCTGATCCCGCTCGCGGTGGCCCTGGCCCGGGTCCGGCTGCGCAACCTGGCCACCGTGCTCGGTGTCGCCGCGCTGTCCTCCGGCTGGTTCGCCGGCTACGTCATCTTCCAGCTCGGTATTCCGTAACCGATCGAGCCGCCGCCCGTACCGGACCGCTCCGGCGCGGGCGGCGACCCGATCCGGCGCGAGCGGCGACCCGATCCGGCGCGGGCGGCGGACCCTGCCGAGAACCCCTTGCACCGACCGATCGTTCGGTTACGCTGAGATGTGTCCCGCCCCGCCCCCGTGAGGAGCGCACCATGGCCGCTGCGACCCCCCTGCCGGTCGCCGAACTGATCGCCCGCCACCAGGACACCCTCGACCGCGCAGTCGCCGCGGCCGGGTCCCGCGACTACTGGTCGCCGTACCCGGAGTTCCCCAAGGCGTACGGCGAGAGCGCCGCCGCCGACGGCAAGGCCGCCTTCGACGCCCTGCTGGGACGGGAGTTCGAGCTGCCGGGCCACCCCGACGGCGGCGAGCCGGTGACCGGCGAGGCGAGCCCGTACGGCATCGAAATGGGCATCGCCTACCCGCACGCCGAGCCGGACGCGCTGCTGGCCGCGCTGGAGGCCGCCCGCCCCGCCTGGGCGAAGGCCGGCCCGGCCGCCCGCGCCGCGGTCTGCCTGGAGATCCTGGCCCGGATCAACGCCCGCTCGCACGAGTTCGCGCAGGCCGTGATGCACACCACCGGCCAGGCCTACGGCATGGCCTTCCAGGCCGGCGGCCCGCACGCCCAGGACCGCGGCGTCGAGGCGGTGGCGTACGCGTACGCCGAGCAGACCCGGCTGCCGCGCTCCGCGCAGTGGACCAAGCCGCAGGGCAAGCGCGACCCGCTGGTGATGACCAAGGAGTTCACCGCCGTCCCGCGCGGCACCGCGCTGCTGATCGGCTGCAACACCTTCCCCACCTGGAACGGCTACCCGGGCCTGTTCGCCTCGCTGGCCACCGGCAACGGCGTGCTGGTCAAGCCGCACCCGCGGGCCGTGCTGCCGCTGGCGCTGACCGTGCGGATCGCCCGCGAGGTGCTCGCCGAGGCCGGCTTCGACCCCAACCTGGTCTGCCTGGCCGCCGAGCACGAGGGCTCCGCGATCGCCCAGGTGCTGGCGGTGCGCCCCGAGGTGAAGCTGATCGACTACACCGGCTCCACCGGCTTCGGCGACTGGCTGGAGAACAACGCCCGGCAGGCGCAGGTGTACACCGAGAAGGCCGGCGTGAACACCGTCGTCGTCGACTCCACCGACGACTACCGCGGCATGCTGAACAACCTGGCGTTCTCCGTCAGCCTGTACAGCGGCCAGATGTGCACCACCCCGCAGAACCTGCTGATCCCGCGCACCGGCATCCGCACCGAGGACGGCGAGCGCAGCTACGAGCAGGTGGTGACCGACCTGGCCGCCGCCGTCGACGGCCTGCTCGGCGACGACGCCCGCGCCGCCGCCATCCTCGGCGCCGTGGTCAACCCCGGGGTGCTGCAGCGCAGCGCCGCCGCGGCCGGCGGCGAACTCGGCGAACTCGCCCTGGCGCCGCGGGTGGTGGCCTCGCCGGAGTTCCCCGGCGCGACCATCCGCACGCCCGCCCTGGTGAAGGCCGACGCCGACAAGCCGGACGACCTGTCGCGCTTCCTGACCGAGTGCTTCGGCCCGATCGCGTTCGCCGTCGCCGTGGAGTCCACCGCCGCCGCCGTCGAACTGCTGCACCGCACCACGGTCGAGCACGGCGCGATGACCGCCGGCGCGTACACCACCGACCCCGAGGTCGAGACCGCCCTGATCGACGCCTGCCTGGACGCCGGCGTCTCGCTCTCGCTCAACCTCACCGGCGGCGTGTACGTCAACCAGACCGCGGCCTTCTCCGACCTGCACGGCACCGGCGCCAACCCGGCCGCCAACTCGGCGTACTGCGACGCCGCGTTCGTCGCCAACCGGTTCCGCACCGTCGAGATCCGCAAGTAACCGTCGCAAGAGGCAGCGGGCCCGGAAGCCGTCCCACCACGACGGCGTCCGGGCCCGTTCGCCGTCAGGAGGTTCACAGCCCCGGACGGGACCGCGATGATGGCAGTCTGAAAGCGCGCTGAGAACCCGAAAGCCGTGGGACTCCGGTCCGTTGAGCACCGGCAGACGGGGGATGACGACGGGAGAGACGGATGTCCGAGACGGAGTTCACCGCCGATGTTGTAGTGGTCGGGGCCGGCCCGACCGGCCTGCTGCTGGCGGGCGATCTGGCCGCGGCCGGGCTGCGGGTGACCGTGGTCGACAAGCGCGCCGAGGAGTCCAATCTGACCAGGGCGTTCGCGGTGCACGCCCGGACCCTGGAGATGCTGGACGCCCGCGGCCTGGCCGACGAACTGATCGCCACCGGCCGGACGCTGCCCTCGCTGCAGGCCTTCGGCAAGGTCCGGGTGGACTTCTCGACGCTGCCCACCCGGTTCCCGTTCACCCTGGTCACCCCGCAGTCCCGGACCGAGCGGGTGCTGCGCGAGCGGGCCGTCAAGGCGGGCGCGGAGCTGCGCCGCGGCGCCGAGCTGACCGGCCTGCGGCAGGACGCGCAGGGCGTCACGCTGACCGTCCGCACCGCCGAGGGCGAGCAGCGGTTGCGTTCCCGCTACGCGGTCGGCGCGGACGGCGTGCACTCGGCGGTGCGCGACCTGCTGGGCATCCCGTTCCCCGGCGAGTCGGTGGTGCGCTCGGTGATGCTGGCCGACGTCCAGCTGGAGCACGAGCCGGAGGAGCCGCTGACGGCCGGCGCCGACGAGCGCGGCTTCGTCTTCCTGGCCTCGTACGGCGACGGCTGGCACCGGGTGATCGGCTGGGACCGCGACCACCAGGTGCCCGACTCCGAGCCGGTGGTGGTCGCCGAACTCGCCGACCTGCTGCGCGAGGTGACGGGCCGTGACCTCGGCATGTCCGAGCCCCGCTGGACCTCCCGCTTCCACAGCGACGAGCGCCAGGCCACCAGCTACCGCTCCGGCCGGGTGTTCCTGGCGGGGGACGCCGCGCACTGCCACTCCCCGGCCGGCGGCCAGGGCATGAACACCGGCCTGCAGGACGCCGCCAACCTGAGCTGGAAGCTGGTCGCCGCCGTCCGCGGCTGGGCCCCCGACGCGCTGCTCGACACCTACCAGACCGAGCGGCACCCGATCGGCCGGGCGGTGCTGCGCAGCTCCGGCGCCCTGGTGCGGCTGGCGCTCGGCCGGCACGCCTCCACCCGGGCGCTGCGCTCGGCGATCGGCGCGGCCGCCGGGGCGCTGGGCCCGCTGGCCGAGCTGGGCGCCAAGCAGATCTCCGGCATCGGCTACAGCTACCCCGCCGAGAAGGGCTCCCACCCGCTGGCCGGCCGCCGCGTCCCGGACCTGCGCCTGGCGGTGGACGTGCCCGGCGGCCCGTCCCGGCTGCACGAGGCGCTGCGCGCCGGGAAGGCCGTGCTGATCAGCAACGACGAGCTGTCGGTGGCGGATTCGTGGTCCGACCGGGTGGTCACCGCCGCGCCCGCCGACCCGCACGGCAAGCTGCGCGACACGGTGCTGCTGGTCCGTCCGGACGGCTACGCGGCCTGGGCCTGTGTCGATCCGACCCGGGGCGAGCTGCGGGCCGCGCTCAGCCACTGGCTGGGCCGCCCCTGATGCTTATTCACTGAATTCCCCGGGCGGAACTCTGTTCATTCACAAAAGCCTTCCGCAGTTCCACAGTTGACTGTTCTTTAGTAAGCAATTGCCCAGGCATGGGCCAGTTCCTGGGAGTTCTCTGAGAGATTCTGGCGAGCGTTTTCGAAAACCGGAACGCCCCCAGACTTCCGGAGGAACCCGTGCGACCCCGCTCGCTGGCCCTTGCCGCAGCCCTGGCTGTCCTGCCCCTCACCGCCGTCTGCCTGGGCGTCGGTACCGCCCAGGCGGCGCCGACGCCCAACGCCAGCGCCCGGGTGGCGCTGCCGCAGACCGTCACGCCGGCGGTGGCGCGCTCCCACAAGCAGGGAGACGTCCCGGCCGACCGGAAGATATCCGTGGCGGTCGCGCTGAAGCTGCGCAACACCGCCGAACTCGACCGGTTCCTCTCGGCGGTGGCCACTCCCGGCACCGCCGAGTTCGGGCACTATCTGACGCCCGCACAGTTCAACGAGCGCTTCGGCCCGACCCAGGCCGACGTGGACCAGGTGCGCACGTTCCTGACCGCGCAGGGTCTGAAGGTCGACTCGGTGAGCGCGAACCGCCAGGTGGTCAACGCCACCGGTTCGGCCTCGGCGGTCGCCGCCGCGTTCGGCACCCACGAGTCGACCTACAGCGACCCGCAGCAGGGCAACCGGAGCTTCTTCGCCAACGACGCCGCCGCCTCGGTGCCGGCCTCGCTGGCCGGCGTGGTCGAGGGCGTCAGCGGCCTCAACGACCACACCGTGCGCACCTCCCGGATCGCCAAGCCCGACGCGGCCACCCCGCACGCCACCCCCAACGGCTTCGGCCCGGCCGGCTACGACGGCGCGTACCGCCTGAACCAGATGGGCGCGGACGGCACCGGCAGCACCGTGGCGCTCTGGGAGTTCGACGGCTACAAGTCCTCCAACCTGACCACCTACGACAGCCAGTACGGCCTGTCGGGCCCGGCGGTCAGCACCGTCTCGGTGGACGGCGCGAACTACGACGCGGCCCCCGGCGGCGGCCAGGGCGAGGTCGAGCTGGACTCGGAGATCCTCCGCGGTGTCGCCCCCAAGGCCACCCAGCTGGTCTACGAGGCGCCCAACACCGACCAGGGCGAGATCGACATGGCCGCCAAGATCGTCTCGGACAACCGGGTCTCGGTCATCTCGATCTCCTGGGGCTCCTGCGAGCCGGACACCACCGCCTCCTCGATGACGGCGGTGAACAACTCCTTCAAGCAGGCCGCCGCCCAGGGCATCTCGATCTTCTCGGCCTCCGGCGACGACGGCTCCCGGGACTGCACCCGCTCCACCTCGGGCTCCACCGTGAAGGCCGTGGACTTCCCCGCCTCCAGCCCGTACAACACCGGCGTCGGCGGCACCAACCTGAAGGTCTCCGGCACCACCTACAGCTCGGAGAGCGCCTGGAGCACCGCCGGCGGCGGCGTCTCCACCCAGTTCGCCAAGCCGACCTGGCAGACCGGCACCAACGTCACCGGCACCATGCGCACCGTGCCCGACATCTCCTCCAACGCCGACCCGGCCAGCGGCTTCGCGATCTACACCCAGGGCACCAGCAGCCCCGGCTGGCAGGTCTACGGCGGCACCTCGGCGGCCGCCCCGCTGTGGTCCGGCTACGCCGCGCTGTACAACCAGAAGGCCAAGGCCGCCGCCAAGCCCGCCCTGGGCGAGGTCAACCCGAAGCTGTACGCGGTCGCCAACAGCAGCGCCTACGGCACCGCCCTGCACGACGTCACCAGCGGCTCCAACCAGGACTTCGCCGCCAAGGCCGGCTACGACCAGGTCACCGGCTGGGGCACCCCGATCGCCGACGGCCTGACGAACGCCCTGCTCGGCACCGGCGGCACCACCCCGCCGCCCACCGGCGGCTGCACCGCCGCCCAGCTGCTCGGCAACCCCGGCTTCGAAACCGGCACCGCCACCCCGTGGACCACCTCCACCGGCGTGGTCGACAACTCCGCCTCGCAGGCCGCGCACAGCGGTTCCTGGAAGGCCTGGCTGAACGGCTACGGCGCGGCCCACACCGACACCCTCGCCCAGACGGTGGCGATCCCGGCCGGCTGCCGGGCGAGCTTCAGCTTCTGGCTGCACGTCGACACCGCCGAGACCGGCAGCAGCGCCTACGACAAGCTCACCCTGTCGGCCAACGGCACCTCGGTGGCCACGTACTCCAACCTCGACAGGAACACCGGGTACGTCCAGAAGACCGTCGACCTGTCCTCCTACGCCGGACAGACCGTCACCCTGAAGTTCACCGGCGTCGAGGACGCCTCGCTGCAGACCAGCTTCGTCATCGACGACACCGCGCTGAACATTTCCTGACCTCGCCTCAACAGAGTTGCCGGGGGGGCCTGTCACGGACCCTCCCGGCACCTGTGTGTCAGGAGTGTTTCGTGTTCGCTCCGCCTGCGAAATACTTGTCGTGACCACTGTCATATGTCCTGATTGATGACGTAGCCTCTCAACCCTGGCTAGGGTTCCCCCACACTCGGCGGCGCACCTCCGACGCAACGCGGAGCCGGGGCAACCCACCGAACCCGCCGGGTGGGGAAGGTGTCGCATGGGCTCACAGCAACCACAGCACGCCGGCCGGCTCCGCCTGGTCGGCCAGCGCGAACACGGCGGTGACCGGCCACCGGCCGGACCGGCCGCGCCGGCCGGCCCGTCGGCCGCCGTCCGCAGCAGCACCGCACCCGTATCCGATCCCGTACAGACCGCCGCCCCCGCACCGGCCACTGCCGCCGTACCCGCCGCAGCCCCCACCACCCCCGTGCCCGCACCCGTCGCCGCCCAGGGCGGTTTCGCCGAAGTCCTCAACGCCGCCATCGAACACAGCGGCCTCAGCCTCGACCGGATCCGCGCCGCACTGGCCAAACAGGGCGTCAGGGTCAGCGTCACCACGCTCAGTTACTGGCGTCGCGGCCGCAGCCAGCCCGAACGGGCCACCTCGCTGCGCGCCGTCCACCTGCTGGAGGAGCTCCTCGGCCTGCGCCACACCGCGCTCACCGCGCTGCTCGGCCCGCCCCGCCCGCGCGGCCGCTGGGTCGCCCAGGGCCCGGCCCCCGACGGTCTGCGGGTCGAACAGGTCTGGCCCCGCCATCCCGAGCTCGCCGAGGTGTTCGCCGAACTCGACGCCCCGCCGACCGGCCAGCTGGAGCGCCAGTCCATCCACGACGCCTACTACGTCGACGCCTCCCGCCGCGGCTACCTGCTGCGGCTGCGTCAGGTGGTCCGCGCCACCGTGGACGGCATCACCCGGCACGTCGTGGTCCACAAGGCCGACGAGGGCACCGACACCCCCGAGATCACCAACGTCCGGCACGCCCGCCTCGGCCGGGTCCGCCGCCGCCCGCTCAGCGGCCTGCTGGTCGCCGAACTCCTCCTCGACCGGCCGCTCGCCCTCGGCGACTCCACGATCCTCGAGTACGAGGTGCGGATCCCCGACTCCGGCCCCACCACCGACTACGGGCGGTACTTCGCCAACCCCGTGCGCGAGTACGTCCTGCAGGTCCACTTCGACCCCGCCGCCGTCCCCGTCCAGTGCGAACGCTTCGACCGCACCCCCGGCGCCGAGACCGACCGCCACCGCGAACCCCTCTGGATCGGCGCCTCCGCCAGTGCCCACGTCCTCACCGCCGACCAGCAACCCGGCCAGGTGGGCATCCGCTGGCAATGGGAGTGACCGCCCCGGCCTGATCGGCCCTCAACCGCCGGTGCCACGCCGCGCCACCGCCCCGAAGTTCACCCCGTTCCGCCCCGCCCGACTGCCCATCAGGTGGTCCCTGCCGCTGCCTCCGTGAAAGGTGAGTCCCACTCACCGAGGAGAGGCAGGTCCCTCCCGTGCTGGTCGAGTTCAGCGAGGTCGAGCCGGACGAGCCCCGTGCCTGCGGCGACTGCGCCACCCGCCGCCCGGCCGGGCCGCGGCACTGGTGGCGCGCGGCGGGCGGCGGTGCGGCTCGCCGCCGTCGGCAGTGTGCTGGGCGGAGCGGCGGTGGCGTCGACGGCCGCCGCCGCTCCGCCCGGCGACAGCAGCCCGCAGACCGCCGGCTCGCCGCAGGGCGAGGTCGCGGGCCTGTTCTGCGAGCCGCTGACGAACCGCCGGTCGGCGGCGGCGCAGCCGGCCACCACCCGGGCGGAGATCATGCGACGGGCGCAGTCCGGACACCTGGGACTTCCTGGTCCACCACAAGGGCAAGGACATACCGCCCGCCCAGAACGCCCCGAACACCCCGTCGCCCCTGCCCCCGCCGCCGTTCCGCTGACTCAGGCCGGCCCGGCGTGCGCCCGCACCCAGGCGTGCATGGCGATCGCCGCGGCCGCCCCGGCGTTGATGGAGCGGGTGGACCCGAACTGGGCGATCGAGCAGACCGCCGTCGAGTGCTCCCACGCCTCGGCGGTCAGCCCGGGGCCCTCCTGGCCGAACAGCAGCACGCAGCGCTCGGGCAGCGGGTAGGTCTCCAGCGGCACCGCGCCGGGCAGGTTGTCGATGCCGATGATCGGCAGTCCCCGTTCGGCGGCGTACGCGGCCAGCGAGGCCACCGAGTCGTGGTGCCGGACGTGCTGGTAGCGGTCGGTGACCATGGCCCCGCGCCGGTTCCAGCGCCGCCGGCCGACGATGTGCACCTCGCCCGCCAGGAAGGCGTTGGCGGTGCGCACCACGGAGCCGATGTTGAAGTCGTGCTGCCAGTTCTCGACGGCGACGTGGAAGCCGTGCCGCCGGGTGTCCAGGTCGGCGACGATCGCCTCGTGCCGCCAGTACCGGTACTGGTCGGTGACGTTGCGGCGGTCGCCGGCGGCGAGCAGTTCGGGGTCGAGCCGGGGGTCGTCGGGCCACGGTTCGGGGTGCGGTCCGACGCCGATCTCCCGGTCGTCGGGGAGGTGTCCGTCGTCGTACTGCTCGCCCAGCTGGGGCACCGAGGTGTCGCTCACGCCCTCGAGGGTACGGGCTCCTCCCGGGCGGGCCTCGGGCGCGTCCGCACCGACCGCTCCAGCTCGGTGAGCGCCTGCATGACCAGCCGGGACCCGGCCCGGGTGACGTCGATCCGGTCGTCGCGGGGCAGCTGGGCCAGCAGGTAGTCCCAGGTCCGGTGGGCCTCGCGCAGCGCGGCGAAGTCGACGGCCTCGCCGAGCAGGACGGCGGCGGAGGCGATCGCGGTGGCGTCCCGCAGCTCCTCGCCGAAGGCGCCGGCGCCGGGCAGCGGCGGGGCGTCCTCGGTGGGCAGGTGGGCCTCCAGCAGGACGATGGAGCGGTCCAGCATGCCGACCGCCGTGCGGGCCCGGTCGAACTGTTTGCGGCTCAGTTCCGGCGCCCGCGCGAAGTGCCGCACCGGTTCCACCTCGGCCCGGTCCAGCGCGGACAGCATCTCGCTGCGGGCCTCCCGGACGTCCAGCAGCGCGGGCCGCACGTCCTTCTCGGCGTGCCCGCCCGCCGGGTCGCCGTACGCGGTGAACACGGCGGCCGCGTACCGCCCGGCGGCGGCCAGCCACTCGGCCAGGCGTTCCGGCAGCCGGGCGGTCTGCCAGGTCGGGAACAGCGCGTACGCGCCGAGCGCGACGGCGCCGCCGAGCAGCGTCATCGCCACCCGGTCGACGGCCAGCTGCACCGGGTGGCCGGGCTGCAGGCCGAGCAGGAACACCACGTACGAGGAGATCGCGGCCGTCAGCAGCGCGTACCCGGTGCTCAGCATCATGTAGGAGAGCCCCATCGAGATCACGGCGAGCGTGGCCAGCACCCAGTCGTTGGGGTGGAACACCTGCACCACGATGGTGGACACCAGCACGCCGGCGACGGTGCCGGCGATCCGGGCGACGCCGCGGCTGAAGGTCTGCGCGAAGTCGGGGCGCATCACCATGGCGGAGGCCATCGGCGCCCAGTAGCCGTGCTCGATGCCCAGCAGCCGGGCCGCCAGGTAGGAGGAGGTGACCACCGCGGACATCCGGAGCGCGTGGTGGAGGAGCACCGAACGCTTGTGCAGCTGCCGGCCGATGGTGGCCAGCGCGCCGGGCACCACCTCGACCAGCGAAGGGCGGCGCAGGCCGGCCCGGCCGGGGCTGGGGACGGTGGCGCGGTCCTGCCGGTCGAGGCGGTCGGCGGCCCGGCCGAGCAGTCCGGACAGCCGGCGCGCCGAGCGGCGGGCGCCGCCGCGCAGCAGGTCCTCGCCGGTACCGGGGCGGGCCAGCGCCAGGCCGGGGGTGTCCATCGGCAGCCGCACCGGGTCGCCGGTGCGGATCGCCCGGGCCAGCGCGTCCAGCACCCCGGCGGCGGCGGCCAGCACCTCGCGGGCCCGGTCCCGCTCGGGGCCCTCCTCGGCGGCGCCCACCCGCGGGTCGGCGAGCGCGGCCAGGGTGGGCCGGATCCGTTCCGCGATGGTGCGCAGGCCGCGCAGTTCGGCCGGACGGCGGCGGGCCTGCCGGGGGGACAGCCGGGCCGCCTGCCGGGCGACCATGAACGGCTCCGGGTCGACGTGCGCGACCGGGTCCTGCCGCAGGCTCCGGGCGTAGTCGCCGAGCCCGGCGTAGATGTCGGCGAGCGCGTCGCGCTGCGCCCGCCAGCTGTCGATCGGCCACAGCGTGACCACCAGCGCCTGCACGCCGCCGCCGACCGAACAGAGCACGGCGTGGCCGAGCGCGGCGGACGCCGACACGGGCAGCTGCACCACCACCAGCATCACGGAGAGCGTGTTGGCGGCGACCACGCCGGCGGTCGGGCTGACCGCCCAGGCCATGCCCGCGCCGAACGCCCACAGCGCCAGCAGCACCGGGAACGCGCCGGGGATGCCGACCGCGAGGTAGCCGAGGAAGGTCGACGCGCCCAGCCCGGCGCCCGCCACCAGGGCCAGCGAGGCGCGCGGCCGGAAGGAGCGCTGGAAGGTCGCGACGCCGGCGATGAACGCGCCCATCGCGGCGGAGGCGGCGTGCGAGGGCCCGTAGATCGCCATGGTCGGGAAGATCACCAGCGCGGCGGCGACCGCGGCGCGCAGCGACCGGCGCGGGTTGGTGAGCGAGAAGTCCACGGTCAGGCCGGTCCGCGCGGTGTCGCGCAGCGCCTTGAACCAGGACATAACGGGAGCTTAGCGACTTTTCCTCCACCGGCCCGTCAGCACGCGTCCCACGGTCAGCAGCGCCCCGGTGGGCCAGAACACGGCGTCGGCGGCCAGCATCGCCAGCGAGAAGAACGGCAGCCCCAGCAGCACCGCGATCGCCAGGTGTTCGGCGCCCATCAGCACCAGCAGCACGTTCTTCAACCGCCGGCTCGCCAGCGCGAACGGGAAACCCACCTGTGCCACCACCGTGCCGTACGTCAGCAGGAAGGTCAGCAGCAGGCTGCCGCCGAGCAGCGCCGACAGGCCCGGCCAGGGCGTGAACCAGCCCAGGTGCAGCGGGTAGTGGACGGCGGTGCCGTCCTGCCAGCGGGCGCCCTGCACCTTGTACCAGCCGGCCGTGGCGTACACCAGCACCACCTGCGCGGCGATCACCAGCATCGCGCAGTTGTGCAGCATCGCCGCCAGCGCGTCGGCCAGCGCCCGCGGCTCGCCCCAGGCCGCCCGGTCGGGGGCCGGCCGGCGGGCGCGGCGGCGGGCGTCCAGCGACCAGACGGTGCCGCAGCGGGTGAACACCAGGTAGATCGCCAGCAGGTGGACCAGGTTGTCGCCGCCGTCGCCGACCAGCGCGTTGCGGTTCTGCAGCGACAGCACGGTCAGCGCGAAGGCCGCCGCGCTCGCCCGGGTGCGCCAGCCGAGCGCGAGGGCCGCCGCCGAGACCAGCGCCAGCAGGTACACCGCCTCGAACCACCAGCGGCCGCCGCTCCAGGAGAGCACCGTGAAGGCGTGGGTGTCGGCGAGCAGCCGCTCGTTCAGCTCCGCCGACCAGGGCGAGCGGTCCCCGTACAGCAGCCGCCGGTTCGGCCACTCGCGCAGCAGGTAGGCGCCCCAGGTGCCGGCCACGCCGACCCGTACCGCCGCCGCCTGGTACGGGGCGAGGGTGGTCAGCAGGCGCGGCAGGGCGGCCCGGATCGCGCCGAGGAGGCTCACTCCAGGCCCCGCCAGTCCTCGGCCCGCACCGGCCACCAGGGCAGTTCGCGGGAGTGCACGGAGGTGTCGACCTGCTCGTGGCTCCAGGGCGGCGGGGCGATGGTGGCGGTGTCCGCCCGCAGCTGCACCTGCAGCACCCGTTCCCCGCCGGGGCCGATCCGCTGCAGGGCTATCCGTTTCAGGTACTGCTCGGCGAGCCGGCCGCGCGAGTCGGCGGCGGCCGGGCCGTCGCCGTCGGGGTGGGTGACGGTGTAGAAGTCCCAGGCGCGGCGCAGCAGGTTCTGGTCGAGGTGGCTGGGCGCCGGGTCGTGCCGGACCGCCGCGAAGTCCCCGGCGGTCAGCGGGTGCCAGTCCTGGGTGGTGATCCGGCCGTCGTCGGCGATGGTCTGCACCCGGGCCGCCACGGTGACCTCGCGCTGCAGCGGGTCGGGGGCGAACAGCTGCCAGTTCCGCTCGAACTCCGGGTACGCCACGGCGTTCAGCTGCGCCCGGTACTCGCGGGACACCGAGTTCTCCGGCGCCACCTGCAGGAACAGCACGCCGAGGAACGCCAGGGTGCCGGCCCCCAGCCCCGCCCCGGCGAACGCCAGCACCGCCCGGGCGGGCTTGGACCAGACGCGCACGGCGGCCATCCTGCCGCACCGCGCACGCGTTCGAACAGGGGCGGGAGGGACTGCTGTTACAGAACGAAGGCGTCCTGGCCGTCGCTGCTCACCATCGGGCGGCCCGCGGCGTCCCAGGCGAACATGCCGCCGTCCACGTTCACCGCGTCCCGGCCGCCCTGGACCAGGTACTGCACGACCTGCGCGGACCGGCCGCCGACCCGGCACAGCACGTACAGCCGGCCCTCGGGCAGCTCGTCGAGGCGGGCCACCACCTGGCCGATCGGGATGTGCAGCGCGCCGTCCACGTGGCCGGCGTCCCACTCGTCCTGCTCGCGGACGTCGAGCAGCTGGGCGTCGGCGGGCACCGAGGCGACGTCGGTGGTGGGCAGCTGAGCGAACATCGGGGGGGTCTCCTGGGGTCGGTACGGATCGTTCGAGCCATTGTCGGGGAGCAGTGCGGCCAGCTTGGCCTGCCGGTCGGCGGCGGTGGCGAGCAGCTGTTCGGCGAGGTCCTCCAGCAGGCGCTCCGGCTCGTCGGGGCGCAGCAGCAGGAGTTCGCCCATCGGGGTGCGCTCCAGCCGGACCTGCTCGGTGGCCAGCGCGGTGATCCGGCCGGTCAGCCACTCCAGGCGCTGGCGCAGCCAGGCCAGCCGGTCGGGGGAGTCGACGGCGGGCGCGGACTCCGGGTCGGTGGACCACTCCTCGGCGAGCCGCTCCAGCCCTTCGGTGTCGGCCAGCGCGTACGCCTCGTTGACCCGGGCGATGAACGCCGAGCGGCGCTGCTGTTCGGCCGGGTCGGTGGACAGGTCGGGGTGGGCGCGGCGGGCCAGTTCGCGGTAGATCCGCTGGGCGTCCTTGTCGGGCCGCACCCGGCGGGCCTCCGGCTCGCCCTCGCGCGGGCCGCGTTCCTCGGCGGGCTCGACCCGCTCCCGGGCCTCGCGGGCCCGCCGCAGGTCCTCCGGGTCGCCGCTGAGCGCCGCCACCGACTCGGCGATCAGCGCGTCCAGCTCGTCCAGCTCGGCGTACAGCGGGCCGAGCAGCTGATGGTGGGCGAGCGCGAAGTTGTCGATCTCCACCCGTAGGGTGGCCACGTCGACGTCCAGGGTCAGCCAGGCCAGCTCGGCTGCCGCGACCCGCTCCTCCAGCTCCTGCCGCTCCGGATCCGCCCACACCTCGACGCTCGGTACGCTCACCCGGGCCACCCTACCGGGGTCGCCACACCGCCCGACCGGGTGACGGTGGAGCACGCCGGGGGCGCGCCGTCAACGACACGCAACTGATACGGACGAATCTGCCCGATTAACTACCTCCCATTGGCATCTCCGTGCTTCATTGGATGGCGCGTGCAAGGACGCGCGCACCGGCCAGGAGGAGCAGCAAGAACTCAAAGGGGCAGACCGATATCCATGGTGGACCAGCCCATTTCCGCACCCGACCGGGCGGACCTCCCGGGCGGCCGCCCCGCCGGGGTGGTGGCGCTGCTTCGCGCGGCCGCCGTGCTGGTCGACCCGGACGGCCGGATCGCCGTGTGGAACCGCACCGCGGAGGAGCTCTTCGGCCACCGCGCCGCCGTCGCCGCCGGCCGCACCGCGAACGGTCTGCTGCCCGCCGTCTGCCCCCGCCACGACCCGGGCTCCCCCGAGCACCGCTGCGATGCCTTCGACACCCTCGACGACCTCGCCACCGACGGCCCGTGGGCCGGCGCGATGACGGTGCACGACCGCGAGGAACGGCGGCGCGACATCCTGTGGTGGGCCTACCCGCTGGCCGAACCGGCCGGCCGCGCACTGCTGGTGCTGGCCGCCGACGCCCGTCCGCTGCGCGCCACCGGCCCCCGGATCGCCCTCGCCCTCGGCGAGCGCCTCGTCCCGTACGCCGCCGCGCCCGCCGCGGCCCGCCCGCAGCAGGTCGCGGCCGCGTTCGCACCGCCCACCGAGGCGGCCCCCGATTCGCTGGCCGCGCTGCTGCCGTCCTGCTCCGCGCAGCGCCGCGGCCGGCTGCTGGCCGCCCTGGCCGCGGCCGGCCCGCCCGCGCTGCGGGTGGACGGGGCGACGCTGCTGCCGGTGCTGCCCCACCAGTCCTCGCCGGGCGGGCCGTCCGGCACCGCCCGGGTCGCCACCGGCCTCGGCCGCCGCTACCCCACCCCGCAGCAGCGGGCCGCCCAGCAGCGCGAGCGCGCCGCCCGCCGCCCGGCGGAGCCGCAGCGCACGGGTGTCCGGGCCCCGGTCGGGGTACGGATACAGGCTGCCGGGCCCGCCGCCCAGGAGGACGCGCGGGTGACCGGCAGCACCGTCCCCGCCCCACGCGAAGCCGCCGCCCACGGCCCGACCCCGGGAGGCCCCGCCATCGACCCCGCCCCGCCCGCACCGGCTCCCACCCTGCCCGGCCCCGCCAAGGCCTCCGACGGCGTCGAGGTGGTCCGCGGTCTGCCCGACGACGGCGACCTCGCGCTGCTGGCCTCGGTCGGCAGCCAGGTCGGCACCACCCTCGACCTGGACACCACCGCCCGCGAACTGTGCCAGGTACTGGTCCCCCGGGTCGCCGACTTCGCCTGCGTCGACCTGCTCGACGGCCTGCTCTCGGACGGCGAACTGCCCGCCGACCCGCCCGACGACCGCACCGTGCTGCGCCGCGTCGCCCGCACCTTCAACGCCACCTCACCGCGCTGGAACCACGTCCTGGACGAGGGCTCGCTGCGGACCATGCCGCGCTCCACCCCGCCCGGCCTGGCCCTGCAGGAGAACCAGCCGGTGCTGGTGCCGCTGATCTCCGCGGACGTCGCGGTCGACTACGCGGCCTCACTGGGCGGCCCCGAACTGGAGCCGACCGTGGTCGGCCGCTCCATGCTGGTGCTGCCGCTGTCCGCCCGCGGCGCGGTGCTCGGCATCCTCAAGCTGCTGCGGCTGTCCGACCGGGCACCGTTCACCCGCGCCGACGCCGACACCCTCAAGGAGATCGCCGCCCGCGCCGCGCTGTCCCTGGACAACGCCCGCCTGCACCGCGCCGAGTCCAAGGTCGCCACCACCCTCCAGCGCTCGATGATCCCCACCCGCCCGCCGAAGATCCCCGGCGTGCAGATCGCCCACCGCTACATGCCGGGCGACCGCAAGGCCGAGGTCGGCGGCGACTGGTTCGACGCCATCCAGCTGCCCGGCAGCCGGGTCGCCCTGGTGGTCGGCGACGTGATGGGCCACGGCCTGCACTCGGCCGCCGCGATGGGCCGCTTCCGCACCGCCATGCAGACCCTCGCCGCCCTCGACCTGCCACCGGGCCAGCTGCTGCGCCACCTCGACAACCTGGCCCAGAAACTCGGCGACGACCATCTCGCGACCTGCCTGTACGCCGTCTACGACCCGATCAACCGCACCTGCGAACTCGCCTCCGCCGGCCACGTCCCACCCGTGCTGGTCCACCCCGACGGGCGCGGCGAACTGCTCGAGCTGCCCTCCGGCGCGCCGATCGGCGTCGGCGGCGTGCCGTTCGTCGCCACCCGGATCGACGTCTCGGACGGCTCGATGCTGGTGCTCTGCACCGACGGCCTGGTCGAGGTCCGCGGCGGCGACATAGGAGAGGGCCTGGCCGCGCTGTGCGGCAACCTGATCGACCCCAAGCAGACCCCCGACGAGGCCTGCGACACCGTGCTGAACACCCTGCACTCCGACGACCGCCAGGACGACATCGCGCTGCTGGTGGCCCGCTTCGACGGCGTCCCGCCGACCGAGGTCGCCACCTGGCAGCTGGGCGTCACCGAGGCGGAGGTCGGCCGGGCCCGAAGCCTGGTGCGCGACCAGCTCGCCGCCTGGCAGCTGACGGCGCTGACCGAGACCGTCGAGCTGCTGGTGTCCGAGCTGGTCACCAACGCGGTCCGGGTGGCCCGCTCCGAGGTGCAGCTCCAGCTGATCCGGGTCGACAAGCTGCTGGTCGAGGTCAGCGACGACAACCACAACCTGCCGTCGCTGGAGCCCGCCGACTCGCTCTCGGAGCACGGCCGCGGCCTGAACCTGGTCAGCAAGCTGTCCGAGAAGTGGGGCACCGCCCGCAAGGCGGTCGGCAAGGTCGTCTACTTCGAGATGCCGCTGCCGCGTGGCTGAGCGACCACTGGGCCGGGCTCAGGGCGTGACTGCCCTGGCCCCGCCCTGGGCCACCGAGGCGGCCGCGCCGACCCCGGACAGCACGCGCGGCCAGTAGTCGCCGAACACCTCGACCCACACCGCTATCAGCACGGCGGTGCTGATCGCCACCAGGTGCTCCAGGCCGGCCAGGTTCGGCAGCAGCACGGCCTCCACCGTCATCGCCAGCACCACGGCTCCGCCCGTCCACCAGGCCCGGCTGCGGAACGCCACCACCACGGCCAGCGCCACCACCGCCGCCGAAGGGCCGGTGTCGCGCACGTGTGCCACCCAGCGCGGGAAGCCCAGCAGGTGGTGCGGGCCGAGCGCCACCGCGATCCGGGCGAACAGCGTCCCCGCCAGGGTGCAGGCGTACGCCACCACCAGGGTCAGCCGCCGCCCCAGCACGACCTCCGCCACGCCGAACACCAGGAACACCTGCGCCAGTGCCCCCCACACCGGCAGGTCCAGCGCCGGCACGTACAGCGACAGCGGGGTGCGCAGCAGCGACACGTCCAGCGGCAGCGCCGCCTTCACCACCCCGATCTCCGCGACGAACCGGTCCCCGCCCGGCAGGTGCTGGACGATCGAGAACAGCAGCACCAGCGCGGTCGCCGCGGTCGCCAGCGGCACGGCGGCGAATTTCCGCCGCAGCACCCGTTCCTTCACGGCGCCGTACAGCGCCCCCCACTCGGCGATCGCGGCCCGGCGGAATACCGCCCCGAGCCCCGGCCGCACGCCCCCCGCGTGGGTGTTCAGCTTCACGAACCGGTTCTCCCGTCCCGACGACGTGCGGATTGTCCCGACGTCCGTCCTGTTTCGCGTCTCTTCCTTCTACGCCTCGTGTTCGACACTACGCACCGGACCAACCAACGGCATCAGCTTCGAAGCCTGCTCGTGTCATACCGGGGTCTGATTTCTCCGGCCCACTCCGCCCCCCGGCGGAGGGACCACCGTCCCCGGCCCCAGCGGGCCGGGAAGCCCGTGAACTCAGCTCTGGCCGACGTGCCTGCGGCGGAACAGCGCCGGCAGGCTCGGCACCGTGATGAAACCCTCCGCACGGGCCGAGGCGAGACCGATCCGGGGAATCTCGCCGCTCTTCTCGAAGAGCAGATAACGCGGCTCCCAGATCGGCCGGTATTTCGCATTCGCCCGGTAGAGAGACTCGATCTGCCACCAGCGGGAGAAGAATCCCAGCACCGAACGCCACAGCCGCAGCACCGGGCCGGCACCCAACTTGGAACCGCGCTCGAAAACCGACCGGAACATGGCGAAGTTCAGCGACACCCGTTCCAGCTGGACTTCCTTCGCGCGCTGCAGGAGTTCGATCACCATGAACTCCATCAGGCCGTTCTCGCTGTCCCGGTCGCGCCGCATCAGGTCCAGCGAAAGGCCGTGCGCGCCCCACGGCACGAAGCTCAGCAGCGCCCGCAGCTCGCCCTCCCCGTCGAAGCACTCCAGCATCACGCAGCGCCCGTCGCCCGGGTCGCCGAGCCGGCCCAGCGCCATCGAGAAGCCGCGCTCGGTCGCGCCGTCCCGCCAGTGGTCGGCCTTCGCCACCAGCTCGGCCATCTCCGCCTCGGGAATGTCCTCGTGGCGGCGGATCCGGACCGTGTACCCGGCCCGCTTGACCCGGTTGTAGGCCTGCCGGACCACCCGCATCGCCCGGCCGTCCAGCGAGAACTCGTCCAGCTCGACGATCGCCTCGTCGCCCAGCTCCAGCGCGTCCAGACCGTGCCGGGCGTAGATCACGCCGGCCTCCTCGGAGGCGCCCATCACGGCCGGCACCCAGGCGTGCTCGCGGGCCTCCGCCAGCCAGGCGTCGATCGCGCCCGGCCAGGCCTCCGGGTCGCCGATCGGGTCGCCGGACGCCAGCGTCACGCCGCCGACCACCCGGTAGGCGATCGCGGCCTTCCCGCTCGGCGAGAAGACCACCGCCTTGTCCCGGCGCAGCGCGAAGTAGCCCAGCGAGTCCCGCTCGCCCTGCCGGTCCAGCAGCTCGCGCAGCTTCCGCTCGTCCTCGTCGCTCTGCAGCTCCTCGCCGCGCGGCGAGCGGAACATCACGTACACCACGGCCAGGAACAGCACCGCGCCCATCACGTTGATCGCAAAGTTCACCCAGGTCGGCACGGAGACCACGTCGGCCACCTTCGCCGAAGGCGTCACGGTGATCATCCGGTGCACGGAGTAGCTGAACCGGGTGCCGAAGCCCGCCCCGCTGATGTGGTTGGTCAGCTGCACCAGCACCGACCCGATCAGGCCGCCGAGCAGCACGCCGCCGACCCCCGCGGCGACCGCGGTCTTAGGGTTGGACCGGTCGCCCTTGGAAGGGAACTCCCGGCGCGAGACCAGCAGCGCCACCAGGAACAGGCCGGTCAGCACCATCGAGAACCAGTTCAACGGGTGGGACGTGAAGTGCTTCCCCCACACCATCGCCACCACGAAGACGGCGAACGTCAGCCCCGCCGCGACGGTGTTGAAGATCCACGCCGCCCGCTTGCGGCGGCGCATCGCCACCGCCAGGAACAGCGACAGCACCGCCGCGGTCAAGCCCGCGGTCACCAGGTACGGCGTGAAGAACTGCCCCTCGTTGTGCCGCTCAACCTGGTTCCGGAACGGCACCGACAGCACCGCCACCAGGTTCAGCAGGGCCACCAGCCGCAGGTACCAGACGGTCGAGGCGGCAGCCCGCCGGCGCCAGCGCGTTTGCGCCCCCGGCCCCTCGCCGCGGGCGGGGGACACGGCCGAGGCAGGCGTCTTCACAGTGGACACAGCAACCATTCCAGACGATCGAACTACGGGGCGCATCCGCGCGCGGTCTGCGCACTTCACCCCGATTTCCATGGTTGCCCAGCGAAGATGAGAATTGCGTGAATCCGGTAGCGGATTCCCACCCCCGCCGATCGGCGGGGGTGCAAGCCCGTCACCAGGGAGAGACATGCCGCCGACCCGGGTCCTGATCGTGGACGACGAGGTGCTGGTCCGCTCCGGGCTCGGCCTGATCGTCGGCTCCGCACCCGACCTCGAAGTGGTCGGCGGCTGCTCCGGCGGCCAGGCCGAGCAGCAGACCCGGGCGCTCGCCCCGCAGGTGGTGCTGCTCGACGTCCGGATGCCCGACCTGGACGGCATCAGCGTGCTGCGCCGCCTGCGCGCGCTGCCCGACCCACCCGTCGTCGCCATGCTCACCACCTTCGACACCGACGAGTACATCGGCACCGCGCTGCGGGCCGGCGCCGCCGGGTTCCTGCTCAAGGACACCGCCCCCGAGCAGCTGGTGCACGCCGTCCGGGTGCTCGCGTCCGGCGGCAGCGTGCTCTCCCCGTCCGTCGCCCGCACCGTGATCAGCGGCTACGTCGACGGCGGCGGCCCCGACCTCACCGCCACCGCCCTCACCCACCGGCTCACCGGCCGCGAACTCGACGTGCTGGCGCTGCTCGGCGAAGGCCTCTCCAACGCCGAGATAGCCGACCGGCTGTTCCTCGGCACCGGCACCGTCAAGGACCACATCAGCGCCATCCTGGCCAAGCTCGGCGCCGCCAACCGGGTCCAGGCCGCCGTCATCGCACACCGCGCCGGCCTGGTCCGCGAACCCCGGGACGGGGAGTGACCTCCGCCGACGCGACGGCCGTACCCGACGCCGACGCGGACACCGACGCTCCCGCCGAGGCCGAGGCCGAGGCCCCGCGCCGCTGGGCCTGGCTGCGGTCCCCCCGCACCACGCTGCTGATCCCGGTGGCGGCCGCCGCGGTGGACTCCGCACTGGTCGCCAAGGGCTCCGCGCCCTGGCAGCTCGCGCTGTCCGCGCTGTCCGTGGTCGCCCTGCTCGGCCGCCGCCGCCACCCGCTGCCGGTGGCCCTGCTCACCCTGCCCGCGGCGTTCTTCAACGAAATCTGGCTGGCCCCGCTCACCGCCGTGTACGCGGTCGCCGCGGCCTACCCGAAGCCGCGGATCCCGGTCACCTGCGCCGTTTCCTTCGCCCTGGTCGAGTTCTTCCACTGGCCGTTCTCTCCCGACCTGCTCGCACTCAGCCGGGACAACGCGCTGTACGCCATCCAGTCCGCGATGCTCGGCGCCGGACCGGCCGCGCTCGGCATGCTCACCCGCACCCGCCGCGAACTCGCCGAACGCGTCACCGAACTCACCAAGGGCCGCCGGCGCGAGAGCCGGCTGATCGCCGAGCGGGTGCTGACCGCGGAACGCGCCCGGCTGGCCCGCGAAATGCACGACGTGGTCTCCCACCAGGTCAGCCTGATCTCCATCCAGGCCGGGGCCATCCAGGTCGCCAGCACCGACCCGGCCTCCCGGGACGGCGCCCGGACCATCCGCGAGCTCTCCGTCCGCACCCTGGACGAACTGCGTCAGATGGTCGGCGTGCTGCGTGCCGCCGGCGTCGGCAACGGCACCCCGCTCGCCCCGCAGCCGACCCTCGCCGACCTGCCCCGGCTGATCGACGGCAGCGGCCTGCCCGTCACCCGCCGCCTCGACCCCGGCCGGCGCGACTGGCCCGAAGCGGTCGAACGGGCCGCCTACCGGACCGTCCAGGAGGGCCTCACCAACATCACCAAGCACGCCCCCGGCGCCCCGGTCACCGTCCGGGTCGCCGCCCGCGGCGAGAAACTCCACGTCGAGGTCCGCAACGGCCCGCCGGCCGGCCGCCCCACCGCCGCCCCGCTGCCCGGCGGCGGCCACGGCCTGATCGGCCTGCGCGAGCGCGCCGCCCTGCTCGGCGGCACCTTCACCGCCGGCCCGACCCCCGACGGCGGCTTCAGCCTGCACGCCGTACTGCCCGCCTGAAAAGCACCGGGAATTCCCCCGGGGGCACGGGAACAACAAAAAGCCCCGCAGATCCTGAGATCTGCGGGGCTTCGCTGTGCGCGAGGGGGGAGTTGAACCCCCACGCCCTTTCGGGCACTGGAACCTGAATCCAGCGCGTCTGCCTATTCCGCCACCCGCGCATGGGTGTTGTCTTCGGGAGCTTGTCGCTCTTTCGACTCTTCGAGAAGCTTAGCGCATCTCTCCGGGTCTTCCGTTCGGCTCCCTTGCGGGCGCCCCTTCCGACATGGAAAACATTAGCACGCTCCGAGCCCCACCTGCGAATCCATTCCGGATGGCCCCCCGCACCGCTCCCACCGGACCGCAACCCGACCCGGTCCGAACGGGTGAGCGGAGCCCCCAGTGGGTACCCTCCGGGCGCGACCTGGCCGGGGAACCGTACGGAAGGGCCGGGCGTGGATACGATCAGTACGGAAGTACCGCTTTCCAGCCGACGAGCCGGCCCGACCGAGCCCTGAGAGGGGGTGCCCCGTGGGAGTCCTGAAAAAGTTCGAGCAGCGACTCGAAGGTCTCGTGAACGGCACCTTCGCGAAGGTGTTCAAGTCCGAGGTCCAGCCGGTGGAGATCGCCGGCGCCCTGCAGCGCGAGTGCGACAACAACGCCAGCATCTGGAACCGGGACCGCACGGTGGTCCCGAACGACTTCATCGTCGAACTCAGCCCGCACGACCACGAGCGGCTCAGCCCCTACGCCGGCCAGCTCGGCACCGAACTGGCCGGCATGGTCCGCGAGTACGCCGAGGCGCAGCGGTACACCTTCATGGGCCCGCTCCAGGTCGCCCTGGAGAAGGCCGACGATCTGGACACCGGCCTGTACCGGGTGCGCAGCCGCACACTGACGGCCGAGGAGCCGCAGCGGCCGCCCGCGCCGCCCGCCGCCCCGCCCGGCTACGGCCGCCCGCCGACGCCGCCGGCTCCCGGCGCGCCCTGGCAGCAGGGCACCGGCGCCCCGTACGGCGCTCCGCCGCCGCCCTCCGCCCCGCCCGCGATGCCGCCCGCCCCGCCGGCCCCCGGCAACAACGTGCGGCCGTTCCCCGGCGCGGGCCACGGCGGCGCCGGCACCCGGCGCTGGATCGAGGTGAACGGCGCCCGGCACCAGATCACCCAGAACGCGGTCGTACTGGGCCGCTCCACCGAGGCCGACATCAGGATCGACGACCCCGGAGTGTCCCGGAAGCACGCGGAGATCCGCCCCGGAACGCCCGCGATGGTGATGGACCTCGGCTCCACCAACGGCATCGTGGTGGACGGACAGCACACCCAGCGCGCTACGCTCCGCGACGGCTCCCGGATCGTCCTGGGGTCGACCACCATCGTCTACCGACAGGTCGAAGGGTAGAAGCGGGCCGGTATGTCTGATCTGACCCTGACGGTCATGCGGCTGGGCTTCCTCGCCGTGCTCTGGCTGTTCGTCATCGTCGCCGTGCAGGTGATCCGCAGCGACCTGTTCACCACCAAGGGCGCCGCGCGCTCCGGGCACCGGGCCGCGACGCCCAGTGCCGCCCCCGCCGCGCCCGGTGCGGGCCGCCCGCCCCAGGGGCAGCCGGCCGCCGCCCAGCAGCAGCAGGCCCGGCAGCGCCGCGGCCAGCCCACGCACCTGGTGGTCACCCAGGGCTCGCTGGCCGGCACCACCGTCGCGCTGCACGGCCAGACCGTCACGCTCGGCCGGGCGCACGACTCCACGATCGTCCTGGACGACGACTACGCGTCCTCCCGTCACGCCAGGATCTACCCGGATCAGGCTGGGCAGTGGACCGTCGAGGATCTAGGCTCCACAAACGGCACCTATCTGGACCGACAGCGGCTGACCACGCCGACGCCGCTCCAGATCGGGATGCCGATCCGAATCGGCAGGACCGTCATCGAGCTGCGGAAGTAGTCAGCGCATGAGGACCAGCTCCACCCGAAGGAGGGCCCGGACAGCATGAGTCTCGTGCTGCGCTTCGCCGCCGGCTCGCACAAGGGCCTGATCCGCGAGGGGAACGAGGACTCCGGCTATGCCGGGCCGCGGCTGCTCGCGGTGGCCGACGGCATGGGCGGGGCGGCGGCCGGTGAGGTCGCCTCCTCCGAGGTGCTGGGGTCGATCGTCCGTCTCGACGAGGAACACCCCGGCGCCGACCTGCTGACCCTGCTGGGCGACGCGGTGCAGACCGCCAACGACCGGCTGCGGCAGATGGTCGAGCAGGACCCGCAGCTGGAGGGCATGGGCTGCACCCTGACCGCGCTGCTGTGGGACGGCCACCGGATGGGCCAGGTGCACATCGGCGACTCCCGCGCCTACCTGCTGCGGGACGGTCGGCTCGACCAGATCACCCAGGACCACACCTGGGTGCAGCGGCTGGTCGACGAGGGCCGGATCACCGCCGAGGAGGCCGAGACCCACCCGCAGCGCTCGCTGCTGATGCGCGCCCTGGACGGCCGCGGACAGGTCGAGCCCGACCTGTCGATCCGCGAGGTCCGGGCCGGTGACCGCTACCTGATCTGCTCCGACGGCCTGTCCGGCCCGGTCAGCCACCAGACCCTGGAGGAGACGCTCGGCAGCTACTACGCGCCGCAGCAGACCGTCCAGGAGCTGATCCAGCTGGCGCTGCGCGGCGGCGGCCCGGACAACATCACCTGCATCGTCGCCGACGTGATCGACGTCGGCGCCACCGACACCCTCAGCGGCCAGGTCACCCAGGCCCCCGAGGTGGTCGGCGCGGTCGCCGACACCCAGCCGCACCCGATGCACGACCCGCACCTGCTGGACACCCCCGCCGGTCGCGCGGCCGGCCTCGGCCGCACTCCGCAGCCCCCGCAGGGCGCCTTCGGGCCCGCCGAGGGCTACCACGGCGGCTACGACCAGCAGCCCGGCTACGGCGCCCCGGCCGGCGATTTCGGCCCCGCCGAGGGCTACCAGGGCGGCTACGACCAGCCCGGCGGCTACGCCGACCCGGCGGGCTTCCCGTCCGGCGACGGCGGCGAGTACGGCGGCCACGACCCGTACGAGGGCGACGCCCCGCCGAGCCGGCGCAAGAAGAAGCGCGGCCTGAAGTTCACCCTGATCGGCGTGCTGGTGCTCGCGGTGCTCGGCGGCGGCGGTTTCTTCGCCTGGCGGTGGAACCAGAGCCAGTACTACGTCGGCGCCGAGAACGGCCGGCTCGCCGTCTACCGCGGCCTCGACCAGAACCTGGCCGGACTGAAGCTCAGCTCGGTCTACCAGCAGTACGACGTCGAACTGAAGTACCTGCCCGCGTTCCAGCGCGACCAGGTCTCCAAGAACATCCAGGCCGGCAGCCTCGACGACGCCCGGAAGCAGATCGAGACGTTGCGCACGCAGGCCGAGGTCTGCAAGAAGGTCGCCGAGTCCAAGGCCGCCCCGTCCACCGGGGACGCCACGCCGTCCGCCCCGCCGTTGACCGAGCAGGAGCAGCAGCTCGCGGTGTCCTGCGCCGGGCAGTAGGCCGCGGGCGAACCCGGGGGTTTTCACAGGCATGAGCACATTCGACGTGAGCAGCGGCAGCACGCCCGGCACCGGGCGGCGCCGTGCCGTCGGCCGGTCCTCGGCAGGCGACACCCCGAACCGGCGCAACACCGAACTCCTGATGCTGGGCTTCGCCCTGGCGATCCCGATGCTGGCGTACGCCAACGTCGGCCTGGCGATGGACGGCAGCCTGCCCGTCGGCATGCTGAAGTTCGGCCTCGGCATGGGCGTACTGGCGCTGGGCGCGCACCTGGCGGTGCGGCGGTTCGCGCCGTACGCCGACCCGCTGCTGCTGCCGCTGGCGACGCTGCTGAACGGGCTCGGCGTGGTGATGATCTGGCGGCTCGACAAGGCCGGCAAGCTGCTGCGCAACAACTTCCCGGCGGCCGGGAACCAGCTGATGTGGTCCGCGCTCGGCGTGGCGATGTTCATCGGCGTGGTGATCCTGCTGAAGGACCACCGGATCCTGCAGCGCTACACCTACATCTCGATGGTGGTGGCGCTGGTGCTACTGGCCGCGCCGGCCTTCTTCCCGTCCCGGCAGGAGGACTTCGGCGCGAAGATCTGGATCCGCATCGGCTCGTTCTCGATCCAGCCCGGCGAGTTCGCCAAGATCATCCTGACGGTGTTCTTCGCCGGCTTCCTGATGGTCAAGAAGGACGCCCTGGCGCTGGCCAGCCGCAAGTTCATGGGCCTGTACCTGCCGCGCGGGCGCGACCTCGGCCCGATCGTGGTGGTCTGGCTGCTGTCGATCCTGATCCTGGTGTTCGAGACCGACCTGGGCAGCTCCTTCCTGTTCTTCGGCCTGTTCGTGGTGATGCTGTACGTCGCCACCGAGCGGACCAGCTGGATCGTCTTCGGTCTGACCATGTCGCTCGGCGGCGCGGCCCTGGTGGCCTCCACCGAGTCGCACGTGAAGACCCGCATCAATGCCTGGCTCGACCCGATGGCGGCGTTCGCACCGAAGCCGCCCGAGCATTCCTCCGAGCAGATCGGGCAGACCCTGATGTCGCTCGGCTCGGGCGGCATCGTCGGCACCGGGCTGGGGCAGGGCCGCAGCTGGCTGATCCAGTTCGCGGCGAAGAGCGACTTCATCCTCGGCTCGTTCGGCGAGGAACTGGGCCTGACCGGCCTGATGGCGCTGTTCATGATCTACGGTCTGGTGGTGCAGCGCGGCCTGCGCACCGCGCTGGCGGCCCGCGACCCGTTCGGCAAGCTGCTGGCGGTCGGCCTGAGCTCGGCGTTCGCGCTGCAGGTGTTCGTGGTCGCCGGCGGCGTCACCGGCCTGATCCCGCTGACCGGTATGACCATGCCGTTCCTCGCCCAGGGCGGATCCTCCGTGGTGGCGAACTGGGCCCTGATCGCCATCCTGCTGAAGATCAGCGACACCGCCCGCCGGCCGGCCGTCGAACCGGCCGCCGCCATCCCGGAACCGGCCGGACCGGAGCGGCTCGGGGCCGCCGGCCCGGGCGCACCGGACGAGAGCAGGGGAGCGACCTCGTGAACAAGCCGATCCGCCGGGTGTCGATCTTCTGCCTGGTCCTGATCCTCGCCCTGATGCTCCGGGTGAACTGGGTGCAGGGCGTGCAGGCGTCGGCGTGGGCCAGCAACCCGCACAACGACCGCACCAAGTACGACAAGTACGCCTACCCGCGCGGCAACATCATCGTCGGCGGTCAGGCCGTCACCAAGTCCGACTTCGTCAACGGCCTGCGCTACAAGTACAAGCGCTCCTGGCCGGACGGCCCGATGTACGCGCCGGTCACCGGGTACTCCTCGCAGACGTACGACGCCACCCAGCTGGAGAAGCTGGAGGACGGCATCCTCTCCGGCACCGACTCCCGGCTGTTCTTCCGCAACACCCTGGACATGCTGACGGGCAAGCCCAAGCAGGGCGGCGACGTGGTCACCACCATCGACCCCAAGGTGCAGAAGGCGGGCTTCGAGGGGCTCGGCGACAAGAAGGGCGCCGCGGTCGCCATCGACCCGAAGACCGGGGCGATCCTGGGGCTGGTCTCCACCCCCTCGTACGACCCGAGCACCTTCGCGGGCGGCACCGCCGACGACGCCAAGGCCAAGGCAGCGCTCGACGCCGACCCGAACAAGCCGCTGCTGAACCGGGCGCTGCGCGAGACCTACCCGCCCGGCTCGACCTTCAAGCTGATCACCGCGGCGACCGCGTTCGAGACCGGCAAGTACCAGAAGCCGACGGACCTCACCGACACCCCGGACAAGTACATCCTGCCCGGCACCAACACCGCGCTGATCAACGCCAGCCCGAGCGAGGTCTGCGCGAACGTCTCCGTGCAGGACGCGATGGACATCTCCTGCAACACCGTGTTCGGCAAGATGGGCGCCGAACTGGGCGGCGACAAGCTGCGGGCGCAGGCCGAGAAGTTCGGCTTCAACAAAGAGGTGACCATCCCGGTCCGGGCCGACGCCAGCCACTTCCCGTCCGGCTCCAAGCCCGACGGCACCGCGATGGACGCGATCGGCCAGCACGACACCCGGGCCACCCCGCTGCAGATGGCCATGGTGGCGGCGGCGATCGCCAACAACGGCTCGCTGATGGAGCCCTACCTGGTCGCACAGGAGGGCTCGGCCGGGAACGTGATCTCCACCCACACCGAGCGCCAGATGTCGCAGGCGGTCTCGCCGGCCACCGCGCAGAAGCTCCAGCAGCTGATGGAGTCGGTGGTGCAGAACGGCACCGGCAAGAACGCGAAGATCCCGGGCGTGACGGTCGGCGGCAAGACCGGCACCGCCCAGCACGGCCAGGACAACTCCGGCCTGCCGTTCGCCTGGTTCGTCTCCTATGCCAAGGGCCAGGACGGCAAGCAGGTCGCCGTCGCCGTGGTGGTCGAGGACGGCTCCAGCGAGGCGCAGCAGATCTCCGGCGGCTCGCTGGCCGCGCCGATCGCCAAGTCGATGATGCAGGCGGCACTCGGCAAGTAGGTCGGTCGTATCCGTCACATTCCGGCCATCGATCCTCGATCGGTGGCCGGAATTGTCACAATGGGACGGTCCTGGTCGATACCGGTCTGGTCTCAGGTGGCCGCCTGTACGGGGCCGGTCAGGTTCGCCCGGTAGCGTATCCGCCAGCAGCGGGTGTACCCGCAGCCAGTCCGCGGCGATCGACTGCGGACGCCGGCACCGTGAAACCACCGCGGCGGCGGCCGCGTCAAGACAGAGCGTGCGGGGACACTACGTCATATCCTCACCGACCGGTGGGGGAGAGGGTCGGAGATATGGAAGAGCCTCGTCGCCTAGGCGGCAGGTACGAGCTCGGCGGCGTCCTCGGACGCGGTGGCATGGCCGAGGTGTACCTCGCCCACGACACCCGGCTCGGCCGCCAGGTCGCAGTGAAGACCCTCCGCACCGACATGGCCCGCGACCCCTCGTTCCAGGCCCGCTTCCGCCGCGAGGCACAGTCCGCCGCTTCGCTCAACCACCCCGCCATCGTGGCCGTCTACGACACCGGCGAGGACTACATCGACGGGATCTCCATCCCGTACATCGTCATGGAGTACGTCGAGGGCTCCACCCTGCGCGAGCTGCTGCACACCGGGCGGCGACTGCTGCCCGAGCGCGCGCTGGAGATGACCATCGGCATCCTGCAGGCGCTCGCGTACTCGCACCGCGCCGGCATCGTGCACCGCGACATCAAGCCCGCCAACGTCATGCTGACCCGGCAGGGCAACGTCAAGGTGATGGACTTCGGCATCGCCCGCGCGATGGGTGACGCCGGCATGACGATGACCCAGACCTCCGCGGTCATCGGCACCGCCCAGTACCTCTCCCCCGAGCAGGCCAAGGGCGAGACCGTCGACGCCCGCTCCGACCTGTACTCGACCGGCTGCCTGCTCTACGAACTGCTCACGGTTCGACCGCCGTTCGTCGGCGACTCCCCCGTCGCGGTGGCCTACCAGCACGTCCGCGAGGAGCCCGCCCCGCCGTCCGCGTACGACCCCGAGGTGCGCCCGGAGATCGACGCGATCGTGCTGAAGGCGCTCGCCAAGGAGCGCGACTACCGCTACCAGTCCGCCGACGAGATGCGCGACGACATCGAGCGCTTCCTCGACGGCCTCCCGGTCGCCGCCGCCCAGCAGGCCGCCTACGGCACCGGCGCAGGCGGCTACGGATACGACCAGGGCGGGCAGTACGACCCGTACGGCCAGACCAACATGCTGCCCCAGCAGGGCGGCCCCACCACCATGCTGCCGCCGGTCGGCCACCAGCAGCCCGCGCAGTACGGCGGCTACCAGGACGGCAACGACGACGGCTACGAGGGCCGCAGCAGCCGGCGGCGCGAGGAGCAGCCGAAGAAGAGCAACACCTCCTGGATCATCCTCGCCGTCGCGGCGGTGCTGGTCCTGGTCGGCGCGTTCTTCGTGGTGCAGTCGTTGGTGAAGACCGGCGGAACGAACGCCAAGACCACCGTCCCGAACCTGGTCGGCAAGACGCTGTCCGACGCGGAGGCCGCGGCGAAGGCGCAGAACAGTTCGCTCACCGTGGTCGCGGGCGACGCGATCGCCTGCCCCGACACCAAGATCCAGAAGGACCAGGTCTGCACCCAGGAGCAGGCCTCGGGCACCGAGATCGCCACCAACGGCAAGATCACGGTGCACCTGTCCTCCGGCCCGGCGCAGGTCGACGTCCCCGACGTCGTCGGCCAGACCAAGGACGCCGCCAACGCCGCGCTGACCGGCAAGGGTTTCACGGTCACCGTCAACTACAGCACCGACGACAAGGTCGAGCAGGACAAGGTCGTCTCGCAGTCGGTGTCCGGCAAGGCCGCGACCGGAACCACCATCACCCTGGTGGTCTCCTCCGGCCAGCAGAAGGTCACCGTGCCGAACCTGGTCGGGCAGTCCCAGGACAACGCGACCCAGGCGCTCGCCGACCTCGGCCTGTCGGCGAACGTGGTCACCAAGGTCGTCGGCCCCACCGAGCAGGCCAAGGTCGGCCAGGTCATCAGCCAGGACCCGAAGAGCGGCCAGGTCGCCAAGGGCACCAAGGTCACCATCACGGTCGGCAAGCTGGCCGACAAGCTGACCGTGCCGCCGCTGCAGAACCTCAAGCTCTCCGACGCGATCAAGGCGCTGGCCGCGGCCGGGATCACGAAGTACCAGCCGGTGGGCCCGCAGGACCCGCAGGCCATCGTCATCAACTTCACCCCGTCCGCCGGGACGCAGATCACCCCGGACGACGTCGTGATGCTGTACCTCAAGCTGGCGGACAAGCCGGGCACGCCCTGACCTGCACCGCACGCTGAAAGGGGCCGCACCGTCCTCGGACGGTGCGGCCCCTTCCGTGTTGACGGCGCGTCAGCGGAGCTCGGGCGGTGGGGTGCGGCGGGCGTCCATCGGGTCCACCCGCACCAGCTTCGCCCACACCGCCATCCGGTAGCGCGAGGTGTACACCGGCGTGCAGGTGGTGAGCGTGAGGTACCGGCCCGGGCCGGTGAACGGCGAGCCTTCGGGGACGGGCGCGACCACGCCCACGTTGTACTTGGACGTCTGCTGCAGCGTCCCGGCGACCTTGTACACGTACCAGTCGTCCCGGGTCTCCACCACCACCGGATCGCCGTCGGCGAGCCGGTCCAGGTCGTGGAACTTCGCGCCGTGCCCGTCCCGGTGCGCCGCCATCGTGAAGTTGCCCTCGGCGTCCCACGGCATCGCCGACCGGTACGGCTCCTCGTAGACCCCGGCCACGCCCTCGTTGAGCACGTCCGTGTTGGTGCCCATCCGGATCAGCGTGGTCCGGTCGTCCTTCTCGAACGCCGGCACGTGCAGGAAGCCCACGCCGTCACCCGCCTCGTACTCCGGGGCGGGGGCCGGGGCGGCGGACCCGGGCGCGGTGACCGCCGGGGCGCTCCAGCTCTGCCGCAGCTTGTCCCCCTGCCGGCTGGCGGCCCGGGCGGCCACCACGTCCGTCCACCACAGCGAGTACCCGACGAACAGCGCCATCACCAGCCCCAGGGTGATCAGCATCTCCCCCATCAGGCCAAGGGCCGCAGCCACCCGTCCGCGCCGTCGCCCGCCCAGATTGGCTGTGCCCATGGTGCCGTGCCTCGCTGCTCAGTGTTGCCCGGTCAGCGCCTCCGGCTGGCCCTGGCTCCTCGGCCGTTCGTCGACCATCTTGCCAAAGACGATGAGCCTTCCCCGGGCACTGAACTCCGGCGTGCATGTCGTCATCGTGAGATAACGACCCGGTCCGGTGAAAGGTGATCCCTTGGGCACCGGCTGAATAACCGTCACGTTGCTCGGCGGGGTCTCCGGGATGCCGCCCGCGACCTCGTACGTGTAGTAGGAGGTGGCCGTCTCCACCACGATCTTGTCGCCCGGGGCCAGCTTGCCGATCTCCCGGAACGGCTGGCCGTGCGTGGTGCGGTGCGCGGCGACCGAGAAGTTGCCGGACTGGTCGGAGGGCATCGCGGTGCCCGTGTAGTGGCCGACCAGGCCCTTGTCGAGCACCTGCTGCTTGTTGGTGCCCTCGGCGATCGGGTAGTTCAGGTCCAGCTTCGGGATGTGGATGATCGCGAAGCCCTTACCGGGCTCGAACTTGGCCGGCGCCGGCGGCGCGCCGTCGGCCGGCGGGGCGGCCGGCTGCCCCCACTGCTGTTCCAGCTTCTTGCCCGCTTCGTCGGCGGCGTTGTCGGCCACCACGTTGGTCCACCACAGCTGGTAGGAGACGAACAGCAGCATCACCACGCCGAGGGTGATGAACAGCTCCCCCACCATCCGGGCCAGGACCACCCGCTTGCGTTCCTTGGGCCGCTTCGGACGCGGCCCTGCGGCCCGCCCGGACGCCCGCCGACGGCCGGTGCCCGCCCGCAGGCCCACCGGCCCCTGAGCGCGCCGCTGTCCGTCCTGGATGTCCGGCCCGGATATCGCGCCCCGGTCCGGTTGGTCGGGCGGCAGCCGCAGCTGCAGGGTCTGTTCCGGGGCCGGCTCGTAGACACCCCAGCCGTCCGGCTCGTCCATCTCCTCGGGAACGCCCCGCTCCGGGCGCACGGTGGTCACCGGATCAGCTCCGGCCGATCACCGGGGCGAGGCCGGACGAACGGCCCACCGCCTCCGGGAACCCGCACTCGGCCAGCCAGTTGGCGAGCATCCGGTGGCCACCCTCGGTGAGCACCGACTCGGGGTGGAACTGGACGCCCTCGACCAGCAGTTCACGGTGCCGCAGGCCCATGATCACGCCGCTCTCGGTGCGCGAGGTGACCACCAGGTCGGCGGGCACGGTGTCCGGCTCGACCGCCAGCGAGTGGTAGCGGGTGGCGGTCAGCGGCGAGGGCAGGCCCTCGAACACCCCGCCGTCCTCGTGCACCACCGAGGAGGTCTTGCCGTGCAGCAGCTCCGGCGCCCGGCCGACCACGGCGCCGTACGCCACCGCGATCGACTGCAGGCCCAGGCACACCCCGAACAGCGGCAGGCCGATCCGCGCGCAGTGGTGCACCATCTCCACGCACACCCCCGCCTCCTCCGGCGTCCCGGGCCCGGGGGAGAGCAGCACCCCGTCGTAGCCCTCCTCGCCGCTTCTGGGCCGGGCCTGAGTCACCGTCAGCTGGTCGTTGCGGACCACCTCGCAGACCGCACCCAGCTGGTACAGGTACTGGACGATGTTGAAGACGAAGCTGTCGTAGTTGTCGACCACGAGAATCCGGGGCGGGTGGCCGGCGGAGGTCATCGCTAACTCCTGGGGTGTGCGTGCGTCGAAGGGCGGACGAACCGGGAGCCGGTTCAGCCGCCGGCGCCCTGATCCACCGTCACGTTCCCGAAGGGGAGCAGCGGCTCGGCCCACGGGAACACGAACTGGAACAGGACGTAGACCACCCCGAGGACGAGCAGCAGCGCGATCAGCGCACGAACCGGCGCGGGGCCCGGAAGATGCCGCCAGATCCAGCCGTACATGGTGCTCCTCGATGGTCGGGTCGGCACAAGCGTAGACGCCCGTCCGCCCGCCCCAGGCGGGTATCGGCGCAACGGGCCGACGTGGCGACCTACTGGGCGGAGGCGGCCCGCAGATCGATCGATCCGGCGTACCCTGGCAGGCTGAGCTCGTTGGCCTCCTGGACCTTCCAGCCCAGCCCGTAGGCGGCCACGTAGCCCAGGTAGTTGCGGATCGTCGGGTCGGTGTCCACCGCGGCGCGCAGCGAATCGGTCTTGCCGACCGCGCGGATCACGTACGGCGGGGAGTAGACCCGGCCCTGCAGCAGCAGGGTGTTGCCGACGCAGCGCACCGCGCTGGTAGAGACCAGCCGCTGGTCCATCACCTGGATGCCCTCGGCGCCGCCGCGCCACAGCGCGTTCACCACGGCCTGGATGTCCTGCTGGTGGATCACCAGGTCGTTCACCCCGGGCTCGGGGACGCCGGGGATCCGGGCGGTGGCGTTCGGCGGGGCGTCGTCCAGCGTGACGGTCAGCCCCGGCCCGTGCAGCGCGTCCAGCCCGGCGGCCTGCTGCAGGGCGGTCAGCCGGGCCTCGTCGTCCGGGCTCTGCCCCTGCCCGCGAGCCAGCCCGTCGGCCCGGTCCTGGTCGGCGGCGACCTGCTCCTGGAGCTGCTGGTTCTGGGTGGAGCGCTGCTGTATGACGTCGCTGAGCCCCAGCAGCGAGTTGTCGGTGCGCAGATCGGTTCCGTGCGCGGTCTGTGCGCTCACGTAGAACAGCAACCCGGCCATCGCGAAGACGGTGCAGGTCAGGGCACGTCCGACAATTCGGCCCCGACGCGGGCGCGCGACCGGACTCGGCGAAGAAATCGTGGAATCAGTCACCGTACCCTTATCTCCCTCAGACCCGGCGAGCCACTACGCTAACGGACGCCGGTGGCATGTGCGGAGCTCCGCGACCGTACGGACCGGTCCACACGTGCCACCCCGCCCCCACTGACCACCTGCGCGGTCACAGCGCATCGACAGGAGAGCCCCCTCGTGCCGAAGTCTCGACTCCGCAAGAAGGCCGATTACACGCCGCCGCCGTCCTCCGCGACCGCCGTGAAGATCAGTTCCGGCCGGAGCTGGGTGGCGCCGCTGATGCTGGTGCTGTTCCTGATCGGCCTGGCCTGGATCGTCAGCTACTACGTGACCAGCGGTACCTGGCCGATCCACAGCTGGGGCAACTGGAACATCCTGGCCGGCTTCGGCTTCATCGCGGCGGGCTTCGCCGTCTCCACGCAGTGGAAGTGAGGCCGGTGCCGCCCGCCGGGCGGTTCTCGGCCTGACGCCTGCCCCGCACCGCTTCGGACTCCGGGCCGAAGCGGTGTTCGGCATGCCCGGACGTCGGCCGGTCACGGAGCGTCCGAACGTTTATCCACAGGGTTGTCCACACTGGGGAAAACTTCGCCGATCCTGTGGATAACCCGAAACGCAGCAGGATAACGCGCGTAGACCCGGGAAATCCAATCGCCCACCACATCCCACCTGTGGAAAGACTGCGGCACCGCCGACCGGCCCGGTCAGCCCGGCAGACGGGCCATTCCGATCAGCACCAGGGCCAGGCTCGCGGCCAGCACCGCGGCCGTCGTCAACCCCTGCACCAGATTCCGGTGCGCCCGTGGGGCGTACATCATGCCCGCGCCGATGACGGTGCCCGCCACCAGACCGCCGACGTGCGCCCGCCAGTCGATCATGCTGCTCAGCGAGAAGGTGAGCACCAGGTTCACCACCAGCAGCGCGATCACCGGCTGCATCGGCACCCGGTTCACCTTGAACAGCACCGCGGTGGCGCCCAGCAGTCCGAAGATCGCCCCCGACGCGCCGACCGTGAACAGCTGCCCGTGCGCCGACGCCAGCAGGAACGACAGCGCGTTGCCCGCGATACCCGCCACCAGGTACAGGCCGAGGAACCGCACCCGGCCGAGCACCCGCTCCAGCTGAGGTCCGAGCACCCAGAGCGAGAACATGTTGGTCGCGATGTGCAGCAGCCCCCCGTGCACGAACATCGCCGTCACCAGCCGGTACCACTCCTGCGGCCCGGCGGCCATGCCGAACTCCAGCCCCGGCCGCGGCACCCAGCTGAACAGGCCCAGCTTGACCTGCCACTGCGTGGCCACGTACTCGGTCAGCAGGAACACCAGCAGGTTCAGGCCGATCAGCACCTTGGTGACCAGCGCGCCGTCGCCGAGCGCCAGCACCCCGCCGAACGTCGTCCGCTGCCGGGGCTGCCGCTCGGCCGCGCCGTGCACGCAGTCCGGGCACTGGAAGCCCACCGAGGCGGGCACCATGCACTCCGGACAGATCGGACGTCCGCAGCGCGCGCACGACACGCCGGTCTCCCGCTCGGGGTGCCGGTGGCACCGGGGCAGGCCGGACTCCTGGCTGTCCACGGGCGTCGGCCGCACGGGCTCCTCCGGAAGCATCGGCGCAGTCCCTCCATCAACGAAAACGGTCCCGGCGCCGCCGCCGTGCGAAACGGGGCACCACCGGGACCGTCCAGGCTACTGCGCGCCGGAACGCGCGGGGCCGCCCCGCAGGGCGGCAGGGGTCCGAATCAGCCGCGCGAGATGACGACCGACTCGATCACCACGTCCTGGACCGGGCGGTCGTAGGGCTTGGTGGTGGCGGTGGTGCCGATCGCGTCCACGACCTTCTGGCTGGCCGCGTCGACGACCTCGCCGAAGATGCTGTGCTTGCGGTTCAGCCAGGTGGTCGGGGCCACCGTGATGAAGAACTGCGAGCCGTTGGTGCCCGGGCCGGCGTTGGCCATGGCCAGCAGGTACGGGCGGTCGAACGACAGCTCCGGGTGGAACTCGTCGGCGAACTTGTAGCCCGGGCCGCCGGTGCCGTTGCCCAGCGGGTCGCCGCCCTGGATCATGAAGCCGTCGATCACGCGGTGGAAGACGGTGCCGTCGTACAGCCGCTGCTTGGCGACCTCGCCGGTCTCCGGGTTCTTCCACTCGCGGGTGCCCTCCGCCAGCTCGACGAAGTTGGCCACGGTCTTCGGGGCGTGGTTCGGGAAGAGCTTGACCACGATGTCGCCGCGGTTGGTCTTCAGGGTGGCGGTGAGTTCCTCGGCCACGGGAGTACCTTCCTGTCTTTCTAGCTGACTATCCGAGGAATCATCCCATGATCGCCGCAGACGGCTCAGCCGAAGGTGCTCGGCGAGGAAGCAGGATGCATGATCTCCTATCAGGTGGAAAGGTGCATACCGGACAAGAACGCCGGACACCCGCCGAGAAGGAGAAGCCCGTGAGCCGTACGGACACCGCGCGCGAGACCGCCGGACGGGCGAAGGACGCCGTCGCGCCCTACGCCGCCTCCGCGAAGGAGGCCTATCTGCACTACGCCGAGGAGGCCAGGCAGGTGCTCGGCCCCAAGCTGGAGGCGCTCGGCCCGAAGGCCGCGGCCGCCGGAGCACAGGCCCGCAGCGGGGCCGGCCAGGCCGCGCAGGCCGCCCGGGTGCAGTACGTCAAGCACCTCGCCCCGCACCTGGAGCAGGCCTTCTTCAGCCTCCCCCCGGACACCCAGAAGGCCGCTCTGAGGGCCATCCACCGGGCCCAGGAGGCCGTGCTCGCCGCCAAGCTGTCGGCCGGCCAGGCCGCCTGCCAGGCCCGGACCACGGTCGCCCCCAAGGTCGCCGAGACCTTCCAGGCCGCACGGGAGAGCGTCGTCCCGCTCGCCCAGGAGGCGCAGGCCCGCAGCGCCGCCGCGATCACCGCACTGCACGGCAACGTCAGCGCTGCCGAGATCAGCGAGCTGGCCGCCAAGAACGCCAAGAAGAAGCGCTGCAACGGCTGGGCGACCGGCCTCGCGGTGGCCGGCGCCGTCGCGATCGGTGCCGGCGTCGCCGCCTGGCAGTGGTACCGCAAGCAGAACAACCCCGAATGGCTGACCGAGCCCCCGGAGCCCGCCACCGCGCCGCCCGCCACGCCCCGGCCGGGCAGCGCCACCGGCGCCCCGGTCGGCGGGGCCACCATGAACGGCTCCGTCCCGCACGACACCCCCGAGGACGCGCAGGGAACGGGAACCACGCCCGGCCAGCCACCGGTCGGCACCCCGTCCGAGGACGACCGCCCCAAGCCGCACGACCCCCGCAAGCCGCACTGAACCGGGGCGGTGCTGACGACCCCGCACCCGACAGCAGAAACGACTCCGCCCGACCGCAGAACTGCGGCCGGGCGGAGTCGTTTCGAAGTGGAGCCTAGGGGAGTCGAACCCCTGACATCTGCCATGCAAAGACAGCGCTCTACCAACTGAGCTAAGGCCCCGAGCAACGGGCACTAGCCTACCCGCTCCCGGGCAGCGCCCCACGCGGGTTTCGGACCGGCCCCGGCCTGTGCTCCGCAGGCCGGTCCGAGGAAGACTCGTGCGTCAGCTCAGCGGCCGGCCGGAACCGGGTCGGTCGCCTCGGTCCACAGGTCCTGCTCGGCGCGGTCCGCCTGGACCTGACGGTAGACAAAGAAGCCGCCGAGGGCGACCAGGGCGACCAGGAGAAGCTTCTTCACCGCGGGACCTCGTCCTTCTTGCTTACTTGGATGTAAGGGCACGAACCAGCGGTCAGGCTGAAGACCGCCCTGGGGCCGATGATACACACCGGTAACCGGTTCAGAAGCGGCCCCCGCCACCGTCAACCGGCCGATCTGCAAGCGCCTTTGACGCTTCCCTACCAGTACGGTCATCGGACTGCGAGCCCACTGCCTCCCCCGAATACCGACGAGTCGGACCCGCCGTCGGTTCCGCACCGCCGACGGGCCCTTCGAACACCCCGGCAACTATCCGCGGCGACGCCTGCGCAGCAGCGCGACATCCCGCCGGATCGCCCGGACGTCCTCGCTCAGCGCGTCCAGCCGGCCGCCGTGGGCGTCCAGCCGCGACTCCTGCCGGGCGAACCGCACACTGATCGCGGAGATCACCACGCCCTGCGCCTCCAACCGCCGGTCCACCGACCCGAGCGCCTCGGCCAGCTCGGCGTCCACACCCGGCAGGTCCTCCGGCTCCTCCCCCGCCGGCGGCACGGCCGGCAGGCACGCCTCGAACGGCTCCAGCCCGTCGATCCGCCGCCGCCACGCCGCCACGGCCGGATCCCGCCGCACCGCCTCCTCCTCGTCCCACCGCAACTCGCTCCACCGCTTCCACGGCCGGGCCGGGAATGCGTACACCGCCGCCGGCCCCGCCGCCGGACGGGCGGCACCCTCGATCAGATCGAGCAGCCTGCTGCGGACGGCCCGGGCGACCTCGCTGTCCCGCAGCAGCATCGCCACGTTCAGCACGGCCCGCCGGGAGTACAGCGCGACGCCGTTTCCGCCGCCCTGGGGGCGCTGGGCGGCGCCCCTGACGGTGGGACGGTGGCCCGCGCCGGAGGGGTGGCCGTGGGGGCCTTCCGAGCCGCTGACCTGCCAGAGTGACGTCTTGTCACTCTGGCTCGCGGGGTTGTCCACAGGCCGCGCAGGCAGGCCACCCGCCTGCGTGTGCGGCTGACCGCTCTGCGGGCCGCCGACCTGCCAGAAGTTCACTTTGCACTTCTGGTTTCCCGGGTTGTCCACAGGCTGCGCAGCCGGGTCGCCCGCCTGCGCCTCCTGCTGACGGCTCTGCGGGCCGCTGACCTGCCAGCCATTCGTTTTGAATGTCTGGTCAGCGGGGTTTTCCACAGGCCTGAGAACGGTGAATCCGTTGCTCTCCAACTCCTCGCGGTGCCGTCGGAGCAAGCTGTAGATGGCGGGCTCACTGACCCCGAAGTAGTCGGCGACCATCCGCGTGGTGGCGTGCAGCCCGTCGGGCAGCAGGACGAGGGCCTTGACCTCGTCGAGGACTTCGGTGCGCTCGCACAGGCCGCTTCGGAGCGTCCTGGATTCGATCAGGGCGGCTTCCATGGACATGGGGATGCCTCACAGGGTGAAAGACAACGTGACGGGGGAACCGCCCGGGTGCCCGGGGCGGGCGGGGCCGGTCATCCGCCGGCCGGAGCAGAGGTCGCGTTGTGTCCCACGTCACCCAATGACCGGGTCTGTCGCCCGGCTATCCCCGACTTCACATCAGTTTCGAGTCAGCTCACCCTGTGTTTCGCCTCTGCGCACCGGGCTCAACGAGCCGTCGCGGCCGGAGGTTACGGGGAAAATGTCGAAGGCCCCGATCACCAGGTGATCGGGGCCTTCGCGCCGGTGGGCCTAACAGGACTTGAACCTGTGGCCTCTTCCTTATCAGGGAAGCGCTCTAACCGTCTGAGCTATAGGCCCTTGCCGCACTCAAAGATTAGCGGACCGATGGCTGATCTCCCAAATCCGTATCCGCGGCCCCCGTCGGGCGGTGCTGCTCAGCGGCCTCGGCGAGCCACTGGGCGCGGGTGGCGGGGAGGCGGGAGGCGCCCGCGGGGGTGGGGCGGACGGCGAGGACCTGGTTGATGCCGATGCGGTTCTGCTCGAAGGCGAGGGCGCAGGCGGACATGTAGAGACGCCAGACCCGCGCTCGGCCGCGGCCGGCGAGGGCGGCGGCGTCGGGCCAGTGGGACTCCAGGTTGGCGACCCATTCGCGGAGGGTGCGGCCGTAGTGCTCGCGGAGGGCCTCGACGTCGCGGACCTCGAAGCCGGCTTCCTCCAGGCGGGTGACGGTGGCGCCGACGGGGGAGAGCTCGCCGTCGGGGAAGACGTAGCGGTCGATGAAGGGGGAGAGCCGGTACTTCTCGCCCGGGTCCAGCGGGCGGCGGGCGATCTGGTGGTTGAGCAGGCGGCCGCCCGGGGCGAGCAGGTCGTACAGGTGGCGGGCGTAGACCAGGTACTGGGCCGAGCCGACGTGTTCGGCCATGCCGACGCTGGAGATGGCGTCGAAGGGCCCGTCGGGGATCTCCCGGTAGTCCTGGAGCCGGATCTCGATCCGGTCGGCCAGACCGGCCTCGGCGACCCGCTGACGGGCCAGCGCGACCTGTTCGGTGGAGATGGACACTCCGACCGCCTGGACGCCGTAGTGGCGGGCCGCGTGCAGCACCAGGGAGCCCCAGCCGCAGCCGACGTCCAGCAGGCGCATGCCGGGGCGCAGGCCGAGCTTGCGGCAGATCAGGTCGAGCTTGGCCTCCTGGGCGTCCTCCAGGCTCTTGGAGTCGGGGGTCCAGTAGGCGCACGAGTAGACCATGGTGGGGCCCAGCACGAGCCCGTAGAAGTCGTTGCCGACGTCGTAGTGGTGGCTGATCGCGGCGCGGTCGCGGCGGCGGCTGTGCAGGCTGCCGCGGCGGCTCCGGACCTCCTCGGGCGGGGGCGCGGGTACCGGGCCGAGCGCGCCGAGGCGCAGGGCGGCGGCGAGCAGGCGGCGGCCGGGGGCGCCGAGGAAGTGGCGCGGGCCGAGCCGCAGGGTGCGGATGTCCGGGTCCTCGGCGAACGCGGCGACGGCGTCCAGCACCTCGTAGAGGTCGGTGCCGGGGTCGAGTTCGAGGTCGCCGGCCACGTAGGCGCGGGCCAGGCCGAGCTCGCCGGGGGCGCAGATCAGGCGGCGCAGGGCGCGGCGGTTGCGCAGGACGATGGTGGGGGCGCCCGGCGGGCCGGCCTGGGAGCCGTCCCAGGTGCGTACTCGCAGTGGGAGCCGACGGCCGATCAGGCCTTCGAGTGCTCGGACCAGTTGCTGTGCGTTCTCCGCCATCACGGACCTCTCGACCGGCCGTACCCGTCCGGGCCGCCCGGTGTCCGCTGTCGCGGCCGGTGGGCCCCGTGCTCGTTCGTGTATGTCATTTGTCCACGCGGCTGCGGTGCGGCCGATCCCGGCGCGCCGCCCGGTCACCCGATTGCCGCCGGAGACGGCGACGGGCCCCGAAGGCTTCAACAGCCTTCGGGGCCCGGGGAATTCCGTGATCTGACGCTGGGTCAGTCCTCTTCGGCGAGGGTGAGTTCGACGCCGCCGGTGAAGCCGGCCGCGGTGTTGTAGATGAACGCGGCGAGGGTGGACAGCGCGGTCATCAGGACCACGTCGACCACCGCGATCAGGGTGGTGAACATCATGACCTTGCCGAACCCGATGTAGTCCATCAGGTTGAACGCGCCGGAGCTGTCGGTGCCGGTGACGTCCTTGAGGGTGCTGGTCAGGGAGTCGAAGACGCCGAGGCCGTCCAGGGTCATCCAGAGCACCGCGGAGGCGACGATGACGATGATGCCGACGGCCAGCGAGAGCACGAAGCTGACCTTCATGACCGACCACGGGTCGGCCTTGGTGATCCGCAGCCGGGCCTTGCGGACCCGGCCGGTGCCGCCGCCGCCACCGCCGCCACCGGTGCCCTGTGCGGGGCGCGGGGCGCCGGGGGCGCCGCCCTGCGGGCCCGGGCCGCCGGTGCGGGTGCCGCGCGCCGGCGTGTTCTGGCCCTTGGCGTACGTGGTGGGCTGGGAGAAGCCCGGCGGGCCGCTGGGGGCCGGCGGGTTCTGGCCGCTGTAGCCGGGCTGGCCGGCCTGGGGCATCACCGAGGTGGACGTGGCGGGGTTCTCGGGGCGCTGCGGCGCACCGTACGGTGTCCCGCCCGGTCCGCCCGACAGACCGCCCGTGGCACCTCCAGCACCCGTGGCTCCGCTCACCGTGGTCCTCCCGAACCGTCCGCCAGGCCGATCGAACCGCCTGGTCCGTGTTGTGCTCGCTCCGCCTGCCCGGTTGGCCTGCGGTCAACCCGCGATGCCCGCCCCGCCGGAAGCGGGACGGGCACCACGGTCGCGGTCGTGCGTCAGCCCTGGTCGGGCGTGCCGTCCGCCTCGTGCTCGGTGGCGGTCGCGGTCTCGGTCGCCTCGGCGTCGAGCTCCGCGCCCTCCTCCTCGTCGGCTTCCGCGTTGCGGGCCATGCCCACCACCGCGTCGCGCTTTCCGAGGTTGATCAGTTGGACGCCCATGGTGTCACGTCCGGTTTCACGAACCTCGGAAACCCTGGTCCGGATCACTCCTCCGGAGAGCGTGATGGCCATGATTTCGTCGGTCTCCTCGACCACCAGGGCGCCGACCAGCGAGCCCCGGCCTTCGACGATCTTCGCAGCCTTGATACCGAATCCGCCGCGACCCTGGACACGGTACTCGTCGACCGACGTCCGCTTGGCGTAACCGCCGTCGGTGGCGGTGAAGACGTACGTCCCCGGGCGGACCACGTTCATCGAGAGCAGTTCGTCGTCCTCGCGGAACGACATGCCCTTGACGCCGGAGGTGGCCCGGCTCATCGGGCGCAGTGCCTCGTCGGTGGCCTTGAAGCGGATCGACTGGGCCTTCTTGGAGATCAGCAGCAGGTCGTCGTCCGCGGAGACCAGCTCGGCGCCGATCAGCTCGTCGTCCCGGCCCTCCTCGTCCTGGCGCAGGTTGATCGCGATCAGGCCGCCGGAGCGCGGGGAGTCGTAGTCCTTGAGCGGGGACTTCTTGACCAGGCCGCCGCGGGTGGCGAGCACCAGGTACGGCTTGTCCTCGTAGGTGCGCACCGCCATCACCTGGGTGATGTGCTCCTCCGGCTGGAAGGCCAGCAGGTTGGCGACGTGCTGGCCGCGGGCGTCGCGCCCGGCGTCGGGCAGCTCGTAGCCCTTGGCGCGGTAGACCCGGCCCTTGTTGGTGAAGAACAGGATCCAGTTGTGCGTGGTGGTGACGAAGAAGTGGTCGACGATGTCGTCCTGCTTCAGCTGCGCGCCGCGCACGCCCTTGCCGCCGCGCTTCTGCGAGCGGTAGAGGTCGGAGCGGGTGCGCTTGACGTAGCCGCCGCGGGTGATGGTGACCACGATGTCCTCTTCGGCGATGAGGTCCTCGATCGAGAGGTCACCGTCGGAGGGGATCAGGGTGGAGCGCCGCTCGTCGCCGTACTTCTCGACGATCGCGGTGAGCTCCTCGGAGACGATCTCGCGCTGCCGGGCGGGCGAGGCGAGGATCGCGTTGTACTCGTTGATCTTGGCCTGGAGCTCGTCGTGCTCGCTGAGGATGCGGGCGCTCTCCAGGGCGGCCAGGCGGCGCAGCTGCATCTCGAGGATGGCGTTGGCCTGGAGTTCGTCGATCTCCAGCAGCTGCATCAGGCCGGTGCGGGCGGCGTCGGCGCTCTCCGAGGCGCGGATCAGCGCGATCACCGCGTCGATCTGGTCGAGTGCCTTGAGCAGCGCGCGCAGGATGTGGGCGCGCTCCTCGGCCTTGCGCAGCCGGAAGGTGGTCCGGCGGACGATGACCTCGATCTGGTGGGCGACCCAGTGCCGGATGAAGGCGTCCAGCGAGAGGGTGCGCGGCACGCCGTCGACCAGGGCCAGCATGTTGGCGCCGAAGTTGGTCTGCAGGTCGGTGTGCTTGTACAGGTTGTTGAGCACGACCTTGGCGACCGCGTCCCGCTTGAGCACGATGACCAGGCGCTGGCCGGTGCGCGAGGAGGACTCGTCGCGGACGTCGGCGATGCCGGCGATCCGGCCGTCCTTGACGAGGTCGGCGATCTTCAGGGCGAGGTTGTCCGGGTTGACCTGGAACGGCAGCTCGGTGATCACCAGGCACTGGCGGCCCTGGATCTCCTCGACCTCGACCACCGCGCGCATGGTGATCGAGCCGCGGCCGGTGCGGTAGGCGTCCTCGATGCCGCGGCGGCCGACGATCAGCGCGCCGGTCGGGAAGTCGGGGGCCTTGATCCGCTCGATCAGGGCTTCCAGCAGCTCCTCGTTGGAGGCCTCGGGGTGCTCCAGCGCCCAGAGCGCGCCGGAGGCGACCTCGCGCAGGTTGTGCGGCGGGATGTTGGTGGCCATGCCGACCGCGATGCCGGTGGCGCCGTTGACCAGCAGGTTGGGGATGCGTGCGGGCAGGACGGTGGGTTCCTGCTGGCGGCCGTCGTAGTTGGCGGCGAAATCGACGGTCTCCTCGTCGATGTCGCGCATCATCTCCATCGCCAGCGGCATCATCTTGCACTCGGTGTAGCGCATCGCCGCGGCCGGGTCGTTGCCCGGGGAGCCGAAGTTGCCGTTGCCGTCGACCAGCGGCATCCGCATCGACCAGGTCTGCGCGAGGCGGACCAGGGTGTCGTAGATCGAGGTGTCGCCGTGCGGGTGGTAGTTACCCATCACGTCGCCGACCACGCGGGCGCACTTGTAGTAGCCCTTCTCGGGCCGGTAGCCGCCGTCGTACATCGCGTAGAGCACGCGGCGGTGCACCGGCTTGAGGCCGTCGCGGACCTCGGGCAGGGCGCGCGACACGATGACGCTCATCGCGTAGTCGAGGTAGGAGCGCTGCATCTCGGTCTCGAGCTCGATGAGCTCGACCCGGTGTCCGCTCTGGGCAGGGGTGGTGCTGTCCTCGGGCTGCTCGCCGCCGTCCGGACGGTTGTCGTCGACCACTGGTGGTCAGTTTCCTTTCAACGATCCTTGGCGGACGTCAGACGTCCAGGAAGCGGACGTCCTTCGCGTTGCGCTGGATGAAGGAGCGGCGGGCCTCGACGTCCTCGCCCATCAGGACGGAGAACAGGTCGTCGGCACGGGCGGCGTCCTCCAGGGTGACCTGGAGCAGCAGGCGGTGGGCGGCGTCCATGGTGGTGACGCGCAGCTCCTCGGCGTTCATCTCGCCGAGGCCCTTGAAGCGCTGGATGGCGTCGTCCTTGGGGAGCCGGCGGCCGGCCTCGACGCCGGCCGCGATCAGCGCGTCGCGCTCGCGGTCGGAGTAGGCGTACTCGAACTCGTCCCGGCCCCACTTGATCTTGTACAGCGGGGGCATCGCCAGGTAGACGTACCCGGCCTCGACCAGCGGGCGCATGAAGCGGAACAGCAGGGTCAGCAGCAGGGTGCGGATGTGCTGTCCGTCGACGTCGGCGTCGGCCATCAGCACGATCTTGTGATAGCGGAGCTTCTCGGCGTCGTAGTCCTCCTGGATGCCGCAGCCGAAGGCCGAGATCAGCGCCTGGACCTCGGTGTTCTGCAGCACCTTGTCGATCCGGGCCTTCTCGACGTTCAGGATCTTGCCGCGGATCGGGAGGATGGCCTGGGTGCGCGGGTCGCGGCCCTGCTTGGCGGAGCCGCCGGCCGAGTCACCCTCGACGATGAAGATCTCGCACTCGGCCGGGTCCTTGGACTGGCAGTCCGAGAGCTTGCCGGGCAGCGAGGCGGACTCCAGCAGGCCCTTGCGGCGGGTCAGGTCGCGGGCCTTGCGGGCGGCGACCCGGGCGCTGGCGGCCTGGATGGACTTGCGGACGATGTCCGCGGCCTCGTTGGGGTTGCGGTCCAGCCAGTCGGCGAGGTGCTCGTTGACGACCTTCTGCACGAAGGTCTTGGCCTCGGTGTTGCCGAGCTTGTCCTTGGTCTGGCCCTCGAACTGCGGCTCGCCGAGCTTGACCGAGATGATCGCGGTCAGGCCCTCGCGGATGTCCTCGCCGGAGAGGTTGTCGTCCTTGTCGCGGAGCAGCTTCTTGTCGCGCGCGTACCGGTTCATCAGACCGGTCAGCGCGGCGCGGAAGCCCTCCTCGTGGGTGCCGCCGCCGTGGGTGTGGATGGTGTTCGCGAACGAGTACACGCCCTCGGTGTAGGACGAGTTCCACTGCATCGCGATCTCGGCGGAGATCCGCTTGTCCTTGTCCTCCGCCTCGAAGTCGATCACCGAGGGGTGGACCGCCTCGCCCTTGCGGGAGTTGAGGTGCGCGACGAAGTCGGCGATGCCGCCGTCGTACTTGTACGTGACGGCGAGCGGCTTGCCCTCCTCGTCGGCGTGCTCGGCGCGCTCGTCGGTCAGCGAGATGGTCAGGCCCTTGTTGAGGAAGGCCATCTCCTGGAAGCGGCGCGAGAGCGTCTCGAAGGAGTAGACGGTGGTCTCGAAGATGTCCGGGTCGGCCCAGAAGGTGACGGTGGTGCCGGTCTCCTCGGTGGCCTCGTGCTTGGCCAGCGGGGCGGTCGGGGCACCGGCCTTGTACTCCTGGGTCCAGCGGGCGCCGTCGGTGAGGATGTCCACCGCGAGGCGGTTGGAGAGCGCGTTCACCACGGAGATGCCGACGCCGTGCAGACCGCCGGAGACCGCGTAGCCGCCGCCGCCGAACTTGCCGCCCGCGTGCAGCACGGTCAGGACGACCTCGACGGCCGGCTTGTCCTGGCCGGGCATGATGCCCACCGGGATGCCTCGGCCGTTGTCCACCACCCGCACGCCGCCGTCGGACAGGATCGTCACGTCGATGGTGTCGGCGTGGCCGGCCAGCGCCTCGTCGACCGAGTTGTCGACGATCTCGTAGACCAGGTGGTGCAGGCCGCGCTCACCGGTCGAGCCGATGTACATGCCGGGGCGCTTGCGGACGGCGTCGAGTCCCTCCAGCACCTGGATCGCGCTGGCGTCGTACGCCTTGTTGTCGGACGGGTCTGGGGTCTGGCTGGGGTTGCCGGAATCGGCCACGAAGCGCCCTCTCTGGCACAGCGGGGCCGCGCCCCTTCCCGCTTGTCTGGGCAGGTGTGCGACCACGGCGTTTCGACTCTGTTGCTCCACGCAACGGTGTTTGCGCTTCAGTCTACCGGTACGACTGACAGAGAGGGGCGTTTGGCAGCCCCTGAGGGCAGATGTGCCGCCCTGAATCCCCTCGGGACGAGTCCCGATACTCGGCAGGGGGGCTCAGAGCGCCTGGACGGGCCGTCAGCGATTCCGGAGGGCCCCGATCCGCTCCGCCGGGCTCAGCCCCAGGTGTCCCCGGGGCCCTTGCTGCCGGGCGCCCGCAACCGCCCGTAACCGCGGACCGGGGCGTCCGGGCCGAGCACCTTGATCACCCGGACCGTGCCGTGCCCCAGCTCGTGATTCAGCCGGGCCACCAACTGGCGTGCCAGCAGCCGGAGTTGAGTGGCCCACGCGGTGGAGTCGCACTGCACGGTGAGCACCGCCTCGGACTCCGCGTACGACTTGGGTTCACAGTGCGCAGCGATGTCCGGCCCCACGATCTGCGACCAGCGGCCCATCACGCCGCCCACCGCGGCCGGCGCCTCCCAGCCCCGTTCGGTGATCAGCCGGTTCAGCGCGGCACCCAGCGGCACCGGGTCGCGGCCGTCCGCGCGGGCGCCGCTGCGCAGTCCGGTCCGCTTGGCCTCCCGGCGCTCGCGGACCTGCTCGCCGCGCTGCCGGGCCTGCTCCTTGGCGGCGCGCAACGCCACCCGGGCCAGGTCCACACCCGAAAGCTCCGAACCCTCCGACATCACGCTCCATCCCCAGGCTGTGGACAACTGCACCGACGAGCGGTCCAGGGTACGGGCTCGCCGGGACTCACGCGGTGAGCCGGGTCACGGTGCCGTCCGCGACGGCGTACCGGGCGCCGCTGAGCGCCTTCGGGACGTCCTCCGCGACCGCCGCGGTGACCAGCACCTGCTCGCCGCCGGCCACCAGCTCGGCCAGCCGGTCGCGGCGGCGGGCGTCCAGCTCGGCGAAGACGTCGTCCAGGATCAGCACCGGCTCGCCGCCCTCGGAGCGCAGCAGCTCGTACGAGGCGAGCCGCAGGGCCAGCGCGTACGACCAGGATTCGCCGTGGCTGGCGTAGCCCTTGGCGGGCAGCGGGCCGAGCCGCAGCAGCAGTTCGTCGCGGTGCGGGCCGACCAGGGTCAGACCTCGCGCGACCTCCTGCGGCCGGGCCGCCTGCAGGGCGTCCAGCAGCTGCTGCTCGGCCTGTTCGCGGCTGGTCGGCAGCTCGCCCTCGAAGGAGGAGCGGTACTCCAGCACGGTCTCCCCGCCGCCCGGGGCGAGCTGGCGGTAGGCCTCGGCGACCAGCGGCTGCAGGGCGGCGACCAGCTGGATCCGGAAGGCGGTCAGTTCGGCCCCGGTGCGCGCCAGGTGGCCGTCCCAGACCTCCAGGGTGGCCAGGTCGGCGGCCTTGCCGCCGCCGTGCCGGCGGGCCGTCGCGGCGGTCTTCAGCAGGGCGTTGCGCTGCTTGAGCACCCGCTCGTAGTCGGAGCGCACCCCGGCCAGCCGGGGCGCGCGGGCGGTCAGCAGCTCGTCCAGGAAGCGACGGCGCTCGCCCGGGTCGCCCTTGACGAGGGTGAGGTCCTCGGGGGCGAACAGCACGGTGCGCAGCACGCCCAGCACGTCGCGCGGGCGGACGTTGTCGGAGCGGTTCAGCCGGGCCCGGTTGGCCTTGCCGGGGGTGATCTCCAGCTCCACCAGGGTGTTCCGGCCGCCCTGCGCGACCACGTTGGCACGGATCACCGCCCGCTCGGTGCCGAGGCGCACCAGCGGGGCGTCGGTGGCGACCCGGTGGCTGCCCAGGGTGGCGATGTAGCCGATCGCCTCGACCAGGTTGGTCTTGCCCTGCCCGTTGGGCCCCACGAACGCGGTGACGCCCGGGTCGAGCGGAACCTCGACCCGGGCGTAGGAACGGAAGTCGGCGAGCGACAGGTGCGCGACGTGCATGACGGTGGACTGCGCTCGCCTTCTGGCCGTGGGTGGTTACTTCGACTCGACCGCGTGGCCGCCGAACTGGTTGCGCAGCGCGGCGATCATCTTCATCTGCGGCGAGTCGTCCTGGCGGGAGGCGAAGCGGGCGAACAGCGAGGCGGTGATCGCCGGCAGCGGCACCGCGTGGTCGATCGCGGCCTCGACCGTCCAGCGGCCCTCGCCGGAGTCCGCGGCCCAGCCCTTGAGCTTGGCCAGGTGCTCGTCGTCGTCCAGCGCCCGGACCGCCAGGTCGAGCAGCCAGGAGCGGATGACGGTGCCCTCCTGCCAGCTGCGGAACACCTCGCGCACGTCGGTGACCTCGGGGGCCGCCTCCAGCAGCTCCCAGCCCTCGGCGAAGGCCTGCATCATCGCGTACTCGATGCCGTTGTGGACCATCTTGGCGAAGTGGCCGGCGCCGACCTTGCCGGCGTGCACCGAGCCGAACTCGCCCTCGGGCTTGAGCGCGTCGAAGACCGGCTGGACCTTCGCGACGTGCTCGGCGTTGCCGCCGTACATCAGCGCGTAGCCGTTCTCCAGGCCCCAGACGCCGCCGGAGACGCCGCAGTCGACGAAGCCGATGCCCTTGGCGGCCAGCAGCTCGGCGTGCTGGATGTCGTCGGTCCAGCGGGAGTTGCCGCCGTCCACCACCACGTCGCCGGGGGAGAGCAGCTCGGCCAGGTGCTCGACGGTCTCCTGGGTCGGACCGCCGGCCGGGACCATCACCCACACCACGCGGGGGCCCTCGAGCTTGGCGACCAGCTGCTCCACGCTGTCGACGTCGGCGAGGTCGGGGTTGCGGTCGTAGCCGATGACGGTGTGGCCGGCGCGGCGGATGCGCTCGCGCATGTTGCCGCCCATCTTGCCGAGACCGATGAGGCCGAGCTCCATGACAAGTCCTTCACTGTGGTGTCGTGCTTGACGGCGGCGCCGTTGCCGCGCTCCCCGAGCCTACGCCGCTGATCGGGAAGGTCCGGGCAGCCACAGGGGCGCGGAGGCCGGTGGCCCTCGCGCCCCTGGTGGTCCGGGCTCGGTCAGCCGGAGAGGCGGACCGGCATGATCAGGTACTGGTAGGCCTCGTCGGGCTCCGCGTCCACCGCGGGCTTGCCGGTGAGCAGGGCCGGCTTGGTCGGGGTGGTGAAGCTCAGCTGCGCGTAGGCGGCGTCGATCGCCTTGAGCCCCTCCTCCAGGTAGCCGGGGTTGAACGCGATCGAGATGTCGTCGCCCTCGAGGTCCGCCTCGACCCGCTCGGAGGCCTGGGCGTCGTCGCCCGAGCCGGCCTCCAGGGTCAGCACGCCCTGCTCGAAGTTCAGCCGGACCGGGGTGTTGCGCTCGGCCACCAGCGAGACGCGCTTGAGCGCCTCCAGGAACGGCTGGGTCTGCACCGCGGCGACCGCCGAGAACTCGGTCGGGAAGATCGACCGGAACTTCGGGAACTCGCCCTCCAGCAGGCGGGTGGTGGTCCGCCGGCCGGCGCCCTCGAAGCCGATCAGGCCCTCGCCGGCACCGCCGGTGGACAGCGCGATCGACACGTGGTCGCCGCTGCCCAGCGACTTGGCGATGTCCTGCAGGGTCTTGGCCGGGACGAGCGCGACGGCGTTGATGTCGTCCTGCTCGGGCTTCCACAGCAGCTCGCGGACGGCGAACCGGTACCGGTCGGTGGCGGCCAGGGTGATCCCGCTGCCGTTGATCTCGACCCGGACGCCGGTCAGCACCGGGAGGGTGTCGTCACGGCCGGCGGCGACCGCGGCCTGGCTGACCGCCGAGGCGAACACGTCGCCCGGGACGGTGCCGGTGGCGGTCGGCATCTGCGGCAGCGCCGGGTACTCGTCGACCGGCAGCGTCGGCAGGGTGAACCGCGAGCTTCCGCAGACCACGCTGACCCGCATACCGTCGGTGGAGATCTCCACCGGGCGGTTCGGCAGGTTGCGCGAGATGTCGTTGAGCAGACGACCGGAGACCAGGACGGTGCCGGCCTCCTCGACGTCCGCCTCCAGCTCGACCCGGGCCGAGACCTCGTAGTCGAAGCCGGACAGCGCCAGCTTGCCCTCCTGCGCCGTCAGCAGCAGGCCGGCCAGCACCGGCACCGGCGGCCGCGCGGGGAGGCTGCGGGCGGCCCAGGCCACCGCCTCCGCGAGGACATCACGCTCCACCCGGAACTTCACCGGTAACCGCCTCCTGGCTGCTGTCGCCGCGCCGTCGGCCCGTATCGCCGACCGGCGCTGTTGATCGTCTTCCGGCTCCCCGCCGACCGGACTAGCTCCGCTCGGCTTCCAGGTGCCGAAGGACAGTCTGACGTACTCGGCCGACAGTCGGGGCAGATGGGCGGAAGCAAGCCGAACAGATGTCGGGGCGCGGTTGTCCACAGATTCGGGCCACCCCCACTGTTGATCAAGTCTCGAGGTCTCTAGGTGTAGCAGTAGTAGTAGGGCCTGTGGATACCGTGGATAACCCCGTTTTCGCAGGTCAGAGCCGGTTTTTTGTCCACAGGTCTTGTGGACGGCCGATGTGGACAACCTAGGCCTGCTGTGGACAGCGGAGCGTAATCCACAGGGCACTGTCAGTATCCACAGGTTATCCCCAGGTTCATCCACAGAAATTGCCTGGGTTATCCACGGGCTTCGATCAACATCACGTGACGCCTTTCACACCCAGGCCTGACAAGGGAGTTGATGTTGTCGAACTGTGGACGCCGCTGTGGAAAACCTGGGGATAACTCCCCATCTCCTGTGGACGACCTGTGGACGACCATGAGGACACCCTGACGGCTCCTCAGTTCTCCACAGGCTGTGGATAACTGTTGTGCACAAGTCCACAGGGGTCTGACCTGCGCCGAAGAGCGTAGCCGTGATCCGCCTGTGGAGGAACCTCTGGATAACTCGGGCCGGTGGAGCCTGTGGACGGGGAAATCCCACCCGTTCCTGTGGACAACTCCAGTACGCACCCGAACCGTTCGAATTGCTGCGCTGATGTTCGGGTGGGCGGCGGGTCGGCCGCCCGGGGCCACTGAGTCGATTCCTGCCCCGCTGCCGGCCGTTCCACACCCACGGATCGCCCGGATTCGCCCGGGCAGCCCGTCTCCGGCCCGTTCCCGGCCTATCTCCGGCCCGTCTCCGACCTGTTTCCGGCCCGTCTGCGGCCCGCTGCGGGCACGCCGAAGGGGAGCCCGGCCGACTCGGCCCGACTCCCCTTCGGATGCGTCAACTGCCGCCCTGCGGCTAGCTCTTGATGCGGTTGGTCAGCTCGGTGACCTGGTTGTAGATGGACCGCCGCTCGGCCATCAGTGAGCGGATCTTCCGGTCCGCGTGCATCACCGTGGTGTGGTCCCGGCCGCCGAACTGCGCGCCGATCTTCGGCAGCGACAGGTCGGTCAGCTCCCGGCACAGGTACATGGCGATCTGACGGGCCGTCACCAGCACCCGGCTGCGCGAGGATCCGCACAGGTCCTCCACGCCCAGCCCGAAGTACGCGGCGGTCTGCTGCATGATCACCTGCGCGGTGATCTCCGGCCCGGCGTCCTCGGCGCCGCCCGGGATCAGGTCCTTCAGGACGATCCCGGCCAACTCCAGGTCCACCGGCGCCCGGTTCAGGTTGGCGAACGCGGTGACCCGGATCAGCGCGCCCTCCAACTCCCGGATGTTGCGGGTGATCCGGGACGCGATGAACTCCAACACGTCGGCGGGAGCGTTGAGTTGCTCCTGGATCGCCTTCTTGCGCAGGATCGCGATCCGGGTCTCCAGCTCCGGCGGCGTGACGTCGGTGATCAGGCCCCACTCGAACCGGTTGCGCAGCCGGTCCTCCAGCGTGATCAGCTGCTTGGGCGGCCGGTCCGAGGAGAGCACGATCTGCTTGTTGGCGTTGTGCAGGGTGTTGAACGTGTGGAAGAACTCCTCCTGCGTCGACTCCTTGCTGGCCAGGAACTGGATGTCGTCGACCAGCAGGATGTCGATGTCCCGGTAGCGCTTGCGGAACGCGTCCGCCTTGCCGTCCCGGATCGAGTTGATGAACTCGTTGGTGAATTCCTCGGAGCTCACGTACCGCACCCGGGTGCCCGGGAACAGGCTGCGCGAGTAGTGCCCGATGGCGTGCAGCAGGTGGGTCTTGCCGAGACCGGACTCGCCGTAGATGAACAGCGGGTTGTACGCCTTGGCCGGGGCCTCGGCGACCGCCACCGCCGCGGCGTGCGCGAAGCGGTTGCTGGCGCCGATCACGAAAGTGTCGAACAGGTACTTGGGGTTCAGCCGGGCGTTCGGCTCGTCCTTGCGGGAGCCGCCGGCCGGGGGAGCGCCGGGCGGGGCCGGGACGCCGGGAGCGGGGCGCCGCTCCACCGGGGCCGGCCGGTCGGACGGACGGGGCGCGCCCCGCCGGGAGCCGCCGTGCCGCGGCCGGTCCTCGTCCGGGGAACCCAGCGCGCCGCCGAACAGGTCGCCCTGCGCCGAGTCCGGGCCCGGACGGCTGGTCCGCCGCGGGGCCGGCTCCGGGCGCCGCTCGGGCGCCGCCTGCGGCTCCCAGCTCCCGCCGTTCGGGTCGGGCTGCTCCCGGTACGGGTCCTGCGGCGGGGCCCCGTAGGGCTCGGCCGGCGGGTAGCCCTGCGGGTAGGACGGACGCTGGTAGTCGTCGCCGCCGGGGCGGCCCGGCCAGGCGCCCGGCTGCGGCTGGTAGCCCTGTTCGGCCTGCTGGTAGCCCTGCTCCGACGGGTAGCCCTGCTCGGACGGGTAGCCGTGTTCGGACCGCGGGTGCGGCCACTCCGCGCCGTCCTCGGGCTCCGGCTCGGGCTCCTGCTCGGCGGGCGGGGCGGCGTTGGCGTCCACCATGACGGCGATCCGCACCTGCCGGCCGAATTCGTGCGAGATGGCCTCGGTCAGCTGCGGCAGCAGCCGGCCCTCCAGCACCTGCTTGGCGAACTCGTTGGGCGCCGCGAGCAGGGCGGTGTCGTGCATCATCCACATCGGCTGGGTGCGGCGGACCCAGTTCTTGTCCTTCTCCACGACATCGCTGTCGCTGACCAGTCGCTCGACGACCCTCGACCACATCAGGACGAGATCGCTGTTGACATCAGCCACTGGTACACGCTTTCTCGTTCCCCGGGCAGGGGCAGTCAGTCAAGGTCGGGAGTGGTTGGGGTGGGCGCGGCGCGAAGGCGGCCGCGAGCACAGAACAAAAGAGACAAGTCCTGCAACGGTAGTCAGCGCGCAGAGCTGATTCAAGTCGTTGTCCACAGGCTGTGGGCAACGGGCCGCCACCCACCTGGTTTGACCCTCGGACCCGCCGCCGCGTACCGTAACCAGGTCGAGTTGTCGATGGCCGCTGCCGCATGTCCGCGGGTCCACCCGCTTCCATGACGCGCGCAGCACGGGCGCCGTGGTGGTCCCGGTCCAGCAGATCTGGGCCCCGGGACCGGATTTCCCAGTGCAAGGGGAGATCGCGCGGACGCACGGTGACGGCCAAGCGACCTCCCGTCATCCTACGATTCACCCCAGGAGCCCCCGAGTGAGCAAGCGCACCTTCCAGCCGAACAACCGTCGTCGCGCCAAGACCCACGGCTTCCGGCTGCGTATGCGTACCCGCGCCGGCCGCGCCATCCTGGCCGCGCGTCGCAACAAGGGCCGCAGCGCCCTGTCCGCCTGATCCGCGCCAAGGGTCTGCAGTGCTGCCCACCGAGAATCGGCTGCGGCGGCGCCAGGACTTCGCGACCGCGGTGAAACGCGGTCGCCGCGCCGGTCGGCCCCTGCTGGTGGTCCACCTCCACAGAGAGGTGGCACCTGATGAGGGCGCCGACCGGAACAGCGACTCCCGCCCGCACGTCGCCGAGGGGCTTCCTTCGGCGCGTGCGGGTTTCGTCGTGAGCAAGGCCGTTGGTCCGGCCGTGGTCCGCAACGTGGTGAAGCGTCGGCTGCGTCACCTGGTCCGCGAGCGTCTGTCCCGGGTGCCCGAAGGTAGCCTGATAGTGGTACGGGCGCTGCCCGCTGCGGCGGCGGCCTCGTACGAAGAGCTCGGGCACGACCTGGACGCGGCGCTGCGCCGCCTGTTCAGGTCGGATCCGGCCGGCAGTGCCCCGACGGGAACAGGGCGATGAAGTACCTGCTGATGGGCCTGATCAGGCTCTACCAGTGGACGATCAGTCCACTGCTCGGCCCGGTGTGCCGTTACTACCCCTCGTGCTCCCGCTACGGGTACGAGGCGGTGCGCGTCCATGGGGCGATCAAGGGAAGCGGGCTGACCGCTTGGCGCATCCTGCGCTGCAATCCCTGGTCTCCCGGTGGGGTCGACCATGTTCCGCCGCGAAAGCATCCGGTGTGGCACCGCCGGCTGCGCAATCTGATGACCCCCACGAGCGGGACCGCCGAGCCGGAGCCGGTGGCGAAGCCCGATGTCCAAGGAGTCTGACCGGTGACCTTCGGTTTTCTGAGTCCCCTCTACTACGCGGTGTCCTGGATCATCGTCCAGTTCCACTCGCTGTTCAGCCACGTCTTCGATCCTGACGGCGGCTGGGCCTGGGGCCTGTCCATCGTGATGATGGTGGTCGTCATCCGGATCTGCCTGATCCCGCTCTTCGTGAAGCAGATCAAGGCGACCCGGGCCATGCAGGCGATCCAGCCGAAGATGAAGGCCATCCAGGAGCGCTACAAGAACGACAAGCAGCGCCAGTCCGAAGAGATGATGAAGCTGTACAAGGAGGCGGGTACCAACCCGTTCTCCTCGTGCCTTCCGATCCTCGTGCAGGCGCCGTTCTTCACCGCCCTCTACGGTGTGCTGGCCTCGGTCGCCAACGACAAGCCGATCGGCGTCATCGACCAGAGCCTGCTGGAGAGCGCCAAGCACGCGCACATCTTCGGTGCCCCGCTGTCGGCGAAGTTCGTCGGCGCGGACAGCATCCAGGTGCAGATCGTCTGCGCGGTCATGATCGTGCTGATGTCGCTGTCGCAGTTCATCACGCAGCGCCAGCTGATGACGAAGAACGTGGACCTGTCGGTCAAGACGCCGTTCATGCAGCAGCAGAAGATGCTGATGTACGTCTTCCCGGTCATGTTCGCCGTGATGGGTATCAACTTCCCGGTCGGTGTGCTGGTCTACTGGCTCACCACCAACGTCTGGTCGATGGGCCAGCAGCTGGTCGTCATCCGCAACAACCCGACGCCGGGCAGCCGGGCGTGGGACGAGCGGCAGGCCCGCCTGAAGAAGCAGGGCCGGCTCAACCCGGACGGCTCGGTCAAGAAGGCCGGCGGTGTGCTGGCCACGCTGACCGGTTCCAAGAGCGCCGAGGCCCAGGCCCAGGCGGTGGCCGAGGAGAGCGTGCAGGTGCGCCGGCAGCAGCCGCGCAAGCAGAGCAAGGCCCAGCGCCAGGCGACGGCGGCCCACCAGGCGCACGCCGCGGAGGAGCAGGGCCCGGCGGGCGACGAGGCGAGCGCCGAGCCGACCGATGCCGAGCAGTCCGGTACGAAGGCGGGCGGGGCGAAGCCGGCCGACCGGCAGGGTCAGCGCCAGCAGCCGAAGCGCGGCGGCCAGACCTCGCGGCCGAAGAAGAAGTAGTCCCGACCCTCGTTCCCGGCCCCATCCGAGGGCCTCATTGCTGAAGGAGTCCACCTGTGACCGATGGCACCACCTCCGCCGTCGAGACCGCGCCGGCCGGTGAGAGCGCCCTCACGCGTCTGGAACGCGAGGGTGACATCGCCGCCGACTACCTGGAGGGTCTGCTGGACATCGCGGACCTGGACGGCGACATCGACATGGACGTCGAGGGGGACCGGGCGCTGGTCTCCATCGTCGGCGAGGGCGACGACCGGACGCTGCAGCGGCTGGTGGGCCAGGACGGCGAGGTGCTGGAGGCGCTCCAGGAGCTGACCCGGCTGGCCGTGCACCGGGAGACCGGTGAGCGCAGCCGACTGATGCTGGATGTCGCGGGCTTCCGGGCGCGCAAGCGGGCCGAGCTCGCGGAGCTGGGCGCGGACGCGGCCGAGCGGGTCAAGCGCACCGGCGAGCAGGTCAAGCTGCAGCCGATGACCCCGTTCGAGCGCAAGGTGGTGCACGACGCGGTGGCAGCCGCGGGGCTGCGCAGCGAGTCGGAGGGCGAGGAGCCCCAGCGTTGTGTGGTCGTACTGCCGGCCTGATGCCGGTGGTGCCGTCGGAACGGCGTCCGACCCCGCCCGCCTCTCGCGGGCGGGGTCGTTGCCTTTGCGGTGGACTGATGTTTCACGTGGAACAGTGCAGGACGGGTGGGTGGATTCGACGGTGAGCGGAGAGGCAGAGATGGACAGGGACGGCACGGAGCCTGAGGCGCCGCTGGAGGGGCTGGCCGAAGCGCCGGCGGCAGCGGGACGGATCTTCGGCGATCGGCTGCCACTGGCCGTGCGCTACACCGAGCTGTTGGCGACCGCCGGCGTGCAGCGCGGCCTGATCGGTCCGCGTGAGGTGCCCCGGCTGTGGGACCGGCACGTGCTCAACTGCGCGGTGCTGGGCGAGTTGCTGCCCAACGAGGTCTCGCTGTGCGACGTCGGCTCGGGTGCCGGGCTGCCCGGCATCCCGGTGGCGCTGGCCCGCCCGGACGTCTCGGTGACGCTGCTGGAGCCGCTGCTGCGGCGCACCACCTTCCTGGAGGAGGTGGTCCGTGAGCTCGGTCTGGAGAACGTCACCGTGTTGCGCGGCCGGGCCGAGGAGATGATCGGCAAGCTGGCCGTGGACGTGGTGACCGCCCGTGCGGTGGCTCCGCTGGACCGGCTGGCCGGATGGGGCATGCCGCTGCTGCGGCCCTACGGGCAGATGCTGGCGCTGAAGGGCGACACCGCGGAGCAGGAGCTGACCGACTCGCGGGCGGCGCTGACCCGGCTCGGCGCGGTGAAGTGGTCGGTGATCGGCGTCGGCGAGGGCGTGCTGGAGACCCAGACCCGGGTGGTCCGGGTGGAGGCCGGCGAGAGCCCCGGCGGCGTCAAGGCGGCCACCCGGCGGGCCAAGGCGGCCCGGGCCGGTCGCGGCGGCAAGGGCGCCGAGGGCGCCGGCCGGCGTGGCGGCAGTGGCCGCGGGCGGCGCTGACCCGGTTGGACGCGGTGAAGTTGCGGGGCGGGTGGCGATCGGGTCACCCGCCCCGTCGGCTTGTCGGCACCCCGGAGTGTCGGGCCGCCGGATACCGACATTCCGGGCATCGTGTTCCACGTGAAACGTCGCTTCCTGCTGACCGGCGTACTTGATCAGGAGCTGAACCGGACCCGTGAACGGGACCCGGCAGTGACTGTCGCGGCTCCGGTTTCACGTGAAACACTGGCCCCCATGCAGGAGTCGGAGATCGTCGATCAGGTGGATGAAACCCCCGTCGCACGTGCCGCGCACGCCGTCGTCCCCGTCACCGGGTACGCCGGGGAGGGGCTTCCCCGACCCGCCGCCACCCGGGTCATGGTGGTCGCCAACCAGAAGGGTGGGGTCGGCAAGACCACCACCACCGTCAACCTGGCCGCCTCGCTCGCCATGCACGGCCTGCGGGTGCTGGTCATCGACCTCGATCCGCAGGGCAACGCCTCGACCGCCCTGGGCATCGACCACCACGCCGAAGTGCCGTCGATCTACGACGTGCTGGTGGAGGGCAAGCCGCTGGCCGACGTGGTGCAGCCGGTGGTGGACGTCGAGGGGCTGTTCTGCTGCCCGGCCACCATCGACCTGGCCGGCGCGGAGATCGAACTGGTCTCGCTGGTGGCCCGGGAGAGCCGGCTGCAGCGGGCCATCGCCGCCTACGAGCAGCCGCTGGACTACGTGCTGATCGACTGTCCGCCCTCGCTCGGGCTGCTGACCGTCAACGCCATGGTGGCCGGCCAGGAGGTGCTGATCCCGATCCAGTGCGAGTACTACGCGCTGGAGGGGCTGGGCCAGCTGCTGAAGAACGTGGAGCTGGTGCGGGCGCACCTGAACCCGATGCTGCACGTGTCGACCATCCTGCTGACCATGTACGACGCCCGGACCAGGCTGGCCGCGCAGGTCGCCGAGGAGGTGCGGACGCACTTCGAGAAGGAGGTGCTGGCCACCGCCATCCCGCGATCGGTGCGCATCTCCGAGGCCCCGAGCTACGGGCAGACCGTGCTCACCTACGACCCCGGTTCCAGTGGCGCGCTCTCCTACCTGGAGGCGGGGCGCGAGCTGGCGCTGCGGGCCGAGGTCGCGAAGACGACGGTGGGGCGCCACCGGGCGGGTGCGGAGGTCGTTCCGCCTCGCAATGGCGCGGAGCCGTCCGCGTCGACGGCACAGCACAGTTCGATGGAGGGCAAGCGGTGAGTGGCACGCGCAGGGGTCTGGGCAGGGGTCTGGGAGCGCTGATTCCGGCGACCCCGGCGGCGGCCGGGGGAGCGGCCGCACCGGCCGGCCCGCCGGCGCCGGTGGTTCCCACCGATCGCGGCACGGTGGCGGCCAAGGCCGCCGCGGAGAGTCTGCGGGAGCTGGCCGGGGATCAGCGCCGCAGTGTGCTGGAGCAGGCGCTGGCGCCGGTGAACGGGGCCCGGTTCGCCGAGCTGCCGCTGGATTCGATCAGCCCCAACCCGCGCCAGCCGCGCGAGGTGTTCGACGAGGAGAAGCTCGCCGAACTGGTCGCCTCGATCAAGGAGGTCGGCCTGCTGCAGCCCGTGGTGGTCCGTCAGACCGGCCCGGAGCGCTATGAACTGATCATGGGTGAGCGCCGCTGGCGGGCCTCCCGTGAGGCCGGCCTGGAGGTGATTCCGGCGATCGTCCGGGCCACCGAGGACGACAAGCTGCTGCTGGACGCGCTGCTGGAGAACCTGCACCGGGCCGAGCTGAACGCGCTGGAGGAGGCTGCCGCGTACGACCAGCTGCTGCGCGACTTCGCCTGCACGCACGACCAGTTGGCCGGGCGGGTCGGCAAGTCCCGCTCGCACGTGTCCAACACGCTGCGGCTGATGAAGCTGCCGGTCGCGGTGCAGCTGAAGGTCGCGGCAGGGACGGTCACCGCCGGGCACGCCAAGGCGATCCTGATGGTGCCGGACGGGGCGGGCCAGGAGCTGTTGGCCGAGCGGGTGGTGGCCGAGCTGCTGACGGTGCGGGCCACCGAGGAGATCGCCGGGCTGATGGCCGGTGAGACCCCGAAGGCGAAGAAGGCCGGTCCGCGGGTGGGCCGGACGGTTTCGCCGGCCTTCACCGAGCTGTCGGACCGGCTCTCGGACCGCTTCGAGACCCGGGTCAAGGTCGAGGCCTCGCAGCGTGACGGCCGGATCGGCAAGGGCAAGGTGGTGCTGGAGTTCGCCTCGGTCGAGGACCTGAACCGGATCCTGGACAGCCTCGCGCCGGGCGAGCAGGGGCTGCAGCTCTCCTGACGGTGAGCCCGAACGGCGAACAACGGGTGCATGTTTCACGTGAAACGTGCACCCGTTTCGTCGCTCGGAGCAGACTGGACTCCAGGGCCGGTTTCCGCGTGGAGGAGGAGGTACGGGCGTGGGGCGAAGGGTCGTTCCGCTGACACTGGACAACCTCTCGGAGCTGCCGAACACCTGCCGCTCCTGCGTGTTCTGGGAGCTCGATCCGGTCAGCGGACGGGCCGCGCAGGACGGCGGCAAGGGCGAGTTGGAGAAGGAGGGCTGGATCTCCGCGGTACTGCTGGACTGGGGATCCTGCGGCAGAGTCGCCTACGTGGACGACCGACCAGCCGGGTTCGTGCTCTACGCCCCGCCCGCGTACGTGCCGCGCGGGCAGTCGTTCCCGACCAGCCCGATCTCCCCGGACGCGGTGCAGCTGATGGTCTCCCGGGTGCTGCCGGAGTTTCAGGGACAGGGCCTGGGGCGGGTGTTGGTGCAGACGGTGGCCAAGGACCTGATCCGGCGCGGCTTCCGGGCGATCGAGGCGTTCGGCGCACAGGGCAGTGAGATCCCCAGCTGCGTGCTGCCCGCCGAGTACCTGCTGGCGGTCGGCTTCAAGACCGTCCGGCCGCACCACCGGTATCCGCGGCTGCGGTTGGAGGCGCGTTCCACGCTGTCCTGGAAGGGTGACATGGAGGGCGCGCTGGAGCGGCTGCTCGGCGGGCGGCGCAAGGAACCGGCGCTGCGGCCGTTCTGAGGGTGTCTGAGGGAGTTTGCGGGACGCGTTCTGCGCTCCGGGCCGGTCGGCGCGGAGCGGGCCGCCGTGCTCTCAGGGCTTCCTGACGAAGCCTCGTGGAGCATTGCGGTGGCCTGCGACGGCTCGTGGGGCCACGGAAACGCCGAGGCGGCCCGTACGGGGGTTCCCCGCGCGGGCCGCCTCGGCGACGGCCGTCCGGAACGGACTACAGGTACTCGGCCAGCTCGCGCAGCAGCGCGGCCTTCGGGCGGGCACCGGTGATGGTCTTCACCAGCTCGCCGCCCTTGTAGACGTTCAGCGTCGGGATGGAGATCACGTTGTAGGCCGCGGCGGTCTCCTGGTTGGCATCCACGTCGAGCTTGACGACGGACAGCTTGTCGCCGTGCTCGGCCGCGATGTCCTCCAGGACCGGGGCGATCTGGCGGCACGGGCCGCACCAGGTGGCCCAGAAGTCGACCAGGACGGGCTTGTCGCTCTTGAGGACCTCGGCCGCGAAGGTGGCGTCGGTTACTTCCTTGGTGGCGCCGGCCACGGGAACTCCTTGGGGTCGGAGGAGAGATGCGAGAGGGATAACAACGGCGGGGGCGGTTCTGTTTCGGGGAGGAAACGGTCGCCGCCCCCGGCCGGAGGGCTGCTCGGCCCGGTGTGGCGTCAGACCGCGACGGCCGCGGTCTCGGCCTCGGCGTCGGTCAGCGCGGCGAGGTAGCGCTCGGCGTCCAGCGCGGCGGAGCAGCCGGTGCCGGCGGCGGTGATCGCCTGGCGGTAGGTGTGGTCGACCACGTCGCCGGCGGCGAAGACGCCGGGGATGTTGGTGCGGGTGGAGGGGGCCTCGACCTTGAGGTAGCCCTCGGCGTCGAGGTCGAGCTGGCCCTTGAACAGGTCGGTGCGCGGGTCGTGGCCGATCGCGATGAACAGGCCGGTGACCGGGAGCTCGCGCAGGTCACCGGTGTTGGTGTCCCGGAGGGTCAGGCCGGTCAGCTTCGGGTCGCCGTGGATCTCCTCGACCGCGCTGTCCCACTCGAAGCGGATCTTCGGGTCGGCGAAGGCGCGCTCCTGCATCGCCTTGGAGGCGCGCAGGGTGTTGCGGCGGTGGACGATCGTGACGCTGCGGGCGAAGCGGGACAGGAAGGTGGCTTCCTCGAGGGCGGTGTCGCCGCCGCCGACGACCGCGATGTCCTGGTCGCGGAAGAAGAAGCCGTCGCAGGTCGCGCACCAGGAGACGCCGCGGCCGGAGAG
>NZ_JBICXW010000013.1:0-220319 GCF_043200475.1 Kitasatospora sp. NPDC048407 | reverse complement strand
GTTTCCGGTGTATGTCAAGCCTTGGTAAGGTTCTTCGCGTTGCGTCGAATTAAGCCACATGCTCCGCTGCTTGTGCGGGCCCCCGTCAATTCCTTTGAGTTTTAGCCTTGCGGCCGTACTCCCCAGGCGGGGAACTTAATGCGTTAGCTGCGGCACCGACGACGTGGAATGTCGCCAACACCTAGTTCCCAACGTTTACGGCGTGGACTACCAGGGTATCTAATCCTGTTCGCTCCCCACGCTTTCGCTCCTCAGCGTCAGTAATGGCCCAGAGATCCGCCTTCGCCACCGGTGTTCCTCCTGATATCTGCGCATTTCACCGCTACACCAGGAATTCCGATCTCCCCTACCACACTCTAGCCTGCCCGTATCGAATGCAGACCCGGGGTTAAGCCCCGGGCTTTCACATCCGACGCGACAGGCCGCCTACGAGCTCTTTACGCCCAATAATTCCGGACAACGCTCGCACCCTACGTATTACCGCGGCTGCTGGCACGTAGTTAGCCGGTGCTTCTTCTGCAGGTACCGTCACTTGCGCTTCTTCCCTGCTGAAAGAGGTTTACAACCCGAAGGCCGTCATCCCTCACGCGGCGTCGCTGCATCAGGCTTTCGCCCATTGTGCAATATTCCCCACTGCTGCCTCCCGTAGGAGTCTGGGCCGTGTCTCAGTCCCAGTGTGGCCGGTCGCCCTCTCAGGCCGGCTACCCGTCGTCGCCTTGGTAGGCCATTACCCCACCAACAAGCTGATAGGCCGCGGGATCATCCTGCACCGCCGGAGCTTTCCACCCACTCCCATGCAGGAGCAGGTCATATCCGGTATTAGACCTCGTTTCCAAGGCTTGTCCCAGAGTGCAGGGCAGATTTCCCACGTGTTACTCACCCGTTCGCCACTGATCCACCCCGAAGGGCTTCACCGTTCGACTTGCATGTGTTAAGCACGCCGCCAGCGTTCGTCCTGAGCCAGGATCAAACTCTCCGTGAATGCTTTCACGAAAGAGCGGCACAGCAACCACCGGAATAGGGCGGTCCTGCGCACTGCGTCCTCGCTAGTGTTACTTCATAAAGGAATCTCCAACCGATCCAGTAGGACCGGCCGGGGATGTCAACATATCTGGCGTTGACTTTTGGCACGCTGTTGAGTTCTCAAGGAACGGACACTTCCTTCGAGCCGCATTCCTGCGGGCCCTCCGGGCATTCGTTTCAGTGTTACTGCGTTCTTTCGTGTTTCCAGCTTATCAGACGTTTTCCGCTCCGTCTTCCGGAGTTTCATTCGATCTGACTCGCTTTCGTCTTCCCGACCTGACGGCCCGTCCGACGTTTCAAACTCTAGCCGATCCCCGCTCCGAAAAGCGAATCCGCCGCAATCTCCGAAAACGCGCACAGCAAATACGAACGGAGACGCGAAAAGGACGCGACCCGTCACGGATCAACTGGGTGGTTCTCAGGGATTGGCCGCCCCGGGACCGTCCACACAAGCTGCGTGTCCGGTGCTCCCTGTCAAGCGGCTGGTGAACAGTACTCCAACTCCGCGCCCAAGACAAACGCCCACGACAGACGCCCCGGCCAGGATGGCAGCTGGACCTCAGCGGGCACCGCCACGCTGACGGCGGAACTCAACGAGGAATGCGAGCTGCTCGTGACGAACGGCGTCCTGCCCACCGACCTGGTCACCCGCAACCGCCAGGTCGCCGAGGCCGCACTCCGCCCATGGGCCCCGGCGTTCACCCACGGCGACGTACAGCTCGCGCACGTCTCCCTCGACGGCGACGGCGACGGGGCCACGGGCACCGTCGACCGATCGGAGGCGGGCCAGGGCCACCCACCTGTACGACCCCGCCACCTTCACCCTCGGACATCGGGACGACCTCGCCAACGTCCGGCCGGCTACGGCACCGACGTCGACTTCAACCTGATCCACACCTGGTGGTCACTGCGAAGCCTGCTCGCAGTCCGCGGGCTGGTCGACCCAACTTCGACCCTCTACGCGCCGGGCTGCGAGGTCGACGTACCGCGATCCCGAATGTGAGACCGGGATGTGAGACCGCGCGGAGCGACCCCCGGCCGCTCACCAGGACGCAGGGAGCCTCCGACGCCGACACATCGCTTTCTGCCACCGCCGGGCACACCGCAGCGCCAGCCCGGCCCCCACTCCGACGACCACCGGAGCTTCGACCAACACCACAATCGTCGCCCCCGTACGAGCCCCGTCCGGAAACACCGGAACGAAACCCCCGGCCGCGGCGGCAAACATCGCCTCCCCCATCAGGAAGACCGCCGCCGCACTCCCCGCACTCACCAGCGGCAGCCACGCCTTGAGATACCCGAGCTGAACACCGAGCAGGAACCCACTGCCCACAACCACCACGAGCAGAGCCGGCGGCGCCCCCATGACACCGGCGATCGCCGGAACCAGGTAGGCCAACGCCGTGAACACAGCCCAGGCCGTCGACCAGCAGTGCAGGTGATCGCGACTGCGAGGCCGCCCGCTCCCGCCCTCCGACTCCACCATCGGTCCCCCTGCCGCTCCCGGGCGCGCCGGCTGCCCACCCTTCGCCCGCGCCAATCGTCGCACACTATTTGAACGCGTTCATTCCTGCGCCAAACCCCTACAGGCTGCCACCGAACTCGCCACCCGACACCAGGAGTTGCACCGAGCCGTCGGGGCAGCCAAACAGACCCGGCGGCCAGGCCTCGGCCGAAACACCGGCCATCCGAGCAAGACACTCGAGCAACCCGCAGCTCGGCATGGACCCCCACCATCAGGCTCCGACGAAGGCCAGGCCCAGCCTCCGCCGATCCAGTACCTGCATCAACCTCACCGAATCCGGACGCAGCAACTTGTGGGTAGCGGCCAGGAGTTCGGCGACCCGATCAGGCGATCCCTACGCGATCGGACTGCCGGTCGGCAGTCGCGCCGTCGGACTGGAACTGGTCACCGCCTGACACAACGCCACTCTCAACCTCGCCAGGTCCACGCCGGCGGACGTGAGGGCCATCCTGGTCCGGTCGGAGAGGGGCCGCGCCCCCACAGCCGCGCAGTCTCCGTTCACCGGCGGGCCGGCAAGCCCGGCGACCGGGCTCGGCCGGCGGGTACCGTACGCGGCCGCCGAGAGGATCCCGAGACAGCCACGGCACCTCAAGCCCCCTGGCCGACCTCCCTCGCCCCGCTGCACCCCTTTGCCCTTCGCGTACGACGCTATCGAGTGACAACAGCAGAGCGCCGTCAAATCTAGGCCCGGGCCGGACTGACCCTGGTGGCTCACATCCCTACTCGACGATGGTGAGACACCCCATGACCGCCCTGAAGAACCCAGTCCGACTTGTTCTTGCCGCCTGCACAGCACTCACGCTGGTGACCGGAATCGCCACGGATGCCCACGCCGCCACCGGCGACTTCACCTACACCGACATCGACGGAGAGGACCACACACTCGTCGACCCGCCGAGCGGCGAGTGCATCAGCTTCGGCCTCCCCGTGACCGGCGCGGACAACGAAACAAACGTCACGGCGACCGTCTACGAGAACACCGACTGCAGGGGCGTGCCCCTGGACATGCTTCCGCCCAAGACCGGAATGTCCTGGGGAGGCACCCTCCCCAATGCCGTCCGGTTCAACTTCTTCTGAAACCCCCACCATTGAGCAAGCCTCGCACCCGCCGCCTTCAGCGGTGACGGTCGGGCGGCCGCACGCCCCGCAGCCGCCCGACCGTCCCCACCCCCGAACTCGGCCGGGCCGCAGGCAACCTGCCACCGAACGCGACAACGTCGAACGGGCGACGGGACTCCGCCCCGGCGTCCCGCACCGACCTGCACCCGGGTGACTCGGTCGCAGTGATCGACCCGGTCGGAAAGCACGCAGCCACCCGCCCGACCAAGCCACGGGCTCCACGGACGCAGGGTCGGGGCGCAGGTCGAAAAACCGGTCCCGCCCGACGCCCCGGCTTCCCTACGCTCGGGCCATGCGCGTACTTTTCACCTCACCTGCGGGAACGGGCCACTTCACCCCACTGACACCCTTCGTCGACGCCTGCACGGCCCGCGGCGACGAGGTCCTCGCCGTGGTCCCGCCGCCACTGGCGCAGCTGCTCACGGAGCGGGGCATACCGTTCCGAACGGGCGCAGCGCCGGATCCGACCGCGACGGCGGCGATCCGTGACCGCCTGCCGCGCGCGTCCCGCGAAGAGGCGGCGGTGCTGGTCAACTGCGAGCTGTTCGGCCGGCTGAACACCGAGGCGATGCTCCCCGCCCTCGAGGAGGCATGCCGCGACTGGCAGCCGGACCTGGTGCTGCACGACCCGTGCGAGTACGCCTCTGCGGTGGTCGCCGAACGGCTCGGCATCCCGCACGCCCAGGTGGCGACCTCACCGGCCCGGATCGAGGCGTACTCACTCGACCTCGCGGCGCCAGTACTGGCGTGCTACGAACCGCAGTTGGTGGACCGGCTGAAGGCGACGCCCTACCTGACACGCTTCCCGGCCTCGCTGGACCCGTCCCCATACGCCGCCACCCGCCGCTTCCGCGATACGCCCCGACCGGCCACCGCACCGGCGGCCCTGCCCAATGAATGGCGCACGGACGACCGCCCTCTTGTCTACGTCACCTTCGGCACCGTGTCGGGAGGCATGCCGGCCGGCGCCGCCGCCTGCCGAACCGCGGTGGAGGCCCTGTCGGGACTCCCGGTGCACGTCCTGCTCTCCGGCGGCCGGGCCACCGATCTGTCCGACCTCGGCCCGCTGCCGGACAACGTCCACGTGGAGGAGTGGGTCCCCGGCCCGGACGTGCTGGCCGCCGCATCGGTGGTGGTTTGCCACGGGGGCTCCGGCACCACCTACGGCGCACTGGCGGCAGGCACGCCGCTGGTCGTCATGCCACTCTTCGCCGACCAGCCCACCAACGCCCGACTCGTCGAGGACTCCGGCGCCGGCCTGGCCGTCTTCCCCACCGGCGGCCCGGCAGACACCATGGGCCTGCCCGGCCCCGCCGACGTCCCCCGCCTGCGCGCGGCCGTCGAGACCCTCCTCGCCGAACCGTCCTACCGGGAGGCGGCGGGCCGGATCGCCACCGAAATGCGGACCGCGCCCACGGTCCACGAGACGCTCGCCGCGCTCACGGCCGATGCCGGCGCCAACCTCTGGGGCTGACGGGCGAGATCATCTCCCATCGATGACCCCACCGATCAACATCGATCACAGTCGATCACCGCCACGAGATCATCTATGCAGAGACAATCCCCGCATAGATGATCGCGCCCGGCAACCCGGAGAACACCCCCACCCTCCCACCCACCCCCGACACGACATAACGCGACACCCAGCACCCGCCCCACCCGGCGCTCGCCCCACACCCACAACACCCGCACCCCCAAATCCACTTGGCCACCACACCCGCCCCCCCACCCCCGACCACCCTGGCGGAAACACCTATCGCGATATATCGTGTCTCTACCCGCGCCCCCGGCCCCACCGCGGGAAGACCTTCGCCAAACCCAGGACGGGAAGCATGCCCGGAGAGATCTCGCCCGCCGGAAAGCCCACCGGCTCCACCACCACACAGCCCGAGTTGCGGGCCTCGCACGCGGACCGGGACCGGGTGGCCGACATCCTGCGGGTCTCGGCGGGCGATGGTCGGCTGACCGCCGAGGAGCTGGACGAGCGCCTGGAGGTCGCCCTGTCGGCCCGAACGGTCGGCGAACTGGCTGCACTCACGGCCGACTTGCCGCCCATCTCGCTCTCTGCCCACGGGGTGGCGGCGGAGGTCAAGGATGTCCTGCGGATCGAGCAGAAGTGGAGTCGGGTCGAGCGGGTGGGGCGCTGGGTGGTGCCGCGCCGACTGGAACTCGACCTGGAGTGGTGCGACGTGACGCTCGACTTCACGCAGGCGGTGATCACGCAGGACACCCTGCGGATCGACCTCGACATGCGCGGCAAGACCCTGACGCTGATCGTCGCACCGGGCATGGTGGTCGACACCGACGCCCTGATGCTGGAGCACAGCAGAGTCAGGAACCGCCAGACCCCGGACCCGACCGCACTCACCGCACCGACCACGCTGCGCGTGGAGCTGGTCGGCCGGAAGAACTTCGGCCGCGTCGTGGTGCGCCGCCCCCGCCGGACGACCGGCCGCTGGTCGCTGCGGAGGCACTCGGCCCTGCCCACCTCCGACTCGACAAGGTCCTTGAATTAAGCGGACCTTGACCTTCCATCAGCCGGAATCCCAAGCCCGCCGCACCACGTGCCACTACGCTCGGACGCGGTGCACGCCGGCCCCGAACTCCGGCCCCAGGCCTCCGGCCCCGGCCAGCGGATCGGTTCCGCCGGGCGTGCAGGGCATGGGTGCCGTGACGGCGCGTACGTATGGTCCTGTTCGGTCGCACGACAGCCGCGGGGTTTCGGTGAGGACACGTATCTGCGCACCCGGCACCCCGACCACACCGACGTCTACCAGGCACGCAGCCGCCTGGCCCACGCCCACGGACGGGCCGGACAGCACGCTGAGGCCGCCGCGCTCCTCGAACGTCTCCTCGCCGACGTGCTGCGCCTCAACGGCCCCGACCACCCGGCAGTCCCCCACCTGCGCGCCGAAGCCGAACGGGCCCGGGCGGAGGCCGACAACACGCGATGACGACGGCTCAGGGCACACGCAACCGCAGCAACAGCCCGTGCAGGGTGGCGCGTTCGGCAGCGCTCAGCGGCGCGAGGACGGCGTCCTGAACCTCCCTGGCCAGCGCGTCGAATTCGGCGCGGCGGGCGGCCCCGGCAGGCGCGAGGGTCAGAACCAGGCGGCGACGGTCGGCGGCGTCGCGGGTGCGGTCGAGCCAGCCTGCGGCCGCGAGTTGGTAGGCGGCCTTGGCGAGATCGCTCGGGTCGAGGCGCAGCCAGGTGGCGAGGTCGCGCTGGGTGTGCGGGCCGAAGTCGGCGAGGGCGGCGATGGCCGCCACTCTCGGCACCGCCCCGGCGCCCGCCGGCGCTCCCCATGCCGACACCGGCATGTTCGTCTGCCGGGTGGCGGACGTGGACGCGGCGTACGCGTTCTGCCTGGCCAACGGCGCGGCGTCCGTGCTGCCGCCGATCGACCGGCCGGAGTGGGGGCCGACGCTGCGCAGCGCCCATCTGCGCGACCCGCAGGGCACGCTGATCGCGCTTCAGTCGTACTGATCGCGGCGGCCGCTCAGTAGGCTGGCGGGGTGTGCTGGAGCGCCGGAGCCGATCTGCTCGTCGGCAGCGCCGTCTCGGCGGTCGGAGTCGCCACGGTGCTGCACGCAAGGACGAGGAGTCAACTACCTCTGGCCGCACTGCCGTTGTTACTCGGGGTGCACCAGCTGGTGGAGGCGGGCGTCTGGTCGGGCTGGGCGTGGGCACGCACGGTGTGGGCGGTGATCGCGCTGCCGCTGCTGCCGGTGTACGTGCCGGCGGCGGTGTGGTGCGCGACCGGCCGCCGCTCGGCGGCCTGGTTCACCGCCCTGGGCGCGGCCGTCGCCGTCCCGCTGGCCGTTGCCCTGGCCCGCCACCCGGTGTCGGCGCACCCGCACGGCCACACCCTCGACTACGCGATCGGCGTCCCGGCCGCCGCCCTGCTGCTGGCGGGCTACCTGGCCGCCACCGTGGGCTCGCTGCTCTGCTCGGGCGACCACCGGCTGCGCCGCCTCGGCGCGGTCCTCGGCGCGGGCGCGCTCGTCTGCGGCCTGCTGTGGCGGCTGGCGTTCGTCTCGACCTGGTGCGCGCTGGCCGCCGTCGCCTCCGTCCTGCTCTACGACTGGGCCCGCCGCACCCGCGCCAACTCCGCTCCCCCGCAGCGTCGATGAGCGCCGGCCGGACGAGCTCGACGCACGTGACACCCGGTCAGTCCGACAGCCGGACGAACCGTCGGCCCGCGTCCACCAGCCGGGGCAGCGCCTGCGCGTAGCCGGGGCCGGTGCCCGCGTCGGGGTGGTTGAAGTGGCTGATCACCACCGCCCCGGCGGGAGCCGCGGCCACCGTCTGCGCCACCTGCGAGGCGTTGAACGTCGCCCCGCCGTCGCCGTTGACCGCGAACCCGGCCACCCGCTCGCCCAGTTCGCCGACGATCCGCACCGCGATGTCGTCGTAGTGCGCCGTCCCGGAACGGAACCAGCGCGGCGGCTTCCCCAGCAGCCCGGCCAGTTTCGCCTCGTTGTCCGCGACCTCCCGGTAGGCGGCCTCGGCGTCGGCGGTGCCGGTGATGCCGTACGCCGAGCGGCCGGTGACGGACAGCGGGCGGTGCGCGGTGCCGTGGTTGCCGAGTTCGAACAGCGGGTCGGCGGCCAGTTCGCCGAACGGGCCGGGGTTGGCGTCGATCCAGCGGGCGTTCAGGAACAGCGTGGCCGGCACCCGGTGCCGGCGCAGGGTGTCGATCAGCGCCGCGTCGTAGCCGTCCCCGCCGGGGCCGCCGCAGGCGTCGAAGGTCAGCGCCAGCGCTCCGTCCGGCACCTGGGCCACCACCCCGGGCAGGTCGGTCCCCCACTGGGTGGGCCGCTGCCCGGCGTACCGGGCGACCACCTCCTCCCGACTCGGCGGCGCCACCCCACCGGACGGGCTCGGCGGCGCCACCGCAGCCGACCCGGCAACGGACGGGGACGCCGGCGCGACCGCCGGCGCGACCGCCGCCGGGACCGCCGGCTCCGAGCGGGCATGGGCGCACCCCGTCGCGAGTCCGAGGGCCGCTGCCAGTACCGTCCGCCGTCCGACCATCGCGCCGCTCCTCACTGTTCGTCACCATCCGTCGTGGCCACCGCCACGAGTGTCACTTCCGGGCCGGGCAGGTGCCATCTGCGAAGCTCGGCCGTATGGCTGCTCCCACTCGACCGCTCTATCTCCAGTGGACGACTATCGCCCCGGTGATGGCGTTCCTGCTGCTCCTGGCGACCTGGCACCGAGAACTTCCGTGGCCGGTGGTGGCGCTGGTGGCGATCTTCCTCGCGGTGTCGGTGGTGGCGGCCGTGCACCACGCGGAGCTGATCGCCCATCGGGTCGGCGAGCCGTACGGGTCACTGGTGCTGGCGGTCGCGGTCACGATCATCGAGGTGGCGCTGATCGTGACGTTGATGGCGGACGGTGGCGACAAGAGCGCCGGCCTGGCGCGGGACACCGTGTTCGCCGCCGTGATGATCACCTGCAACGGGATCCTCGGACTGTCGATCCTGGTCGGCGCGTTGAAGTACCGGAAGGCAGTGTTCAACGCCGAGGGCACCGGCGCGGCGCTCGGCGCGATCGCGACGCTGGCGACGCTGAGCCTGGTGCTGCCGACGTTCACCACCTCCACGCCGGGCCCGCAGTTCAACCCCACGCAGCTGGCGTTCGCGGCGACCGCGTCGATCGTCATCTACGGCCTGTTCGTGTCGACCCTGACGATCCGTCACCGGGACTTCTTCCTGCCGGTCAACCCGGCGGGCGAGGTGATCGACCCGTCGGACGAGCACGCGGAGCCGCCGTCCAGGAAGCAGACGCTGATCAGTGTCGCGCTGCTCTCGCTGGCGCTGGTGTCGGTGGTGGGCCTGGCCAAGGGCGTGTCGCCGACCATCGAGCGCGGGGTGGAGTCCGCGGGGCTGCCGAACGCGGTGGTCGGTGTGGTGATCGCGCTGCTGGTGCTGCTGCCGGAGTCGATCGCGGCGGTCCGGGCGGCGGTCCGCAACCGGGTGCAGATCAGCCTCAATCTGGCGCTCGGCTCGGCCCTGGCATCGATCGGGCTGACCATTCCGGCGGTCGCGGTGGCCTCCACCTGGCTGAGCGGCCCGCTCGAACTCGGCCTCAACGCGTCCCACATGATCCTGCTGGCGCTGACCATCGCGGTCGGCACCCTCACCGTCATCCCCAAGCGCGCCACCCCGCTCCAGGGCGGCGTCCACCTGGCGATCCTCGGCGCCTACCTGGTCCTCGCCGTCAGCCCGTGAGGCGGAGAAGAGACGGCGGCGGGTGCACCACGCACCCGCCGCCGTTGCCGTTGCCGTTTCCGTTTCCGTTTCCCGACTGCTTACCGACGGCTTCCCGACTGCCGAAACGTCACTCCACAGTGACGCTCTTGGCCAGGTTTCGGGGCTTGTCCACGTCCCGGCCGAGGGCCACCGCGGCGTGGTAGGCCAGCAGCTGGAGCGGGATGTTGAGCAGCAGCGGGTCGAGTTCCGGCTCGCTCTTCGGGACCACCACGCAGTGGTCGGCGAGCTTCGCCTCGATGGGCCGGTGCGCGACGGCCAGCACCCGCCCGGAGCGGGCCTTGATCTCGCCGAGCGTGGTCAGGTTCTTGTCGAGCAGCTCGTCGTCCGGCACCAGCGCGACGGTCGGCAGTTCGGGGCTGATCAGCGCCAGCGGTCCGTGCTTCAACTCGGAGGCGGGGTACGCCTCGGCGTGCACGTAGGAGATCTCCTTGAGCTTCTGCGCGCCCTCCCGCGCCACGGGGTAGCCGCGCACCCGGCCGATGAACATCATGCCCTGGCTCTCGGCGTACTCGGCGGCGAGCTTCTCGATCTCCGCCTGCTGTTCGAGCACCTCCCGGATCTGCTCGGGCAGCGCCTTCAGCCCGGCGACGATCCGCCGACCGTCGGCGGGCGACAGGTCGTGGATCCGGCCGAAGTGCAGCGCCAGCAGCGCGAACGCCACCACGGTGGAGGTGAACGCCTTGGTGGAGGCGACGGAGATCTCGGGTCCGGCGTGCAGGTAGATGCCGCCGTCGCACTCGCGGGCGATCGCCGAGCCGACGGTGTTCACCACGCCGAGCACCCGGCCGCCCTTGCGCTTGATCTCCTGCACCGCGGCCAGCGTGTCGTAGGTCTCGCCGGACTGGCTGACCGCCACGTACAGGGTGTCCGCCTCGATCACCGGGTTGCGGTAGCGGAACTCGGAGGCCGGCTCGGAGTGCGCGGGGATCCGGGCCAGCTCCTCGATCAGCTGCGCGCCCATCTCGCCCGCGTAGTACGCCGAACCGCAGCCGAGGATCTTCACCCGGCGGATCTCCCGCAGCTCCCGGGCGTCCAGGTTCAGCCCGCCCAGGTGCGCGGTGGAGAACCGCTCGTCGAGCCGGCCGGACAGCGTGCGCTCGACGGCGCCGGGCTGCTCGTGGATCTCCTTCAGCAGGTAGTGCGCGTAGCCGCCGGTGTCGTACGAGCCGATCTCCCAGTCAACGGTGGACGGCTGCCGGGTGACGGTCCGGGCATCCTCGGTGAAGGTCCGGAAGCCGTCGGCGCGCACCGTCGCCAGCTCGCCGTCCTCCAGGTGCACCACCTGCCGGGTGTAGCGGACCAGCGCGGAGACGTCGGACGCGGCGAACATCTCCTTCTCGCCGATGCCGAGCACGATCGGACTGCCGTTGCGCGCGACCACGATCCGGTCGGCCTGCTCGGCGTCCAGCACCGCGATGCCGTACGTGCCGACCACCAGCTTCAGCGCGGCCCGGACCGCGTCCTCCAGCTCGCCGCCGTCCGCGCGGTGCGCGGCGATCAGGTGGGCCAGCACCTCGGTGTCGGTCTCCGAGCGGAACACGGCGCCGTCCGCCGCCAGCTTGGCGCGCAGCTCGTCGGCGTTCTCGATGATGCCGTTGTGCACCACCGCGATCCGGCCCTCGTTGTCGGTGTGCGGGTGAGCGTTCTCGTCCGAGGGCACGCCGTGGGTCGCCCAACGGGTGTGGCCGATGCCGACGCCGCCCTTGAACCGGGCCGGCACCGCCGCCGCCAGGTCGGCGACCCGGCCCTTGACCTTGCACACCTTCAACTTCGCCGGGACGGACTTGGTGGCGGGGGCGACGACCGCCACGCCCGCCGAGTCGTACCCGCGGTACTCCAGTCGCTGCAGGCCCTCCAGCAGGAACGGGGACGCGTCCTTGGGGCCGATGTAGGCCACGATTCCGCACATGACGTGGACTCCTGGTGGTTCGAGGGTTGTCTGTGGAGTGGGGCCCGGTCAGCCGTAGACCATCCGCCGGAGCTGGCGCACCGACAGCTGCGGCGCGGCCACCCGGCGGGCGGTCAGCTCCGCGCCGACGCGGGCGAAGATCCGATCGTTGGTCAGGCCCCTGGCCTGCAACTCACCGTGGCGGCGGCGGACGTACTCCTCCGTGGTCTCGGAGAAGTACGCCAGCACCTCCGCGACGACCCGCGACGCCTCTCCGGGGCCCAGCGCAGTGGTCCGGGCGAGGTGGGCGAGCAGGTCCTCATGAGGGTGTGGTGAGGCAGGCACGTTCGGTGAGCCTAGGCGTGAAGTGTCCATTTGCCAAAGATCTTGCCCGATTTCGGGCAGGACAGCGAGCTGACGCACCCCGCGTATACGGTGACGGCATGCGCGCACTGGACGACGAACAGGTACGGGCCCTGCGCACCAGGGGGCAGGGCATCGGCGGCGGCGTCACGTTCCGCACCGCCGTCGAGGCCGTCGAACGGGTCGTCGGCGTCCAGGCCCAGGACGCCCGGGCCGGCACGATCGGCATCGGCGTCAGGACCCGCGACCTCACCGCCGCCGACGTCCGGCTCGCCCTGGAGCAGGACCGCACGCTGCTGCGGAGCTGGTTCCTGCGCGGCACCCTGCACACTGTCACCACCGCCGACCTGCGCTGGCTGCTCGCCCTGCTCGGCCCGCACTTCCTGCGCCTGAGTGCCCGCCGCCACCGCGAACTGGGCCTCGACGAGGGCCGCTGCGAGCGCGCCGAGGCGGTGATCATGGACACCCTGGCCACCCACGGCCCGTCCACCCGCGCCGAACTGACGGACCGCCTCGCCGCGGCCGGCCTCCCGTCCGACGGCCAGGCGCCGTTCCACCTGATCCGCCGGACGGCGCTGCGCGGCCTGATCTGCTACGGCCCGGTCCGGAACGGCACCGACACCTTCGTCCCGCTCGCCGACTGGGTCCCCGACGCCCCCGAGGGCCCCACCGGCGACGCCGCCGTCACCGAGCTGACCCGCCGCTACCTGCGCGCCCACGGGCCGGCCACGCCCGAGGACTTCGCGGGCTGGTCCGGCCTCCCCGTCACCGCCGCCCGACGCGCCTGGCGGACCCTCGACACGTCCGGCGAACTCCTGCGCGTCCGGGTAGGCGACCAGGACTGCGCGCTCCCCGCCGACCGCGCCGCCGAACTCGGCCTCGCCCCGCTGCCCGCCCCCGACGTCCGGCTGCTGCCCGCCTACGACAACTACCTGGTCGGCTACCGCTCCACCGCCCTCTCCGTACCCGCCGCCCACGAGAAGCGGATCCGCCCCGGCGGCGGCCTGATCCGCGCCGCCGTCCTCGCCGACGGACTCGCCCACGGCACCTGGACCTTGAGCCGTGGCCAGGCCGACATCGCCCTCTTCGCCCCCTCCCCCCACCTCGCCGAGGGCATCGCGACCGCGTCCGCCGCCCTCGCCCGCTTCCTGCACCGGAAATGACCGAACGGACGCCCCCACCACCGTTGCCGTACAGTGCGCGTCCAATCCGTCCGATGTTCCGACTCCGCGTCAGAGGACCTTCCCCATGCGCACGTTGGACACCTCCTCCCGCCTCCCCGTCCGGGTCACGCTCGCGGTGATCACCCCGATCGCCCTGCTGGGCCTGGGGGCGCTGTCCGCCGACCCCGACTACGCGCGGCTCGGCGATCCCGCCCGCCTGGCGGTGCTGGCGGGCTCGGTACTCGCGCTGGTCCTGCTCCGGGCCGGCTGGCGGCGGACCGTCGGCGGCGCGCTGCTCGGCCTCGTCCTGCTCGCCCTCTCCGGCAGCATCTTCTCGGACGAGCTCCTGCAACTGCGCGGTGAGCGCACCGAGCTCGTGGTGACGGCGGCGCAGCGCGGCGACGACCTGGTCTGCGTGCTGCGCCGGGCGGACGGGACGCCGCTGCCGCACGACGTGCTCCACGACTGCGTGCCCCCGGCGCAGCCCGGCCCGGCCACGCCGTACCTGGTGGACCCGGCCGGTTGGGTGCCGCCCGCGTACGCGGACGACAGCCGCCTCGCGGGGCCGTGGTTCGGCCCGGCCGTGCTGACGGCGTTCGCCGGGCTCTGGGTCCGGGTGGCGCTCGGCGCCGGTCGTCGGCGCCCGGACGAGGACGGCGTGCGGCGGTACGCGGGCGCAACCGATCGGCTCCGCGGCGCGTAGTCGGATGCGACGGCCGAACGGGTGAGTGGGGACGCACCCGGGGTGGGGGGCCGTCGTTGAGGGACGGTGCGCAGCGCGCGTCCGGGTGATGGTGGCCGGGCGCTTGCATCCATTGGCGGTGTCCGGTCGGGGTTTCCGGTGGTCACCGCGCAGGATGGGCCGCGTACTGTCCGTGTCGATTCCAGGGGGACCGTCCGTCATGCAACCGCGTGTGTTCGCCGTCGTCACCGCCGTCCTGCTGGCCGCGCTCGGCCTCGGGTCGGTCCTGGTCATTGATTGGGCGCCCAAGCCCGCCAACGCGGCCGCCTCGCCCTCCGGACCGGGCGGCGGCACCGCCGCCGGGCCCGGCACCGCGTCGTCCTCCCCCACCGGCGACCCGGCGGTGTGGACCCGGTCCACGCTGCGCAACAAGCTGATGGCCGAGATGGACGCGGGCGACCCCGGCGTCGCCCTCGCCGACCTGGACAGGATCACCAAGGACAAGCCGTACACCGTGCGGTTCTGCCACCCCGTGGCGCACGAGCTCGGGCACGCCGCCGTGAAGCGCTACCACCAGGACTTCCAGAAGGTCATCTCGTTCCCGCACGAGACCTGCGCGGCCGGCTACCTGCACGGCGCGGTCGAGGAGATGCTCGCCAACTCCCAGGACCCGCAGAGCGACATCCTCACCCTGTGCGCCCCCGCCAACAAAGGCCCCTGCATCCACGGCGTCGGCCACGGCATCATGTTCGTCACCAAGCAGGACATCCCCGCCGCCCGCGCCCTGTGCGACAAGTTCCCCTCCCAGAACCGCCGCATCACCTGCTCGGAGGGCGTCTTCATGCAGCTCTTCGCCCCGGACGAGGAGGACGAGAAGGCCAAGGCCAACCTCCCCGCGGACAAGCTCGCCGCCGACCCGCTCTACCCCTGCCCCGAGCAGCCCTCCCTCTACCAGTCCGCGTGCTTCTTCTACGCCCCCACCTACTTCCTCTCCTCGCACGACTACGCCAATCACCCCGAAACCTTCGCCCAGGCCCTCCAGTGGTGCCTGAACGCGAAGGCCAGTGGCGGCGAGAACGACTGCTCCCGCGGCGTGGGCTCGCGCACCATGAAGTACAACCTGGACCGCGAGGACTGGGCCGCCCAGCAGTGCGCCACTGCGAAGGACGCCTGGCAGCGCAAGGCCTGCGCGCAGGGGCTGGTCAGCTACTACACCGTCAACTACACGGACGACGGCGCAGCCGGGCGCCTCTGCGCGAAGATCACCGACAAGGAGATCCAGGGCTACTGCCGCTCGGCAGGTGGGCTCTCCAGCACGCTTGACTGAAACGGTGCGACGCGCAGGTGGGCGCGAAACCAGGTGCCCCCACGCGCCCCTGGCGGTGCTTCCCTTCCCCTTACCATTCCGCCTCATGAACGACGACTTCAGAAGTGCCGCTCAGGCCGCCGCGCAGCTGGTGGCCGACTACCTCGACGAACTGCCCTCGCGCCCGGTGTGGCAGCCGATGGACCCGGCGGAGCGGTCCGCGTTGCTGGAGTTGGAGCTGCCGGAGGACGGGGCGGGGTTCGCGGAGCTGCTGGAGACCGTTGAGCGGAAGATCATGCCGCACCCGATGGGCAACGGGAACCCGCGGTTCTTCGGGTGGGTGAACTCCTCGCCGCAGCCCGCAGGGATTCTCGCCACGCTGGCCGCGTCCGCGATGAACCCGAGTTCCGCGGGCGGCGACCACGCCGATGTGCACCTGGAGCGGGCCGTGGTGCGGTGGATAGCCGAGCTGGTGGGGTTTCCGCACCCGGCCGGTGGCGGTCTGCTGACCTCGGGGACCTCGATGGCGACCATCGTCTGTCTGGCGGCGGCCCGTAACCGTGCGGCGCGGAACGCCGGCTGGGACGTCCGGGAGGACGGTCTCGCGGGGATGCCGCCGCTGGTGGGGTACGTCACGGGCGAGGCGCACAGCTGTGTGCGCAAGGCGGCCGAGCTGCTCGGTCTCGGGTCGAAGCACCTGCGGGTGGTGGAGTCGGACGCCGACGGCCACCTGCGCCTGGACAGCCTCGAGGAGGCCGTCGCCGAGGACCGTGCGGCGGGCCGGCTGCCGTTCCTGGTGGTGGCGTCCGCGGGGACGGTCGGCACCGGCGCCGTCGATCCGTTCGAGCCGATCGCGGACCTGGCCGCCCGCGAGGGCCTGTGGTTCCACATCGACGGCGCGTACGGCGCGTTCGGGGTGCTGGACCCGCAGATCTCGCACCGCTACGCGGGACTCGAGCGGGCCGATTCGCTCGCGCTGGACCCGCACAAGTGGCTGGGGGTGCCGGTGGACTGCGGGTGCGCGCTGGTGCGGGACGCGCAGGAGTTGCGGGGCACGTTCAGCCTGGTGCCGTCGTACTTGCGGGACGAGGAGGCGGGCGGTCTCGGCTGGTTCTCGGAGTACGGCACGGAGCAGACCCGGCCGTTCCGTTCGCTGAAGGTGTGGGCGTCGATCGCGCTTCGCGGCCGCTCGGGGGTGGCCCGGGACATCGCGCACTGCACGGGGCAGGCCCGGCGGCTGGGCGAGTGGGTGGAGCAGGACCCGGAGTTGGAGCTGCTGGCGCCCGTCGAGACGTCGATCGTGGCGTTCCGCCTCCGTCCGGCCGGTCTCGGCGAGAAGGAGGTCCAGCAGCTCAACTCCGTTCTGCCGGTGGCGATCCAGCAGCGCGGCCGGGTGTTCGTGACCGGCGCGGTGTACCGGGGGCAGGAGATGCTGCGGGCGTGCCTGCTGAACTCCGCGACCACGGACGCGGATCTGCGGCTGCTGCTGGACGAGGTGAAATCGGCCGGCGCGGAACTCCTGGACCGGGGCCGCACGTCCAAGTGATCGCGGGAGCGGATCAGCGCCGATCCGACGGGGGCCCGCGCAGACATTAACCGTCGGGTCACGGGGGGTTCGTGATCGTGAAACAGCGGAGCGCCACCATTCAGGCATGGATGACAAGGCGTACACCCACAGAACCGGTAAATCGCACCGTTGGCGCCGGGAGACGGTCGAGCTCGCGGCGGTCTTCGCCGCGGTCGCGGCCGCCGACCTGGTCGCCAATGTGGTGGTGCACGGGCACGACGGGCCGGTGCTGCTGCTCGCCTCCGCGGCGGCGATGCTCGGCACCGCGCTGTTCCGGGGCTGGCTCGCGCACCGGCATCCGCCCGGTCCAGCGGCCCTCGCACCACCGGGCGGACCCGAAGTGAGTTCAACGGATGAGCCGACCGCGCTGTGGCGGCTGCGGACCAGCGTCGCCGACGAGCCGGGCAGTCTGGCCCGGGTGTGCGCGGCGCTGGCGGAGCGGCGGGTGAACATCCTCTCGATGCAGGCGCACCCGCTGCCGGACTGCACGGTGGACGAGTTCATCGTCCGCGCGCCGGCCTCGCTGGCCCGGGCGGAGCTGGTGGCGGCGGTCGCGGCGGGCGGCGGCCGGGAGATCTGGACCGACCGGGCGGACGCCCACGAGCTGGTGGACGTGCCCCGGCAGGTGCTGGCGCTGGCCACCCGGACCGCGCTGGACGCGGCGGAACTGCCGCTCGCGCTGCGGCAGTTGTTCGGGCGGGCGGCGATCCGCCAGTACCCGGGCCGGGGCCGGGCGGTGCAGCCCGGCGTGGACGGGCACCTGATGCGGCTGCCGCTGCCGAACGGGGACCTGTTGGAGCTGTCCCGGCCGAATCTACCGTTCACGCCGACCGAGTTCGCCCGGGCCCGGGCCCTGGTGGAGCTGGACGCCGTACTGGGCCCGCGGGTCCCGCAGGTCGAGGCGCGGATCAGCCGCCCGGCGGGGGACGACCTGACGGTGCGCCGGGCCACGCCGTCCGACAAGGACGCGGCGGTGGCGATGCATGCCCGGTGCTCGCCGGAGTCGCTGCGCCGGCGCTACCACGGGCCGGTGAAGGACGCCGACCGCTACCTGGACCACCTGCTGGACCCGCGGCACGGGCAGACCCTCGCGGTGGAGACCGCGCAGGGCCGGCTGGTGGCGCTGGCGCACCTGATGTGGGACGACGAGGGCGCGGAGATCGCGCTGCTGGTGGAGGACGCCTGGCAGCGCCGGGGCCTGGGCGTGGATCTGGTGCGGCGGATGGCGGCGCTGGCGCTGGAGGCGGGCGTGGGCACGGTGTACGCGGTGACCACGGCGGCGAACACCGGGCTGATCTCGACCATGCGCCGGCTGTCGGCGCCGCTGGACTTCCAGGTGGAGGACGGCACGGTGGTGATCACCGCGCACCTGCTGGAGGCGGCGGAGAAACTGCCCGCGCCGTGGGCGGCCCGCTGACGGTTCGTCGGGCCCGGTGGTGGAGCGTCGCCTTCCGCCGCCGGGCCGCTCGCGGCCGTCCCCGGGCCGGTTGTGGCACGGTCCTGTCCGGGCGCGGCGCGGGCCGGTAAGTTGCCCCTGCTCAAGTGTGCGGGCGGGAGTCGGTAGGCTGAGTGCGTCCCTGCCGCCCGTGGGTCGTCGAACGGCCCGGGCGGTGCCGCTGCAAGGAGGAACCCCTGAGCATGCCAGGCACCGATTCGGAAGCCGCGCGCGACGCCTCGCTGCCCGCCCGCGCAAAGATCGCCGTGACGGCCGGCAAGATGGCGGCCGCGCTGTCCCAGAAGGCCGGACGCGGCAGCGGGTCGGTGATCGGCGGCAAGGTGGCACTCAAGCTCGACCCGGATCTGTTGAAGACCCTGGCCGAGCACCTGGACGTGGTCCTGGTCAGCGCCACCAACGGCAAGACCACCACGACCCGGCTGATCGCCGAGGCCCTCAAGGCGGCCGGCCCGGTGGTCTCCAACGCCCTGGGCGCGAACATGCCGGCCGGTATCACCGCGGCGCTCGCGGGCGGTACCGACGCCAAGTTCGGCGTCATCGAGGTGGACGAGAAGTACCTGCCGATGGTCGCCCGGGACACCCGGCCGAAGGCCATAGCGCTGCTGAACCTCTCCCGCGACCAGCTCGACCGGGCCGCCGAGACCCGCATGATGGCCGAGAAGTGGCGCGAGGGCCTGAAGGACACCGAGGCCGTGATCATCGCCAACGCGGACGACCCGCTGGTGACCTGGGCCGCCTCGTCCTGCAAGAAGGTGGTCTGGGTGGCCGCCGGGCAGGCGTGGAAGGAGGACGCCTGGTCGTGCCCGTCGTGCGGCGGTGTGATGCAGCGTCCGGGCGACGACTGGTTCTGCGGCGAGTGCGGTTTCCGCCGCCCGAACCCGCACTGGGCGCTGCAGGGCACCCACGTGATCGACCCGCACCGCGGTGCCTGGCCGATCCAGCTCCAGCTGCCGGGCCGCGCCAACCTGGCCAACGCCACCAGCTCGGCGGCGGTCGCCGCGGTGTTCGGCGTGGCCCCGCAGGTCGCGCTGCAGCGCATGGAGTCGGTGGCCGCGGTGGCCGGCCGCTACGACGTGGTGCAGTACCGCGGCCGGGACATCCGGCTGCTGCTGGCGAAGAACCCGGCCGGCTGGCTGGAGACCTTCTCGCTGATCGACGGTCCGCCCGCGCCGGTGATCCTGTCGGTGAACGCGATGGACGCCGACGGCACCGACACCTCCTGGCTGTGGGACGTCGACTACGAGCGCCTGGCCGGTCACCCGATCTTCGTGATGGGCCAGCGCAAGCTCGACCTGGCGGTCCGCCTCGAGGTCGCCGGCCTGCAGTTCCAGGTCGTCGACTCGCTCGCCCAGGCGGTGGACGCCGCCCCCGAGGGCCGTATCGAGGCGATCGCCAACTACACGGCGTTCCAGCAGCTCCGCAAGGCCGTGGTGGCCTGATGAGCGACCAGTCCTACCAGCAGTACGGCCAGCAGCCGTACGGCGAGCAGCAGTTCGGCGAGCAGCAGTTCGCCGAGCACCAGCAGCAGTACGGGCAGCAGCACTACGGCGAGCAGCAGCAGTACGGCGGGCAGTCGTACGGCGAGCCGCAGTACGACCAGCAGCAGCAGTACGACCAGCAGCCGTACGGCGAGCAGCAGTTCACCGGCCGGCAGCAGGGGTTCGACGAGCCGCAGCAGCAGTACGGGGGCGATGCGCCGGAGGCGGCGCCGAGGTACGGGAGGTCTTCGAGGATGAGTGAGAGCAGCCTGCGGGTGGTCTGGGTGTACCCGGACCTGCTGTCCACGTACGGCGACCGCGGCAACGCGCTGGTGGTGGAGCGGCGGGCGCAGCAGCGCGGTCTCGGGGTGCAGCGGATCGACGTGCGCTCCGACCAGTCGGTGCCGACCAGTGGTGACATCTACCTGATCGGTGGCGGTGAGGACCGTCCGCAGCGCCTCGCGGCGGAGCGGCTGCGCAACGACGGCGGGCTGGTCCGGGCGGCCGAGAACGGTGCGATCATCTTCTCGGTCTGTGCGGGTTTCCAGATCCTCGGCCACGAGTTCGTGAACGACCTCGGCGAGCGCGAGGCGGGCCTGGGCCTGCTGGACGTGTGGACCACCCGCGGCGAGGGCGCGCGCTGCGTCGGCGACGTGCTGGCGGAGGTGGACCCGGCGCTGGGTCTGCCGCAGCTGACCGGGTTCGAGAACCACCAGGGCGTCACGCACCTCGGTGAGGGCGTCAAGCCGTTCGCCAACGTGCAGGTCGGCCGGGGCAACGGCACCGGCGACGGCACCGAGGGTGCCTGGCGCGACACGGTGTTCGGCACCTACCTGCACGGTCCGGTGATGGCCCGCAACCCCGGCGTCGCCGACATGCTGATCAAGCTGGCGCTGGACGTCAACGCGCTGCCGGCGGCCGACACCACCTGGTACGACGCGCTGCGCACCGAACGGATCGCCGCGGCGGCCCGCCCGGCGTAGCCGCCGGCTGTTGACTCGGTGGACGGCTGACCGCCATGTGGTCAGCCGTCCCCGGCGGAACAACTTCATAGGAGAATAAGGAGAGCCCGGGCGCAACACCCTCCTCGGCGGTCGGGTCGCAGTTACGTGTGGTGCGTCGAGGAAGCCGCCCCCGCGTCGGTTTCGGCCCGGCCGGACGCAGGAACCGTATGCTGTGCAGCAGGTCCGATTCGGGCGCTATGCCCGATTCTCAACCACCAGTCCGGCCGTCCGAATCCTGCTCGGGAGTTGGCAAAGCAATGCGTATTGGTGTCCTGACCAGTGGCGGTGACTGCCCCGGCCTGAACGCCGTCATTCGTTCCGTGGTCCACCGGGGGGTGGTCGATCACGGCGACGAGATCATCGGGTTCGAGGACGGCTGGCGCGGTCTTCTGGAGGGCGTGCACCGCCCGCTGACGCTGGACTCGGTGAGCGGAATCCTCGCCCAGGGCGGCACGATCCTCGGCTCCTCCCGGGTCCAGCCGAGCCACCTGCGCGACGGCGTGGAGCGCGCCAAGCGGTACTGCGCGGACCTCGGCATCGACGCGGTGATCCCGATCGGCGGCGAGGGAACCCTGAAGGCCGCGAAGCTGATGAGCGACGCGGGCCTGCCGGTGGTCGGCGTGCCGAAGACCATCGACAACGACATCGCCTGCACCGACGTCACCTTCGGCTTCGACACCGCCGTGTCGGTGGCCACCGAGGCGCTCGACCGGCTGAAGACCACCGCCGAGTCGCACCAGCGCGTCATGGTGGTCGAGGTGATGGGCCGCCACACCGGCTGGATCGCCCTGAACGCGGGCATGGCGGCCGGCGCGCACGCCATCGTCGTCCCCGAACGCCCCTTCCACATCGACAAGTTGACCGATGTGGTGCGCGAACGCTTCGACCGCCAGAAGAAGTTCGCGATCGTGGTGTGCGCCGAGGGCGCCAAGCCCGAACCCGGCACCATGGCCTGGGAGGAGGGCACCAAGGACATGTACGGCCACGAGCGGTTCACCGGCATCGCCACCCAGCTCTCCCGCGAACTGGAGTACCGCCTCGGCAAGGAGGCCCGCCCGGTGATCCTCGGCCACACCCAGCGCGGCGGCACCCCGACCGCCTACGACCGCGTCCTCGCCACCCGCTTCGGCTGGCACGCCGTCGAGGCCGCCCACAAGGGCGCGTTCGGCCACATCACCGCACTCCAGGGCACCGACATCCGCCTGGTGCCGCTCGGCGAGGCCGTCGCCGAGCTGAAGACGGTGCCGTCCGACCGCTACCTGGAGGCCGAGACCGTCATCTGACGGTCCGTCAACTGCCGTTCCGGGGGCGCGTCGTGGTTCACCACGGCGCGCCCCCGGCGATAGCCTTCGCCGCATGGAGATCCTCGCCTACGGCGTCCAAGCAGACGAACAGCCGCTCCTGGAACAGGCCTTCGCGGGCCGGCACTCCCTGCGCACCCTCGCCGTGTTCCTCAACCGCGACACCGCCCCGCTCGCCGCCGGCTACCCGGCCGTCAGCAGCAGCGTCAACGACGTCCTCGACGCCGAGACCCTCTCCGTCCTCGCCGCCGGCGGCACCCGACTGGTCGCCCAGCGCTCCACCGGCTTCAACAACATCGACCTCGACGCCGCCGCCGAACTCGGCCTCACCGTCGCCCGGGTCTCCCACTACAGCCCCTACGCCGTCGCCGAACACGCCTGGGCACTCGCCCTCGCCGTCAACCGCCGCCTCGCCCGCGCCGCCAACCGCTCCCGCGAGTTCGACTTCCGCCTCGACGGCCTGATGGGCCGCGACATCCACGGCATGACCGTCGGCGTCATCGGCACCGGCAAGATCGGCGAATGCTTCGCCCGCATCGCGGCCGGCTTCGGCACCCACCTCCTCGGCTGGGACATCGCCCCCAACCCCGCCTGCCTCGACCTCGGCATGCACTACACCGAACTCCCCGAACTCCTCACCCAGGCCGACCTGATCAGCCTCCACGTCCCCCTCCTCCCCGCCACCCACCACCTCATCGACGCCGCCGCCCTCGCCCGCATGAAGCACGACGCCATCCTCGTCAACTCCAGCCGCGGCGGCCTGGTCGACGCCGTCGCCCTCGTCGAAACCCTCCGCGCCGGACGCCTCGCCGGCGTCGGCCTCGACGTCTACGAGGAAGAGACCGGCGTCTTCTTCACCGACCGCTCCATCCACGGCATCACCGACGACACCCTCGCCCGCCTCATCACCTTCCCCCAGGTCCTCGTCACCAGCCACCAGGCCTACTTCACCCACACCGCCGTCGGCCAGATCATCGACGCCACCGCCCGCAACATCGACGACTTCGCCGCCGGCCGCACCAACGAGAACACCCTCGTGCCCAGGGCCTGACCCGCGAGAGCCCGGGTCTGCGGGCGCGGCAGACTCAATCACCGAAGAGGCGCCGCAGTTCGGCGACGGTCCGCCCCGGTTCCGTGGCATGCACCGTGGTGAGGCCCAGCGCGGCGGCAGGCGCCAGATGCCGCTCGGTGTCGTCGACGAACACGCACTGGTCGCCGGGCAGATCGAGCAGGTCGAGGACGACCCGGAAGATCTCGGGCTCCGGTTTGCGCAGACCGTGGTCCTCGGAGATCACCACGGCGTCGTACTCCAGGTCGTACCCGGCGTAGAGGTCCCAGGGCGCCCTGCCGACCGAATTCGACAGGATGCCGATCTTCACCCCGGCGCGGCGCACTTCGGCGACCACGGCGATCAGGGACGCCTCCGGGCGCAGGTCGGCGAAGATGCGGCCCATCAGGTTCTCGGCCGGGACGCCGAGTCGCGCCGCGGCCTCGGTGTTCCACTCCGCCTGGGTCAGCGCGCCTCTCTCCAGCTCCTCGGTGTGACGGACCATCTCCTGGTCCAGGTAGAGGGAGTTGATCAGGGCGCCCTCCGGTAGCCCCGCACGCTTCTCGAAGGCAAGTGCGGCGGCGGCCGGCGGAGTCGTCAGCACCCCGCCGAAGTCGAGGACGAGGCCCTTGAAGGAGGTCATGAACGGGCCTTCAGTGGGCCGGCGAACGACTTGCGCAGCGAGGACGGCGCCGCGACGGGGAGCAGGGAAGCCAGCAGCTTTCCCTTCAAGGTGGCGGGCTCCCTGGTCAGTTGAACGTCGACACGCGTTCCGTCGCCCTCGGGAGTCATGCGGAAGATCCACCCGCCTCCCGGCCCGAAGAGCTTGGAGTCGAGAGTGCGGATGGTGACCGTGTCCCCTCCGGGCTCCCACTCGTAGCGGGCGCGTTCCCAGGCGGCGGCGGTGCCCTCGGTCACCTCGGCCCAGCCCTCTCCCGTGCCGTGGACCTCGAAGTGTTCCGCGTCGATGGTGGGCCACGCAGCGGAGCGGGCGGGGCTGAAGTCGGTGAGGACGGTCAGCACCTCGGAAGGCGTCAGTGAGGAGACGAGATGGAAGTTCACAACGGTCATGGATCATCCTCCACGTACGTGGACAGGGCGGGTCGTGCCGCAGTCAGGGGTCGGTGGCGGGCTGTGCGGGCAGCGCTACCTGGTCGGGCTCCACTCTGGCGGCCCTGGAAGGTCGGTGTCGTCCGTCAGTTGACGGCCTGATGTGGCGTAGGTCGTGGTACCCAACGGCCTGCCGCCTGCTCGGGCGGACTCCCCCGCCGGGCTGCCCGCTCGGGCGGACTCCCCTGTCGGGCTGACCAATGTTTCGGACAGCCCGGCCGGATTTCCTTCGGGGCGCCCCGGTAGGGTGGTGGGTCGTGGCCAGTCGTAAAACGTCGATCATGGAAGCAGCGGCGCGGGTGATCGCGCGGCGCGGGGTGCGTGGGCTGCGGGTGGAGGAGCTCGCGGCCGAGGCGGGTGTGTCCACCGCGCTGATCTACTACCACTTCAAGGACCGGACGGGGATTCTCCGGCAGACGCTGGAGTTCATCAACGACCGGGCGGAGCGGTACACGACCGAACGCGCCGCGGACGCCCCGCCGTTGACGGCCCGCGAGGAGCTGGAGCAGACGCTGCTGCTGGAGCTCCAGGACACCGCGGTGGTGCGGGAGAACAGCACCGCCTGGGGCGAGCTGCGGGCGAGCGCGGTGTTCGACGAGACGCTGCGGGAGGACCTGGCCCGGGCCACCCGGATCTGGGTGCAGGAGATCGCCGAACTGCTCGGCGCCGTCCGGCCGATGGCCTCGGCGGTGGCGCTGGCCGGTGCGGCCGAGCGGTTGACGGCGCTGCTGGAGGGGCTGAGCACGCGCTGGCTCAGCGGCAGCCTCCCGCTGACGCACGCCCGGACGCTGATGGCCGAGGCCGTCGACGTCGAGGTGGCCCGGCTCGGTTCCTGATCCACCGGGTTCGGCGCGCGCCGGATGTCGAGGGCACGCCGGGGCACGCTCATGTTTGACTGATTTTTCAGTCAGTGCGAACCTGGACCCGCAGGAGAGGTGCACCGTCGGCACCGTCACACGATCCGGAGACCCTCGATGGCCCACCACCACCACCCCGACGCCCGCCCCCGGGTGCCCGCGGACGACGTTCCGCACGCGCGGACCTGGATGTCCTGGCCCTCCCGCCGGGGCGTGTGGGGACTGCGGCTGGGGGGCGTCCAGGACGACATCGCGCTGATCGCCCGCACGGTCGCCGAGTTCGAACCGGTGGTCTTGTGCGCCCCCGACGAGTGGACGGCGGGCAAGGCCCGGGCCCGGTGCGGTTCCGGGGTGGAGGTGATCAGCTCGGTTCCCACCGACGACCTGTGGATGCGCGACACCGCGCCGGTGTTCCGCCGGAACGGCCACGGCGGCCTGGATGCCGTGCTCCTCAACTTCAACGGCTGGGGCAACAAGCAGGTCCACCACGACGACGCCCGGGTCGCCGGACTGATCGCCGCCCGCCGGGGCCTGCGGCACGTCCACGCGGACTTCGTCGGCGAGGGCGGCGCGATCGAGACGGACGGCGACGGCACCGTGATGGCCACCGAGAGCAGCCTGGTCAACAAGAACCGCAACCGCGGCATGAGCCGGGACGAGGTCGAGGCGGCCGTCCTGGCGGCCTACGGCGCGGACACCATGATCTGGCTGCCCGGGATCAAGGGCCGGGACATCACCGACGACCACGTGGACGTCACCTCCCGGTTCGTCCGGCCCGGCGTGGTGATGGTCCAGCTGCCGCCCCCGGACCGCGACGACGAATGGGCCCGGGACGCCCGCGAGCAGTTCGCGATCCTCTCCACCGCCACCGATGCCCGGGGCCGCCGCCTCCAGGTCGTTCCCGTGCACGGGCCGGACACCGTCCGCTCGCGCAGCTCGAAGTTCGTCGACTCCTATCTCAACTTCCACCTCGTCAACGGCGGCGTCATCACCACCCAGTTCGGCGACCCGTACAAGGACGCCGCCGCGAAGGAGGCGCTCGCCGCCGCCTTTCCCGGCCGTACGGTGGTGCAGCTCGACGTCGACCGGCTGATGGCCGGGGGCGGCGGGATCCACTGCTCGACGATGCACGAGCCGCTGCCGTAGCCGTCGGCCCCGACGTTGATTTCGGCGCCGGGGCCGACGGCCGGTTCAGGCGGCGGGCTGCTGCTGGGTGACGCAGTGGATGCCGCCGCCGCCCGCCCCGAGGTAGTCGATGTTGAGCTGCTCGACCGTACGGCCGGGGAACAGCCGGGCGAGGGTGGCTCTGGCGGCGCTGTCGGCCCGGCTGTCGCCGAACTGTGCGGAGATCACCGCGTTGTTGCACAGGTAGTAATTGGCGTAGGACCCGACGAAGTTGGGGTCGGTGGAGCGGATCAGGTTGTAGTCGGGGCCCTGGATCCGGCTGACCGTGAACGGGGTTCCCTGGGCGCTGGTGGCGGAGGTCAGGATCGCGTACTGGCGGCGCTGGTCCTCGGACCAGACGTCGGTGTCGGTCGCCAGTGGCTGCTGGACCACGGCCTCGGCGGCGCCGAGGAAGCGCGAGGTGGCGTCCACGTGGTCGTCGGTGATGTCCTGGCCCGCGATGCCGGGGACCCAGATCACCGCGGTGGCGCCGTAGGCGGCGCACATCGCCTTCTCGACCGCGGCCTGGGACATGCCGGGGTTGCGGTTGGCGTTGAGGATGCTGCTGCGGGTGGCCATCAGTGTCCCGGCGCCGTCGGTCTCGATGGCGCCGCCCTCGGCGACCAGTCCGGCGGCGGTGAACGGCAGGCCGAGATAGGCGGCGAGGCGGCCGGCGACCAGGGCGTCGTTGCCGTGCGGGTTCTGGTGGTTGCCCCAGCCGTTGAAGTTGAGGCCGACGGTGTCGCGGCCGCCCGCGCCGTCGGTGCGGAAGACCGGGCCGGTGTCGCGCATCCAGCAGTCGTCGACGGGGATGTCCCCGATGACGGTGACGGTCGGCCCGCAGAGCGAGCGCGCCTTGGCGACACTGGCCGGGTTGGCGCACATGGTGACCGGCTCGTACTTCGCGATGGTCCGCGCGATCAGGGCGATGTTCGACTGGACGCCGCTGAGCTTGCTGCGCCAGATGGTGCTGCTGTCCGGCCAGGCCATCCAGGTCCGGGCGTGCGGGACGGTGTCCACCGGCACCCGGAAGCCGGCCGCGAGGCCCGCTCCGGCGGTGGCGGCGCGTTGCGACGCCCGGGCCGGTCCGCCGGCCGCGGTGGTCAGCGCGGTGCCGGCGACGGCGAGCCCGGCGGCCGTCAGGAACCTGCGCCGGCCGAGTCGAAGGCCGGTCGGGGGGTGGGGCTCGGAACCTTTCGCCATCACTTCCTCCATGTCAAAGTCCGCTACTCACAGGCGAGTTGACCGAAAAGATAAAACTGACCAAGCGCTCGGTCAATACTTTGCGCGGGCATCGGTACCGATCCGCCCCTGGCGCGCCCGCGGAGTCGTTACAGTGGCCGCCATGGCGACACGGGTGACGGGCGAGGCCCCGCGAACGGAATCGGGGCCGGGCCGCGCCGGCGGGGCGCGCGCCGCCAAGGGCGAGCAGACCCGGACCCGGCTGATCGCGGCGGCCCGCACCCTGCTCGCCGGCGACGGCGCCGGACGGTTCACCACCCGCAACGTGGCCACGCTGTGCGGGGTCTCGCACGGGATGTGCCACTACCACTTCGCGGACCGCACCGATCTGATCGTCGCGGTGGTGCAGGACATCCGCCCCGAGTGGATCACCCCGCTGGAGGAGGCCGTCGCCACCCCGGGCGGCTACGCCGCGCGCGCCGACCGGGTCCTCGCCCTGCTCACCAGCCCCGAGAGCCCCGACCTGGCGCGGCTGCACGCGGCCCTGCACTGGCTCGCCCTCTCCGACGAACGCGTCCGTACCAGCCTGGAGGCCGAGTACGCGCGCTGGCGGTCCTCCTTCGTGCTGCTGTTCCGGTGTCTGGCCGAGGAGCGCGGCAGCACCGCCGACCCGGTTCCGCTCGGCGAGGCCTTCGCCGCCGCCGTGGACGGGCTCGCCGCCATCGGGTCGCTCGACGGGACGGTGGACGCCGAACGGGTGCTCCGGACGCTGCTGGAGGCGCTGTCCGCCGCGGTCTGACCTGCCGCCGGGCGACACTCCCGGCCGGATCCGGCAGGTCCCGGAACGGCTCTACAGTGCGCGGCGCGCGGCGGCGATCCGCTCGGGGTCCCAGCCCGGCCGGGGGACGGACTCCAGCAGCAGCCTGGTGTAGGCGTGCTGCGGGGTGTCGAGGACCTGGGCGGTGGGGCCGGACTCGACGATCCGCCCGTGGCGCATCACGACCACCTCGTCGGTGACGCAGCGGACGACGCCGAGGTCGTGGGTGATGAACAGGTAGCCGATGCCGGTCTGTTCGCGGATGTCGGCGAGCAGGTTGAGCACCTGGGCCTGCACCGAGACGTCCAGCGCGGCGACCGCCTCGTCCAGCACCAGCACGGCCGGTCGGACGGCCAGCGCCCGGGCGATGGCGACGCGCTGGCGCTGCCCGCCGGAGAGCTGCCGGGGCAGTGCCTCGGCGGCCCGGGTGCCGAGGCCGACCTGGTCGAGGAGTTCCGCGATCCGGGCGGGGTGGTCGGTGCCGGGGTAGTGCAGCCGCAGCGTCTCGGCCAGCACGGCCCGGACGCTGGTGCGCGGGTCGAGCGAGAGGTAGGGGTCCTGGAAGACCATCTGGACCTCCCGGGCCCGGGCCAGCCGCTCGGCCCTCCCCCGCGCCCGGCCGGTCCGGGACCGGCCGTGGACCAGCACCTCGCCCGCGTCGGCCTCCTCCAGGCCGGTCACGATGCGGGCGGTGGTGGTCTTGCCGGAGCCGGACTCGCCCACGATGCCGAGCGATCCGCCGGCCGCGAGGGTGAAGGAGACCTCGTCCACGGCCCGGACCGCGCCGAAGGAGCGGCACAGCCCGCCGACGCGCAGTACTGCCTCAGCCATCGGTGCGGCTCCCTTCGATCGGATGGTGGCAGGCCGCCGGGTGCTCCCCCTGCGGAGCGGGCACCTGCTCGTGGCACAGCCCGGTCGCGAGGCCGCACCGTGCGGCGAACGCGCAGCCGGTCAACTCCTGCCGCAGGTCGGGCGGTTGGCCGTCGATGGCGGCGAGCCGGCCGGCCGGGCCGACCGGGCCCGGGGTGGCGGCGAGGAGGGCGGCGGTGTACGGGTGGCGGGGCCGCTCGAACAGTGCGGCGGCGGGACCGTGTTCGGCGATCCGCCCGGCGTACATCACGTAGACCCGGTCGCTGATCGCGGCGGCGAGCCCGAGGTCGTGGGTGACGAACAGCAGGCCGGTGCCGAAGCGTGCGCGCAGCTGCCCGAGCAGGGCCACCACCTCCGCCTGGCTGGTGACGTCCAGGGCCGTGGTCGGCTCGTCGGCGAGCAGCAGGGCCGGGTCGCCCATCAGGGCGGCGGCGATCATGACGCGCTGCAGCATGCCGCCGGACAGCTGCCCGGGGTGGCGGCGCAGGAGTTCCGGCCGGAGGCCGACGGCGTCGAGGAGTTCGGCGGCGCGGCGGTCGGCGTCGGCGGTGGTCATGACGCCGTTCAGGCGGACGCTCTCGGTGAGGAAGTCGCCGATGCGGCGCAGCGGGTTGATGGCGGCCCTGGGGTCCTGGAAGATCATCGCGGCCCGGCCGGTGCGCAGGGCGCGGAGCCGTCCGGGGTCCATGGTCAGGACGTCCTGGCCGTCGACCAGGACCTGGCCTTCCGCCGTCGCGCCGGGTGGCAGCAGGCCGAGGGCGCTGCGGGAGGTGAGTGTCTTGCCGGAGCCGGACTCGCCGACCAGGGCGACGGTCTCGCCAGGGGCGACGGTGAGGTCCACGCCGTCGAGGACGGGGCGGGCGGTGCCCGGCAGTCGGAGTGTCAGGCCCCGGATGTCGAGGGCGTTCATGCGGTGCTCCGAGTCATGAGGTTCTCCCGGCGACCCGGTCGGCCCAGCGTTCGCCGACGACGTTGAAGGTGACCACCGTGAGCACGATGAGCGCGCAGGGCAGGATCGCGGAGAGCGGGTAGCCGTGCTGGATCGCGGTCTGGCCGTCGAAGACCATCCGGCCCCAGCCGGGGGTGAGGGCGGGGACGGCGAGGCCGAGGAAGGACAGGCCGGCGAGGTCCATCAGGGCGTAGCCGAAGTTGACGGCGGACTGCGCGAGGACGACCGGCGCGATGTTGGGCAGGACGTGCCGCAGGCAGATCTGCGCAGCCGAGTGGCCCTGGACCCGGTAGGCGCTGACGTAGGGGCGGGTCCGTTCGGCCAGGACCAGTGACCGGGTGAGGCGGGACACGTAGGGCAGGTAGGCGATCGCGAGGGCGAGGACCGGGGCGAGCAGGCCCTCGCCGTACACCGACACGATCAGGATGGCGAGCAGCATGCCGGGGAAGGCGAAGACCAGTTCGGTGCTGCGGGACAGGACGGAGTCGAGCCAGCCGCCCCGCCAGCCGGCGGCGAGGCCGATGGCGATGCCGGCGGCCGTGGAGAAGGCGACCACGCCGAGCGGGCCGAGCAGGGAGGTGCGGGCGCCGAGCAGGAGCCGGGAGAGGGTGTCGCGGCCGGCGGCGTCGACGCCGAGCAGGTGGTCGGGCGAGGGCCCGGCGAGGGCGTTGCCGAGGTCGACGCCGTTCGGGTCGTACGGTGCCAGCCAGGGGGCGAGCAGGGCGGCGAGCACCACCAGGGCGGCGAAGCCGAGGCAGAGCAGTTGGAGCGGGCCGCCGGCGGCGGGCCGGAGCCGGGCGAGGCCGGGCCGGCGGGTGAGGGCGACGGTCATGCGCCGGACCTCCTGGGTCCCAGGGTGACCCGGGGGTCGACCAGTGGGTGGAGCAGGTCGACGATCAGGTTCACGGTCATGAACAGGGCGACGATGATCAGGGAGATGGCCTGGACGGTCGGGAAGTCCTTGGTGGTGGTGGACAGTTCGAGCAGCTGGCCGAGTCCGCCGACGCTGAACGCGGACTCCACCAGGATCGTGCAGACCAGCAGGGTGGAGACGATCAGGCCGCCGGTGGTCAGCACGGTGCCCAGCGAGTTGCGCAGGACGTGCCGGCGGATCACCTCGCGTTCCGGGACGCCGCGGCTGCGGGCGACGGTGACGTGTTCGCCGTCCAGGGCCTCCAGCATCGCCGAGCGGGTGACCCGGGCGAGCATGCCGATCAGGTACAGCGCGAGGGCGATCGCCGGGAGGGTGAGGTGCCACAGCATGTCGCCGAAGCCGTCGCCGGCGCCGCTGGTCGGGAACCAGCCGAGCTTCACCGAGAACACTCCCTGGAGCAGGACGGCCGCGACGAACGAGGGCGTGCCGAGGGCGAGCGCGGTGGTGACCAGGATCGTGGAGTCGGTCGCGCCGCCGCGCACCGCGCCGAGCCGGCCGAGCAGCAGGCCGGTCACAACGACCAGGAGCAGTGCCATGGCGACCAGGAGCAGAGTGGCGGGCAGCCGGTCGGCGAGCAGCCGGGACACGTCGGTGCGGTAGGTGAGGGAGCGTCCGAAGTCGCCCCGGAGCACGTCGCCGAGCCAGCGGAGGTACCGGACCAGGAAGGGGTCGTCCAGGTGGTACTGCTCGTTGATCGCGCGGAGGGCCTCGGGGGAGGCGGACCGGCCGGACAGCAGGAAGCTCGCCGGGTTGCCCGGTGCCAGGTACATCGCGCCGAAGACCACGAAGGAGGCGCCGAGCAGGGTGACCGCCATCTCCAGCAGGCGCCGGGCGGCGAAGCGCAGGAAGCCGCTCACTGGGCGGCTCCCACGTCCGCGGCCCACGGGTAGTACATGTACGCGATGGTGGTCGGGGCGCCGGTGATCCGGTGGTTGAGGAACAGGGCGGTGGGCCACTCGGCGACCGGGATCCACAGCAGCTGTTCGGAGGCGGTCCGCTGGAGTTCGGCCTCGATCGCGCCGCGCTCGGCCGGGTCGTACTCGGCGGTGGCCCGGTCGACGAGGGAGTCGTAGGCCTGGTCGCTGTATCCGCCGAAGTTCTGGTAGGCGCCGGTTTTGAAGTTGGCGAGCAGGTCGAGCGGGTCGGTGACGGAGTCGTAGTACGTCTCGGGGAACAGGTCCAGGCCCTCGCGGGCCTCCGGGTCGGTGAACAGCGCGGTGAAGGCGTTCGGCGCGATCGACTTCAGCCGGACGTTCAGGCCGATCCGCGCGCCGGCGGCCTGGACGGCGGTGGCGAGCAGGGAGACGTCCTGGCCGATGGCGCTGGTGGCGACGGTGAGTGTGCTGCCCTCGGCGCCGGCGTCCTTCACCAGTGCCTTGGCCCGGTCGATGTCCTGGACGGTCGGGGTGAGGTTCGCGAAGGCCGCCGTCCGGACGTCCTCGGGGGCGCCGGCCCAGGCGGCGCGGGTGGTGAGTGAGCCGGTGACGGTGCCGGCCCCGGCGAGGCCGGCCTTGACGAAGCCGGACCGGTCGAGCGCCAGGGACAGCGCCTGCCGGACCCGGACGTCGCCGAGCGGGCCCTTCAGGCTGGTGACGTTGAGGTTGACGGTGCTCAGGCCCTCGCCGAAGTACAGCGTGCCGACGCCGCTCTTCTCCAGCCGCTGGTAGCTCTCGGTGGGGATCAGGTAGCCGCCGTCGACCTCGCCGCTGCGCATCGCGTTGGTGCGGGCCGACGGGTCGGTGAGGAAACGGAAGACGGCCTTCTTGGCCTTGGCCCTGGTACCCCAGTAGTCGTCGAAGCGCTGGAGCTCGATCGACTGGCCCTTGTTCCAGGTGCCCAGCTTGAACGGGCCGGTGCAGTCCAGGCTGCCGCCGGTGCCGTAGTCCTTGCCCGCCGACTGCACGCCGGCCCTGGCGGCGACGACCCCGGCCGCCGTCGCCATGTACTGCGGGAATTGCGAGTCTGGGCGCTTGAGCTTGACGGTGACCTGGAGCGGTCCGGTCGCGGTGACGGAGTCGACGTTCTGGAACACCTGCGCCCAGGCGGCGGCGTTGTCGGGGTCCGTCTGGCGACCGAGGCTGTAGACCACGTCGTCGGCGGTCATCACCGAACCGTCGTGGAAGTGCACGCCGGGGCGCAGGTCGTAGACCCAGGTGAGCGGGTCGGGGTTGCCGGCCTTCTCGGCCAGGCCGGGGGCCATGGTGAGCTGGGGCGTCCAGCGCATCAGGCTCTCGCAGACGTTCGCCAGGATGGTGTTCTGCGGGTAGTCGAAGGCCTGGATCCAGTCCAGTGTGGGCGGCTCCGCGTAGGTCGCCCAGCTGAAGGAGTCGATCTCGCCCTTGGCGGGCGGGGTGCCGGCGGAGAGCCGGACGCCCGCCCCGTCGGTGCCGGCGCCGGGCGGCGGGCCGGAGCAGGCGGCGACCAGGGCCGCGGCGGAGACCAGGGCGGTGGCGGCGAGGGCGAGCCGGACGCTGGGGGCGGCGCGTCTGGTGGGAGCGAGGGGCATGAGGGTGGCCTTCGGTGGGTGCGGGAGAGGCGGGCGGGCCCCGGCGTTCGGGCGGGACTGGTGGCGTGGCCCGGGGGGCGTCGTGGGGCGGGGCCCGGCGGGCCCGGCGGGTCCGGCGGGTCCGGCGGGTCCGGCGGGTCCGGCGGTGCGGGTCGGCGCGCCGGGCGTCGTGGGGCGGGGCCCGGCGGGTCCGGCGGTGCGGGTCGGCGCGTCAGCCGCGGGCGGCCGGGACCTGCTGGGTGATGCAGTGGATGCCGCCGCCGCCCCAGGCCACCACCCGGGCACGGACCCCGACGACCTTGCGGCCCGGGTACGCCCCGGCGAGGACGGCCAGGGCGCCCTCGTCCTCGGGGTGGCCGGCGATCGGGACGACGACGGCGCCGTTGGCCAGGTAGTAGTTGAGGTAGCCGACCTCGACCTCGCGGCCGCCGACCTCGACGAACGCGGCCTGCGGGACGTCGACGATCTCGAAGCGGCGGCCCTGCGCGTCGGTGGAGTGCTCCAGCACGGCGCGGTTGGCGCGCATCCGGGCGTGGTCGGGGTGCGCGGGGTCGGCCGGGAGCTGGACGACGACCTTGCCGGGGGCGGCGAAGGCGCAGACGCCGTCCACGTGTCCGTCGGTCTCGGTGTCCAGCAGGCCGCCGTACGGCAGCCAGATCACCTTGGTGACGCCGAGTCGTTCCTTGAGTTCCGCCTCGATCTCCTCCCGGCTCATGCCGGGGTTGCGGTTGGGGTGCAGCAGGCACTGTTCGGTGGTGATCAGGGTGCCCTCGCCGTCGACGGTGATCGCGCCGCCCTCGAGGATCATCTCGGAGCGGATCGCCGGTACGCCGAGGTGGTCCAGCAGCAGCGCGGCGATCCGGTCGTCGGCCTCCCAGGGGTGGTGCTTGCGGCCCCAGGCGTTGAAGCGGAAGTCGACGCCCGCGCGGCGGCCCTCGGCGTCGAGCACGAAGATCGGGGCGGAGTCGCGGAACCACGAGTCGTCCGTCGGCAGCTCCACGACGGAGACGGCGTCGCCGCACATGGCGCGCGCCTCGTCGCCGTGGCCGGGCGGGGCGGCCATCGTCACAGGCTCGAACTGCGCGATGGTACGGGCGACTTCGGCGTACTCCTGCTTCGCCTCGGCGAGCGTGTCGCCCCACAGGTCCGGGCGGACGGGCCAGGCCATCAGGCAGCCCTCGTGTTCGGCCCATTCGGCGGGCATGCGGTGGGTGGCGGTCATGGGGAACCTCTTCGGGATCGGGTGTGCGGGTGGGGCGGAGGGCCCGGCGGCCTGCCCCGCGGTGCGTCGGCACGGGCGCCGCCGGGGGAGACGCGTCGCGGCTCCTGCGGCTCGGGCGTCTCGGCCGCCTCGGACGCCTCGACGGCCGGCCGGACGGTGCCCCCGCATCCTTCACCTCGCTGAAAATTCAGTCAACCCTCTGGACCGGGCTGGGCAGATTTTCCTGACGAAATAATCAGGATCCGGTCGAGGCACGGCCCCGAGAGGGTAAGGTCGGCTCCCATGTCGGACCGACGGACAGGGATACTCACGGCCGCCACCCGGGTCATCGCCCGACGCGGGGTGCGCGGCCTGCGGATGGGCGAGCTGGCCGCCGAGGCCGGGGTGTCCATCGCGCTGATCTACTACCACTTCACCGACCGGGCGGGTGTCCTGGGCAAGACGCTGGAGCACATCAGCGACCGCGCCGACCACTACACCACCGGGGACCGTCCGGACCGCCCCGGGGATCCGCTCGCCGAGCTCGAACAGGTCCTGCTGCTGGAGCTCCAGGACACCGCCGAGGTGCGCGAGAACAGCATCGCCTGGGGCGAGTTGCGGGCCACCGCCGTGTTCGAGCCGGACCTGCGCGAGGAGCTGGCCCGCAGCACCCACAGCTGGGTGCACGATGTCGCCGGACTGCTCGCCCGGGCCGATCCGGCCGGCACCGCCCCGGCCCACGCGGCGGCCGCGGAACGGCTCACCGCACTGGTCGAGGGCCTGAGTGTGCGCTGGCACAGCGGTTCACTGCCGGTCGAGCAGGCCCGCCGGCTGCTGCGCGGCGCCGTCCGGGCCGAACTGGGACGCGGGCCGGCCTGAGCCCCCCCCCCCCCCGGCAGCCGGGGCGCGGTCGAGTCGACCGTCCGAGCTTGACTGATTTTTCAGTCAGTGCGAGAGTTCAGCTCCGGCGATGCCGGGCAACCGTGCCCACCGCCGACCGGCGCCACCCGCGGCACCACCCGGAGCCCGCCCGCCGGACCGATCCACCCTCGCACCACCGGAGTCCCTCGTGTCCCACCCCTCCCCCACGCGCCGCACGGTGCTGCGTTCCCTCGCCGGCGCCGGCCTGATCGCAGCGGGCGCGACCGCCTGCGCGGCCCTCGACGACGCACCGGCGGAGCCGTCCGCGAGCGACCCCGCGTCCTCCGCCGCGCCCACCGGCCGCGCGCCCGGGCGCCGGCTCGGCGGCGAGTGGGAGAAGCACGAGCGGACCTTCATGGCCTGGCCCGCCTCCGAGGACGTCTGGGGCGGGCAGCTCGGCGCCGTGCGCAAGGACATCGCCTCGGTGGCCCGGGCCATCGGCGGGCGCGAGCCGCTGGTCCTGCTGGTCCGCCCCGGCCAGGAGGACTCGGCCCGGAGCGCCTGCGGCAGCGACGTCGAGCTGCGGTCCGTCCCGGTGGACGATCTGTGGGCCCGCGACACCGTGCCGGTGTTCGTCGAGGAGGGCGGGAAGGTCAAGGGCGTCGACTTCAACTTCAACGGCTGGGGCGGCAAACAGCAGCACGGCAACGACGCCCGGGTCGCCCGGGCCGTGCTGTCCGGGTACGGGATCGAGCGGATCGCGACCCCGCTCGTCGCCGAGGGCGGCTCCTTCGAGAGCGAGGGGCAGGGGACGCTGCTGCTCACCGAGAGCTCGGTGGTCAACGCCAACCGCAACCCGGGGCGCGACCGCGACCGGATCGAGGCCGAACTGAAGCAGGCGCTCGGCGTCACCAAGGTGATCTGGCTGGCGGGAGTCCGGGGCCAGGACATCACCGATGCCCACGTCGACTGTCTGGCCCGGTTCGCCGCCCCCGGGGTCGTCCTGCTGGACCGGCCCTTCCCCGGCACCCCGCCCGACGTCTGGTCCCGCTCCGCCGACCAGGCCCGCGCCGTACTCGCACAGGCCACCGACGCGGCCGGACGCAGGCTCAAGGTGATCGAAATCGGCCAGCCCGACCCCGACCGGATCACCGGGCGCGGCGACGCCTTCGTCTCCTCGTACCTGAACTTCTACCTCGGCAACAAGGCCGTCTACCTGCCGTCGTTCGGCGACTCCCGGGCCGACGGGCACGCCCGGGAGGTGTTCGGGGAGCTGTTCCCGGAGCGCGAGATCGTCCCGTTGCGGATCGACACCCTCGCCTCCGGCGGCGGCGGCATCCACTGCTCCACCCACGACCAGCCCGCCGTCTGACACCCGTACCGCCGGGAAGGACCGGCTGACACCCGTACCACCGGGAAAGAAGGGAACCCCGTGCAGCTGACCCCGACCGAACGCGACCGGCTGTTGATCTTCACGGCCGCCGAACTCGCCCGCGCCCGCCGCGCCCGCGGCCTGCGGCTGAACGTCCCCGAGGCCACCGCGCTCATCTCGGACACCGTCTGCGAAGCCGCCCGCGACGGCCTGCGCCTCGCCGAGGCAGTCGAACGCGGACGCACCGTCCTGTCCCCCGCCGAGGTCCTGCCCGGCGTCCCCGACCTGATCACCGAGATCCAGGTCGAAGCGGTGTTCGAGGACGGCACCCGGCTCGCGGTCGTCGCCGACCCGTTCGGCGGCGGCGGCCTCGGCGGGGCCGCGCCCGGCGCCGTGCTCCCGGGCCGCGGCGCCGAGCCCGCGCCGCGGCCGGTCCGCACGCTGACCGTCCGCAACACCGCGGACGTACCGGTCTCGGTGACCTCGCACTTCCACTTCTTCGAATCCAACCCGCGCCTGACCTTCGACCGCGCCGCCGCGTACGGGATGCACCTGGCGGTGCCGGCCGGCTCCTCGGTGCGCTTCGACCCGGGCACCGACGTCGAGGTCGGCCTGGTGCCGATCGGCGGCGAGCGGGTCGCGATCGGCTTCGCCGGGCTGGTGGACGGGCCGCTGGACGCACCCCAGGTCCGGCGGGCGGCCCTGCGCCGGGCGGCCGAGCAGGGCTACCTCGGCATCAACGGTGACGACGACACGGAGGAGACCGCGCAGTGAGCAGCAGCATCGAGGCGTCCGAGTACGCGGCCGTGCACGGCCCCCGCGCCGGGGACCGGGTCCGGCTCGGCGACAGCGGCCTGGTCGTCCGGGTCGAATCCGACTCGCAGCGGCCGGGCGACGAGTTCCTGACCGGCTTCGGCAAGACCGCCCGCGACGGCCTGCACCTGAAGGCCGCGGCGGTCCGCGACACCTGTGACCTCGTCATCAGCAACGTCCTGGTGATCGACGCGATCCAGGGCGTCCGCAAGACCTCGATCGGCATCCGGGACGGCCGGATCGCCTCGATCGGCCGGGCCGGCAACCCGGACACCCTGGACGGCGTGGACGTGGTCGTGGGCACCGGGACGGCGATCGTCTCCGGCGAGGGCCTGATCGCCACCGCGGGCGCCATCGACACCCACGTCCACCTGATGTCCCCCCGCATCATGGAGGCCTCGCTCGCCTCCGGCGTCACCACCATCATCGGCCAGGAGTTCGGCCCCGCCTGGGGCGTCGGCGTCAGCTCCCCCTGGGCGCTGCGCCACGCCTTCAACGCGTTCGACGCCTGGCCGGTCAACATCGGCTTCCTGGGCCGCGGTTCGTCCTCCCGTCCGGCGCCGCTGGTGGAAGCCCTCGCAGAGGGCGGCGCCTGCGGGTTCAAGGTGCACGAGGACATGGGCGCGCACACCCGGGCGCTGGACACCGCGCTGTCCGTCGCCGAGGAGTACGACGTCCAAGTGGCCCTGCACACCGACGGGTTGAACGAGTGCCTGTCCGTCGACGACACCCTGCGCGTCCTCGAAGGGCGGACCATCCACGCCTTCCACATCGAGGGCTGCGGCGGCGGCCACGTCCCCAACGTGCTGAAGATGGCGGGCGTGCCGAACGTCATCGGCTCCTCCACCAACCCGACCCTGCCGTTCGGCCGGGACGCGGTCGCCGAGCACTACGGCATGATCGTCTCCGTTCACGCCCTCAAGACCGACCTGCCCGGCGACGCCGCGATGGCCCGCGACCGGATCCGGGCCGGCACCATGGGCGCCGAGGACGTCCTGCACGACCTCGGCGCGATCGGCATCACCTCCTCCGACGCGCAGGGCATGGGCCGGGCCGGCGAGACCGTGCGCCGCACCTTCGCGATGGCCGGCAAGATGAAGGCCGAACGCGGCCCGATGGACGGCGACGGTCCGACCGACGACAACGAACGGGTGCTGCGCTACATCGCCAAGCTGACCATCAACCCGGCCATCGCCCACGGCCTCTCGCACGAGGTCGGCTCGATCGAGACCGGCAAGCTCGCCGACCTCGTGCTCTGGCACCCCGCCTCCTTCGGCGCCAAGCCGTACCTGGTCCTCAAGGCCGGATTCCCCGCCTACGGCGTCACCGGCGACCCCAACGCGGCCACCGAATCCTGCCAGCCCCTCGTCCTCGGGCCGCTGTTCGGCGCCCACGGCGCCACCCCCGCCGACCTCTCCGTCGCCTTCACCAGCGGCGCCGCCGCCGAGGCCGGCACCGCCGCCCGGCCGTACGACACGATGACCACCCGACGCCGCCGCGTCCCGGTCCGCCACACCCGCGGCATCGGGCCCGCCGACCTGGTCCGCAACAACCGCCTCGGGGAGATCCTCGTCGACGCCACCCGGGGCCTGGTCACCCTCGACGGCGCCCCGCTGCACTCCGACCCCGCCCAGGAGGTCTCGCTGAACCGCCTCTACTTCCTGTGAGACGGGCCACTGGCCGCCGCAGGAGGGACACCTCCGTGCCGGGGGCGCTGGTCGGCTCGCCGTAAGCGACGCCTAGGCTGGGTCCGAACGAAACCGACCAAACCGGACCCGCGGCACCGCGTGGCGCCGGACGGCATGGACGAAAGCGGGGCCGCCCGATGGGCGACGGCATGACCGGGATGCACCACCACGGCGGGGGCCCCCTGCCGCCGTTCAGTCTCTCCCGGGCGATGGAGTGGTCGCCGGACTGGCCGTACCTGGTCTTCTGCGCGCTCGCCCTCGGCCTGTACCTGGCCGGGGCGATCCGGCTGTGGCGGCGCGGCGACAAGTGGCCGGTGGGCCGGGCGCTGTTCTGGACCGCCGGTGTCGGCACCGTGTTCATGGTCACCAACACCAAGCTCAACGACTACGGCATGGTGCTGTTCAGCGCCCACATGATGCAGCACATGGTGCTGTCCATGCTGTCGCCGATCCTGCTGCTGCTCGGCGCGCCGATCACGCTCACGCTGCGTTCGCTGCGCCCGGCCCGCAAGGGCAGCGGGCGGGGGCCGCGCGAACTGCTGGTCGCGCTGCTGCACAGCCGGCTGGTCCGGATCGTCTCGCACCCCGCGTACACCATCCCGGTCTTCATCGCGAGCCTGTACGGGCTGTACTTCACGCCGCTGTTCGACTGGCTGATGCAGTACCAGCTCGGGCACCTGGCGATGATGCTGCACTTCCTCGCCGTCGGCATGCTGTTCTTCTGGCCGATCATGGGCGTCGACCCGGGCCCGCACCGTCCCGGCTTCGTGATGCGGATCCTCGAACTGTTCATGGGCATGCCCTTCCACGCGTTCTTCGGCGTGGCCGTGATGATGGCCTCTGGGCAGCTGGTCAACACCTTCACCGCCGAGATGGCCCCGATCGGCACCGACCTGCACGCCGACCAGCAGCTCGCCGGCGGCATCACCTGGGCGTTCGGTGAGATCCCCACCGCGATCGTGCTGATCGCCCTCACCCTCCAGTGGGCCAAGTCCGAGGAGCGCCAGGCCCGCCGCCGCGACCGGGCCGCCGACCGCGACGGTGACGCCGAGCTGGTGGCGTACAACAAGTACCTGGCCTCGCTGAACCGCAGCGCGGGGTCGGCCGGGTAGCCGCCTTCCTGTTTCTTGTGGATCCGCCCTGGAGCTCTTCCCGGGCGGATCCTTCGTTCGGAGGGTGTTCAGCCGATGCCCTGGCGGTCCGGGGTGAGCGCGAACGCCCGGTCCTGCTCGTCCGGGACGGCGGCGGTGACGGCCCGCTCCAGCAGGCGGCGCTGCGTCACCAGGGGCGCGAGGCGTGGCTCCGGGGTGATCCGCAGCAGGTCGTCCAGGGCGGCGGCGAGGCGGCGGGTGACCTGGGGCTGGCCGGCCCCGCAGATCCGGATCTCGGTGAACGCCAGGTCGACCGTCGCCTCCCACCCCGGCACCGGCTGCACCAGCCGCACCGCGCCGTCCCGGTCCCGGTGGCGCAGCTCGCCCACCTGGTAGGGGGCGAGGACGGCGAGCAGCTGGTGGATCCGGTCGACGGCCTGCACGGCGGTGGTGGGGTCGTTGACGGCCGGTGACAGGGCGCGGATGGCGATGTCGACGAGCTGGCGGAAGCCGAAGCTGAGGTCCTGGTGCATGGTGCGGTCCACGCCGACGTTCAGCGCGGTGGTGATCCACCCCGGCCGGGGCGGGCTGCCGCCCGCGACCAGGACGGTCGGGGTGCCGGGCGCGATGAAGTCGCCGATCCGCGGCACCATGTGCAGCACCGCCCCGTGTCGCCGGGCCACCCGCACCAGGCGGCGGATGTTGACGTCCCGCAGCACCCCGGCCCGGCCCTCGTGCAGCAGCGTCGGACCGTGCGGCTGCGGGCCGGCGTCCGTGGCGGAGTCCGGGGCGAGCCAGCGGTAGGCCGTCAGCACCTGGAGCGACTCCCGGGTGACCCGGTCGATCATGTGCGGCACCCGCAGCAGCCGCATCGTCGCCTGCACGTACAGCACGAACAGCGCCAGGCTGAGCATCACCAGGGCGACCGCGACGATCGTCGACACCACCGGGACGGAGACGGCGCGCGTCGGGTCGGTGGTGTCGTCGTAGCCGAGCTGCACCAGCAGCGTGAAGACGAACGTCGCCAGGCAGGTCGAGAACGTCGCCTTGGTCAGCCGGCTGCGCACGTACAGGCGCAGCACCCGGGGGCTCATCTGGCTGGCGCCCATCTGGAGCGCCACCAGGGAGATCGAGAACACCACGCCGATGAAGGTGAGCATCGCCGCGCTGACGGTGGACACCACGCTCTTGGCGGCCGAGGCGAACGACTGCAGGTTCTCGGTGCCGCTGGTGGCCGCGGCCTCGAAGAACAGCTCCTGGTCGATCAGGTCGGTCAGCCCCGCCAGCAGCACCGCCCCCAGGCAGGCCACCAGCGGCGCGACCCAGAACGACTCCCGCAGGTGCTCCCGCAACGGCGACAGGGCCCGATAGCGCGGCCGCCGCCGCCCGCTGTGCTGCTCGCTCATTCCGCCAGGCTAGCCACGGGCCGGGCGCGGCCCCGGCAAGGACGCGGGCGAGCCCGGGGCCGGGCTGATTCAGCGCCCGGCGACCGCTGCCGACAGCACGTCCAGCAGCGGCGCGGCGTCCGTCCCGTCGGGGCCGCTGAGGCAGAGGCGGTCGGCCAACTGGCCGTAGCGGTGGTGGAGTTCGCGGGCGACGGCGGTGGGCTCGCCGGTGATGGCGAAGGTGTTGAGGACGGTGTCGTCGATCAGGCGGCCCATCTCCTCCCAGCGGCCGCGGACCGACATGGGGTGGAGTTCGTCGTGCAGGGCGGCCCAGCCGTGGGTCTCGAGGACGGGGCGGTAGGTGGGGGTCGAGGCGTAGAAGGCGAGGCGTTCGCGGACCAGGCGGAGGTTGGTGCGGTACTCGTCCTCGTCGTGGCCGGTGGCGACCAGCACGTTGGCGACCACTTCGAACGGGCGGGTGGTCCAAGGGGCGTTCTCCGCCTCGGACTTGGCGCGGGCGGCGCGGACGGCGGGCAGGACGGCGGTGGCCAGGTGCTGCGGCGAGCCGAACGGGTGGGCGAGGAGGCCGTCCGCGACCGCGCCGGCGGTGGCCGTCATCAGCGGTCCGACGCCCGCCAGCAGCAGGGGCGGTGGCTGGTACGGGAGCGGCGCGGGTGCGAACACCGGTGTCATCAGGGTGTGTTGGTAGAACTCGCCGCGGAAGGCGAGGCGTTCGCCGGTCTGCCAGCTGTGCCAGATCGCACGCACGGCCGCCAGGTACTCGTGCATCCGGGCGGCCGGGCGGTCCCACGGCATGCCGAAGCGGCGTACGACGTGCGGCTTGATCTGGGTGCCGAGCCCGATCGCCGCTCGCCCGCCGGAGCTCTCGTGCAGGCCCCACGCCTCGTAGGCGAGCGTCATCGGGGTGCGGGCGAAGGCGATCGCCACGCCGGTGGCGAGGCCGATCCGCTCCGTCCGGTCGGCGGCCCGGGCCAGTTGCAGGAACGGGTTGTGCGAGGTCTCGGACAGCACGAACCGGCCTGCCCCGCGCTCCTCGGCGGCCCGCGCCAGGTCGGGCGCGGTGGCGGGCAACGGCGGTGCGGCGAGGTCGATCTGCATGGGCGGGCGCTCCTGCGGGCGGTGCGGGGCTGTGACAGCCCGATGCTATGCGCGGCCGCCCGCACCGCCCTTCGGCGGGCTGTCAGGACGGGAGGGCGAAGGGTGACGGGGTGACGAGGGAGGTGTGGCCTTGGGTGTCCACCATCTGCTTCACCTCGTCCGGGTCATCGGGGTTGACGGAGTAGACCACCGCGGTGTCGCTCGCCGGGTCGAGCCACACCGTCACCTCGCCGTCCGCCTTCACCAGCACCTTGTTGAGCTCCGGGGCGGCCACCCAGACGGCGTTCGCGGGCACGTACGGCGCGAGCGAGGCGGGCAGGCCGCCCGGCGGGCCGGTGAACACCGAGAGGCCGCCGGTCGGCAGGTCGTCGGCGGCGAAGGTGGGGGCGGCCATGGGGCTGCTGGTTCGGCCGTCGAGCAGGTGCTTGACCTGACCGGCCTTCAGGTGCAGCACCGCGTACAGCGGATACGGCTGGTCCGGGAACGGCACCATCTCCCGGGCATGGGCGCCGGGCGTGTGCATCACGAACTGCGCACTCTCCAGCTCACCGAAGCGGTGGAACCGCGTCACCATCGGCACCAGGTCGGTGCGCAGCCCGGTGGTCTGGGCGTCGTACTCGGCCTGGTCGGACGTGGTGCTCGCGAGATCCCAGGCCGTCAGGGCGCCGATGGGGGCGCCGAGAATGAGGAAAGCCATTGCCAACATCGTTCCTCGCCGCACTGTCCGTCCCCCTCGCCCCGGACGGCCCGGAAGCCACCCACGCCCGCTTGTCGGCACCATGCTGGCCGACGGCACTGCGGTGATCATCAGCTCGGAGGATGAGCCGTCCCGTCCGGGTACGCCTGAGGAACGAGATATCAGGTCGGCAGCACGAACGGCGACGGGGTGATGAGGAAGGTCTGCCCTTCCGCCGTCCGCTTCTGCACCTCGTCCGGGTCGAGCGCGTCGATGCACTGGATCACGACGGTGTCGCTCGCCGGGTCGAAGGACACCGACACCCCGCGGTGTGCCCGCACCAGCACCTCGTCGAGCTCGGGGACGGCCACCCAGGCGGCGTCGGCCGGCACGTACGGCGCGAGTGAGGCGGGCAGGCCGTCGCCGCCCGGCAGGTCGTCGGTGTCGAAGGCGGGCGCGTCCGCGGGCTTGCCGCGCCGGCCGTCGAGCAGGCGCTGGACCTGACCGGGCTTCAGGTGCAGGACCGCGAACATCGGGCGTTCCTGGGCCGACTGCGGCGTCCAGGGCAGGTCGCGCGGCCAGTGCATCACCCACTGCGCGCTCTCCAGCTCGCCGAAGCGGTGGAACCGCGTCACCACCGGTTCGAGGTCGGTGCGCAGCCCGGTGGTCGCGGCGGCGGCGTACTCGGCGGCCTCCTCGCCGGGCGTGCTCCCGTCGCCCCAGGCCGCCATGGCGCCGATGGCCGCGCCGGCCACCAGGAAAGCGCCTGCCACCTTGATTCCCCGTCGCACTGTCCGTCCCCCTTGCCCCCCGGCAGCCCGAGGCCGCCCCGCCCGTTTCCGGGCCCATGCTGATCGATGATACGTATGGCGATCATCAGCTCGGACGGTGACGCCTCCGGTCTGGTTGCGTCCGGGAACGAGATCGGGCTGCCGGTCGTCGATGGCCTGCTCCGGGCATGCTGGCCTGGGCAGGGTCCGACCGGTGAGGTGCTGGGCGCCACGCTCTCCCCCGCCGGGCCCGCCCGGCTCGCCGGGCTGCTCGACCGCCTCCTCAGCGACCGCTACGGGCGACTCGTTCGACGGTCCGCCACCAGCTTCGGCCGCCGCGCCGGCGGCTGTTCCGGCCGTCCCCTCACTTGTCCTTCGCGTCGCAGAGCGCGTCGTCCACCAGCTTGTTCTCGGCCGCGGCGATCCGCGCCACGTCCTCCGGGCCCGCGATCTGGACGCCCGACAGCGAGACGGCGACGGCCCGGCGGCCGTCGGCGGTGACGCCGGTGGCGGTGATCCAGCCGGAGTCGCCGCCCTCGTGGCCCCAGTACACGCCGCCGCAGGACAGCGGGCGGGAGAACAGGCCGAGTCCGTCGCGGGCGCCCGGCATCAGCTGCTCGAAGTCCTCGCCGACCGGCACGGTCTGCTGCATCAGCGCGAGTTGGGCCGGCGGCAGCAGGCGGCCGCCGAGCAGGGCTTGGAGGAAGCGGCCGAGGTCGGCGGTGGTGGAGATCAGGCCGGCCTCGCCGTTGGTGCCCGCGCCGACCTGTTCGGTGACGTCCACCAGCGGTCCGCCGTCCTGGAATCGCTGGTAGGTGGCGGCGTGCGGCTGCGGGAGGGCCGGGTTGGTGCCCGGCCAGGAGGTGTGGTCGAGGCCGAGGGGCCGGACGATCCGGTCCCGCACCTCCTGGTGCCACGGGTGTCCGGTGACCCGCTCGATCATCATGCCGAGCAGCACGTAACCGGTGTTGTCGTAGTTCCACTTGGTGCCGGGCTGGAAGTCCGGCTGGTGGGCCATCGCCCGCGCGACGGTCTGCTGGGGCGTGTAGGTGTCGTTGCGGTGCTGCTGGAAGTCGTCCGCCGAGGTGTAGTCCGGGTAGTCGTCGTGCAGGCCGCTGCGGTGCTGGAGCAGGTCCCGGACGGTGATCGCCCGCCCGTCGTTGCCGTTGCCGGACACCACGCCGGGCAGCCTGCTCTCCACCGTGTCGTCCAGCGAGAGCTTGCCGTCGGCGACGAGTTGCAGGACGACGGTGGCCACGAAGGCCTTGGTCACGCTGGCGATCCGGAAGTAGCCGTCGGCGGGGACGGCCTGGCGGGACGTGGTGTCGGCGACGCCGCCGACGGCGGTCGCGTCCGGGCCGTCGGGGCCGGTCAGGCGGGCCTGCACCCCGGTGACGCCGAGGGCGGTGAGCGCGTCGACGTCGCGTTGGAGCCGGGGGTTGGTGCGCGGGCCGTCGTGTCGCTGGACGGCGGCGTTCGCGCCCAGCAGGCCTGCGGTCAGGGCGCCGGCCGCGAGGACGGCCGGCAGCAGGATGCGGCGGCGGGAGCGGCGGGGGGTCTCGGTCGTTGTGCTCGTCATGGTCGTTGTGCTCGTCATGGTCGTTGACGCTAGGCCTGGCCGGGGTGCGCGGTCGGTACCCCGTACTGGTGGGAAAAGGGTGCAGCTGGCTGTAGTGCCGAACCCGGTGACGATGGCTCAGACTTTCCCGAATGAGTGATCAACGGGACGGCCGGCTGCGGGCGTTGTGGCGCGACCTGGGGTATCTGCTGGGCAGCCTCTGCACGGGCGCGGCCACGCCGGTCGCGCTGCCGGTGCTGCTGGTACCGCGGGCGGCGCGTGGCTGGGCGGCCTGGCACCGGCGGCGCGCGGACCGGCTGCTGTGCGACGCGCCCTCCGGGCCGGTCCGGGTCTCCTGGTGGCGGGTGCTGCTGTGGATCGTGGCGAACACCGTCGGCGGCCTGGCGTTCGGGTTGGTCGCCGTCCTGTGCGCGGGCAACACGCTGACCACGGCCGTCACCGTCCCGCTCTGGTGGGCGCTGCCGCCCGGCACCCGCGCGGGCGGCTTCGCGGCGGGCGTCCCGCTGACCGGTTGGGGCACCGCGTTGACGCTCGGGACGGCGCAGGCGGCCGTGTTCGCGGCACTGACGTACTTCGCCGTCCCGCCGCTGGCCCGGCTGCACGCCCGGCTGTGCGTCCTGCTGCTGTCGCCGTCGGCGGCCGAGCGGCTGGCCGTCCAGGTCGCGGCACTCACCGAGACCCGGGTCGGCGCGATGAACGCGCACGGTGCCGAACTGCGCCGCATCGAACGGGACTTGCACGACGGCACGCAGGCCCGGCTGGTGGCGATCGCGATGCGGCTCGGGGTCGCGCGCGACCTGCTCGGCGAGGAGCCGGAGGTCGTTTCGAAGCTGCTGGCGGAGGCGCAGCAGGGCACCGAGGACGCGATGGCGGAACTGCGCGCCGTGATCCGGACGATCTACCCGCCGATCCTCGCCGACCGCGGCCTCACCGGGGCACTGGCGGCACTGGCCGCCGGGGCGGCGATCCACACCGACCTCGACACCGGCCCCCTGGGTTCCGTCCCGGCGGCGGTGGAGGCCGTGGCATACTTCACCGTCGCCGAGTCGCTCACCAACGCCGCCAAACACAGCGGCGCGGCCCGGGCAGTCGTCCAAGTACGCCGGGACGGCGGCCGGTTGACGGTGCGGGTCTCCGACGACGGGTCGGGCGGCGCGGACGAATCGCGCGGCACCGGCCTCGCCGGGATCCGGCACCGCGCGCTGGCACTGGACGGCGCGGTGCACGTACACAGTCCGGTCGGCGGGCCGACCACGATCGAGGTGGAGCTGCCGTGCGGGTCGTGATCGCCGAGGACAACGTGCTGCTCTCCAGCGGGCTCGAACTCCTCCTCACCGCCAAGGGTTTCGACGTCGCCGCCATCGCCGAGGACGCGTCCGCCTTCCTCGCCGCCGTCGCCGAGCACCGGCCGGACGTCACCATCGTCGACGTCCGCCTCCCGCCCGGCTTCCGCGACGAGGGCATCCGCGCGGCCATCCGGGCCCGCCGCGACCACCCCGGCCTGCCCGTGCTGGTGCTCTCCCAGTACGTCGAACGCCAATACGCCGGCGAACTGGTCTCCGACGGGCGCGGCGGCGTCGGCTACCTGCTCAAGGACCGCGTCGGCCGGGTCAGCGAATTCGTCGACGCCCTGCGGCGGGTCGCCGCCGGCGGAACGGTCATGGACCCCGAGGTGATCGCCCAACTCCTCACCCGCCCCGCCCACGACCCCATCGCCACCCTCACCCCCCGCGAACGCGAAGTCCTCGCCCTGATGGCCGAAGGCAACGACAACACCACCATCGCCACCCGCCTGTTCATCACCGACAACGCCGTCCACAAACACATCGGCAACATCTTCACCAAGCTCGCCCTCTCCCCCTCCGACACCGGCCACCGCCGCGTCCGCGCCGTCCTCACCTACCTCAGCCACGACTGACCCTGCGGGGGCCGGCCGCCCTCCCGGCGGGGCGCCTCCGGCGAAGGAAACGGCGGGACGAGACTCGCCAGCGCCGGCCACCACCACGTCCGCGCCTCCCTCACCACGACTGACCCTGCGGGGGGCCGGCCGCCCGGCGCGGAGGCTGAGGCGGGACTCGCTGCGAGGGGGCGGAGTTCGTCGTGACGGGTTGTCAGGGGCCGACGGGGAGGAGGGTGCCGCCGGTGAGGTGGAGGAGTTCGGTGGCGGTGGTGGGGAAGACGGTGTGGGGGGTGCCGGCGGCGGCCCAGATCTGGGGGTAGTCGGTGAGGGCCTGGTCGACGATGGTGGGGAGGGGGCGGGGGTGGCCGGTGGGGGCGACGCCGCCGATGGCTTGGCCGGTGGCTTCGCGGACCTGTTCGGGGGTGGCGCGGCGCAGTGGTCCGCGGCCCCAGCGGGTGGCGAGGGCGGTGGTGTCGACGCGGCGGCGGCCGCTGGTGAGGACGAGTACGGCTTCGCCGTCGGAGTGGAAGACCAGGCTGTTGGCGATGGCGCCGACCTCGCAGCCGAGGGCGGCGGCGGCTTCGGCCGCGGTGCGCGCGGAGTCGTCGAGCACCCGGACGGTGCCGGGGAGGCCGGCGGCGGCGAGCGCGTCGGCGACCAGGGCGCTGCGGGCGGGCAGGGCGGGCGGGGCTGTCGGTTCCACCAAGGCTCCTGGGGGTGCAGGGAATTCGGTCGGGCGTTCCGGGCACGGAACGTTCGGCGTTCAGAACGATAGACCTCCGGCGGACACCCAAGTGACGGTCCGTCACGCCCGCGGCTGGTCACAGTCGTTCGCTACTGGCGAGTGTCATTGATCAACATCGCCTCCGCGTGGCATTGTCGCCCCACACCCCGCGGCCGACAACCGGCCCCGCAGCGTTGGGAGATGAGCGGATGAGCACGCAGAGCCCGTGGACGGCCCGGACGGTGGCCGGTGCCGGAGTCGAACTGCACTGCCGGGACTGGGCGGGTGCGGCCCAGGCGCGGCCGGTTCTGCTGCTGCACGGGCTGGCGGGGCACGCGGGCGAGTGGGACGCGCTGGCGGCGGCGCTCGCGCCGGCGCATCGGGTGGTGGCGGTCGATCAGCGTGGTCACGGCCGTTCGACCCGCCGTCCGGGGGATCTCGGGCGGGACGCGTACGTGGCGGACGTGATCGCGGTGGCGGACGCGCTCGGGCTGGAGCGTCCGCTGCTGGTGGGGCAGTCGCTGGGCGGGCACACCGCGCTGTTGGCGGCGGCCGCGCACCCGGGCCGGTTCGCGGGGGTGGTGCTGGTGGAGGCGGCCGCGGGGGTGTCGCCGGATGCGCCGGCCGAGATCGGGGAGATGCTGGCCGCCTGGCCGGTGCCGTTCGCGCAGCACGCGTCGGCGGTGCGGTTCTTCGGCGGCGGACCGCTGGGTGTGGCGTGGGCGGACGGTCTGGAGCAGCGCGCGGACGGCTGGTGGCCGCGGTTCGATCCGGAGGTGATGGTGGCTGCGCTGGCCGAGAACGCCGTCCGGGAGCGCTGGGACGACTGGGCGGGTGCGGCGCACTGCCCGGCGCTGCTGGTGCTCGGCCAGCACGGCATCATTCCGGCCGCGGATGCCGACCGGATGTTGACGCTGCGTCCGGACGTGCACGCGGTGAGCCTGCCGGGCGCCGGCCACGACGTCCACCTGGAGCACCCGGCCGAACTGCACCGTCTGGTGGCCGAGTTCCTGCACGGGCTGCCCGCCTGAGGGCGTGCGCCGCGTCAGACGCTGACGACGGTGGTGCCGGCGGCTTCGAACGCGGCGAGTTCGTCGGCGAGTTCGTCGGCGGGGGCGCCGGTGTCGGTGACGAGGGTGTGCAGGCTCGCGGCGGGGGCGACGTGGGCGAAGGCGGTGCGGCCGAGCTTGCCGGCGTCCGCGGCCACGACGGTGCGGCGGGCGGCGGCCATGGCGGCCTTCTTCATGGTGGCGTCGTCGAGGTCGTGGGCGGTCAGGCCGTCGGCGGCGCTGAGGGCGCAGCAGCCGAGGACGGCGGTGTCGAAGCGCAGGGCGTTGATCGAGGCGAGGGCGAGGGGGCCGGTGAGAGCGCCCTCGGCGGCGCGGGGGCGGCCGCCGGGGACGAGCAGGGTGGCCGGTCCGGGGGTGTCGCCGAGGACGTGGATGGCGGGCAGGGACAGGGGCATCACGGTGACGGGTCGTTCGCGCAGCAGGCGGGCGACTTCCAGGCAGGTGGTGCCGCTGTCGAGGAGGACGGTCTCGCCGTCGGCGATGAGTGCGGAGATGCCGGCGGCGATGCGGCGTTTGGCGTCGACGGCTTCGCGGGCGCGCAGTGCGAAGGGGGGTTCCTCGCCGCGCAGCAGCAGGGTGCGGGCGCCGCCGCGGAAGCGTTCGAGGGCGCCCTGGGTGGCGAGGGTGTCGAGGTCGCGGCGGATGGTCATCTCGGAGGCGCCGGTGAGTTCGGCGAGTTCGAGGACGGTGGCGCTGCCCGCGTCCCGGACGGTCTGGGCGATCAGGGTGTGGCGCGCCGCGGTGTTCATACCGGAATTGAACCGCACCCCGGAGCGAACAAGCAAGCTGTTCGATATCAGGGTTTCGCACATCAAGTATGTTCGTTATGGTCGGTGGCATGGAACGCTCGCTCCGGGTCGCCCGCGTGGCGACCTACGTCTACTTCGTCCTGTGCGGCACCCTGATGGGCGCCTGGGTCGTGCACATCCCCGCCGTCGAAGCCCGGGTCGGCATCAGCCACGCCGCCCTCGGCGGGCTGCTCGTCCTGCTGGGCCTGGGCGCCTTCGGCGGCATGCGGGCCGCGGGCCGCCTGACCGACCGCCTCGGCGCCCGCACCGTCGTCCCCGCCTCCGGCGCGCTGTGCGCCGCGTCCCTGGTGCTGCCCGCCCTGGCGCCGAACCCGTGGACGCTCGCCGGGGCGCTGCTGGTCTTCGGCTTCGCCAACGGCTGCCTGGACGTGAGCATGAACGCCCACGCCGTACACGTGGAGAAGGCCTACGGGCGCCCCGTCATGTCCGGCTTCCACGCCACCTTCTCGGTCGGCGGCGTGCTCGCCGCCGGCGCCGCCGCCGCGGCCACCGCCGTCGGGGCCGGGCCGGTGGCCACGCTCGCCGTCCTCGGTGCGCTCGGCCTCGCCACCGCCCTGCTCACCGCCCGCGCCCTGCTGCCCGATGCCTCGGCCGCCGAGGCCGCCGAGCCGGGCGGGGAAACCACCGAAGCACCCATGACCGCCGACAGCGGCAAGGTCCGCCGACAGATCCGGATCTTCGCCGTGCTGGCGCTGATGGTCATGCTGTGCGAGGGCGCCGCCAACGACTGGAGCGCCCTGCACCTCAAGGACGTGCTCGGCACGCCCGCGTCCACCGCCGCCTTCGCGTACGGCGCCTTCGCCGCCGCGATGACCACCGGCCGCCTGCTGGCCGACCGGGTCGTCACCCGCCACGGCCCGACGGCCGTCCTGCGCTACGGCGCGGCCACCGCCGCCGTCGGTATCACGATCGCCGCGCTCGCCCCGTGGGTGTGGGCCGCGTTCCTCGGCTGGGCACTGTTCGGCCTCGGACTGTCCGGCTGTGTCCCGCAGCTCTTCAGTGCCGCCGGTCATGCCGACCCCGCCGCCGCGGGCGCCAACGTCTCCCGCGTCGCCGGACTCGGCTACCTCGGCATGCTCGCCGGACCGGCCGTCATCGGCTGGCTCACCCACTTCACCGCCCTCAACCGCACCTTCCTGCTGCTCACCCTGATGTGCGCCACCACGGCCGCCGCCGCCGGGATCCTGCGCACCACCGCCAGCCCGGGCGGCCCCGCGGCCGGCCTCGCACCCACCGACGACCGGCTCCCGGCCGACGCGGCCTGACCCCCCGGCACCTCGGACAGGCTCGGCAGGGAATCCCTGCCGAGCCTGTGGCGTGGACTGCTACCGGTACGTCAGCGCACGGCGTACGCGTCGGTGACGGTCTGGGTGACCTTGGTGCCGTTCGCCGTGGCCAGGGTGATCCGCAGGCTGACCTTCTTGCCGGCGGCGCCCGCGTGGTCGAGGGTGGCGACCTTGTCGGCGCCGACGGCGGCGTCCGTCCAGGTGGTGCCGCCGTCGTAGGAGTAGGCGAGCTGGGCGGTGGTGAGCGGGCCGGGGGTGAAGCCGTTCTGGCCGGTGGCGGAGAGCGCGATCCGCAGTGGTCCGGCGGCGGCGGTGTTGTTGCCGTCCAGGTCGATCCGGTAGTCGGGGAACAGCAGCGGCAGCGCCTGCGAGTACGCGGCCGGGTCGGTGGCCGAGCGGAAGCCGAACTCGGTGCGGACGGCGGTGGAGCGCTGCCACAGGTCGCGGTGGTAGAACCGGGCCTGGTCGAGCACCAGGGTGTAGTCCTTGGCCTCGTTCGGGAGCTGCCAGACGAACGACGGGCCGAACCAGGAACGTCCCAACGAGGTTCCGTCGCTGAACAGTTCGACGCCGGCGGCGTCGCCGAAGTAGGACTGGCTGCCGGTGTGGTCGGCGTTGCCGTCGCCCCACAGGGTGCGGGTGAAGTCGACCCCGATCAGGTCGGCCTGGCGTTCGCCGACCAGCAGCGCGGTGCCGTCGGCGGCGCGTCCGGCGGTGGGGCGCAGCACGCCCTGGTACCACTCCTCGGTGCGCTGCTGTCCGGCCTGGTAGCGGCGCGGCAGGTCCTGCATGAACTCGGTGAACGGCCAGCTGCTCTGTCCGTCGTGCAGCCAGGTGGTGTCGTCGGCGGTGTAGTGGGCGGTGCGGGTGAACGGGGTGGCGACCAGGCCCTGGCCGACGGCGCTGCCCGCGTACGGGTTCCACGGGCGTTCGATGCTGAGGTAGTCGCTCATCCGGACGGGCGTGCCGGTGGAGTGCCAGTTCTCGGTGACGGTGCCGAGGTCGCGGTCGCGGACGGTGTGGCGCTGCTTGGCGCCGATCGAACCGGCGTCGTGGAACGCCAGGTTGTAGACGTAGGGGCTGTCGGCGGTGGAGGTCCATGCCAGGGTGACGGCGCCCTTGCCGAGGGCGGTCTTCAGCGCGGCGGCCTCGGCGGCGGTGATCGGCAGCACGGGGGCGTCCAGGCTGACGTCGTTCTTGCCGTACACGCCGGGGCTCTGGCGGTAGGTCAGGACGCCGACGGCGCCGGCGTTCTTGGCGTTGGTGGAGACGACGCGCTGCGAGGTGCCGTCGTCGGGGACGAGGACCAGCTTGCCCTTGACGCCGGCGGCGGCCAGGTCGGCCGCGGAGGCGCTGGCGGCGGTGGCCAGCAACGCGCTTCCGGTGCCGGGCAGTTGGGCCTCGGCGGCGAACTGGGCGTAGTGCGGTTCCAGGGTGAGGCCGGCGCCCTTGAGCACCACTTCGGGGGCGGCCATCCGCAGGTAGCTGCCGAACTCGAAGCCGCCGGTGCGGGCCTTGCCGGAGCCCCAGGCGGAGAGTTCGACGGGCAGCATGCCGGTGCGCACGCCGGTGGAGTCGACCCACTTGTCGCCCCACCAGCGGCCGAGTTCGAGTGAGGCGCCACGGACCCGGAGGTCGCGTTCGGCCTGCACCTCGATCCGGGTGGCCTGGCGGGCGTCGAGGGTGAGGACGGTGTCCTTGGTCAGCTGGATCTCGGGCATGGCGAGCGCGGTGACGGCCTTCGGGGCGGCCTCGCCGCTGCTGTCGCCGCGTTCGGGGGTGACCACGTAGCCGCTGAGCGAGTAGCTGCCGGGGCGCAGCCGGTAGACGATCTCGCCGTTGGCGTTCGGGGCCTGCCGGCTGCCGGTGGCCTGGCCGAGGTCGACCATGGTGATGCTGCTGCCGACCTCGGACGCTGCGGGCTTGCCGTCGCGGTCGATCAGCTTGACCCGGACGGCGAGGGTCTCGGGTTCGACGTAGGCGTTGAACGGGGTGGAGACGGTGCTCCCGTTGTCGGCGGTGGCCAGTACCCGGCCGGTGATGTCGCCGTACTGGCCGCCCGTCAGGTGTGACGTCGGGTCGAGGGTGAGCGGCACCTGCGCGGTGGCCCCGGCGGCGACGGTGATCCTGTCGGTGCCGAGCTTGACGACCTTCGAGGTGATCGCCGTCTCGTCGTCGCCGTCGGTGCGCTGCACGGTCAGTTTGAGCGTGACGGGCTTGTCGGAGGTGTTGGTGTACGGGAGTTGGACGGTGCGGGTGTCGGACTTCTGCTGCGGCCAGGCGAAGTCGCCGAAGCCGACGGCGGGTGCGCCGAGCACGCTCTGCGTGGTGGCGAGGTCGGCGCGCAGCCGGCCGCCGCCGGTCTGCTGGACGTCGCCGGGGACGGTGGCCAGCGCGGAGGACACCAGGGCGGCCTTGATCTGCGCGGCGTTCCACTCGGGGTGGCGCTGCTTGACGAGGGCGGCGCTGCCGGCCACCAGCGGGGTGGCCATCGAGGTGCCGGACATCGAGGTGTAGGCGTAGACGCCGCGTCCGCCGGTGGCGGCGCCCTTGACGTCGACGCCGGGTGCGGCGATCTCCGGCTTCAGGGTGTGGCTGCCGGTGACGGAGCCGTGCGAGGAGAAGGAGGCGGTGTTGTCCTTGCCGTCGACGGCGCCGACGGTGAGCACGGCGGGCGTGCAGCCGGGCGAGCTGACGGACTGGTACTGGCCGAGGTTGCCGGCGGCGACCACGAACAGCGCCTTGGACTGCTCGGCGATGTGCTGCGCGGCGACCGACATCGGGTCGGTGCAGTCGGTGGGTTCGGGGCTGCCCAGCGACATCGAGACGACGTCGGCGCCGGAGTCGGCGGCCCACTGCATGCCGGCGATGATCTGCGACTCGGTGCCGGACCCGCCGTCGTCGAGCACCTTGCCGACCAGCAGCCGGGCCTGGTCGGCGACGCCGCGCTCCTTGCCGCCGGACGCCTTGCCGGTGCCGGCGATCTCGGAGGCGACGAAGGTGCCGTGGCCGACGGCGTCGTGGACGTCCTCGTCGGGCGTGTCCGGGTTCGCGCCGGTGAAGTTGCGGCGGCCCTCTACCTGTCCGGCGAGGTCCGGGTGCTGGTCGTCGATGCCGGTGTCGAGGACGGCGACCTTGACGCCCTGTCCGCCGAGCCCGGCGGCCCACGCGGCGGGGGCGCCGATCTGCCTGGTCTCGGCGTCGTTGGTGGTGCGGACCTTGCGGTCCAGCCACAGCTTGGTCAGGCCGTCGCGGCCCTTGCCGTCCGGCCCGACCAGCTGGTTCCAGGTGCGGGCGGCGTCCTCCTTGGCCGGGGCGAACGCGACGCCGTCAACTGCCTTGAGCCGCTTGGTCCCCGAGGCTTTCGCGCGCGCCTGCGGGCTGGCGTCGGCGGCCTTCGCGTCCCGGTAGGTGGCGATCAGGGAGAACGTCTTGCCGTTCTGGTCGTCGTAGCCCTGGCGCAGCAGCGAGGTGACGTTGAACAGTTGCCGGTCGACGGTGCCGGCGGCGAGCGCGGCGGAGGCGTGCTGCGGGACGACGTACTGGTCGCCGTTCTCCTGCTGGGTGAACGTCAGCGGGACGTTGCCGTGCTCGTCGGGCAGCACGGTGACGACGGTGCGGCCGTCGGTGCCGGTGCCCAGCTGGACCCGGTCGCCCGTGATCAGGGTGACGGTGTGCGGGGCGGCGCTCTGGCGTCCCGTCAGGGTGGAGCCGGGGTTCTGGGGCTGGGCGGCCCATGCCTGGTCGATCGTGGTGAGCGTACCGGTGGCGAGGATGCCCGCCGCCACCAGTGCCATCGCGCCGCGTATGCGCGCCGGCCGTGTCATGAACGCCTCCAGGTGTCGGGTTATGGCCGGTGAGCCTGGCAGAAAACCGGGCTGACCGGTCATGATGTGGCCTGGCGGGTCACCGCCCGGCGGCAAACCGCCACCGCCTTCGCGAGCGGTGCGAGCGGCACGGGCGGCGGCCCTGAGTACGGCGAACGGAGCGCGGATGCTGTCGGCGATAGGTCTGGACGAGCACGCCGAGCGGGTCTACACCCACCTGGTGGCCCACGGTCCCGCGACCCGCGCCGAACTGGCCGCCCGCTGCGGCCCCGTACCGACCGGCTCGCTCGAACTGCTCCAGGCCTGCGGGCTGGTGGCCCCCGGCGCGGGCCGCCGCTACACCGCCGCTCCCCCGGCCGTCGCCCTCGAAGCCCTGCTCACCGGCCAGCGACACGCCCTGCGGGAGGCCGAGTTGACGGCCTCCACCCTCACCGAGGCCTACCGTTCGGCGACCGCCCGGGAGGGCCAGGCGCACCGCGACCTGATCGAGGTGGTGGCCGGGCGCGCCGCCATCAGCCATCGCGTCACGCAACTTCAGGCCGGCGCGGAGCACGAACTGCTCGCGCTGGTGACGGGCCGCCACCAGGTGGTCGCCGCCGACGAGACCGGCGCCGAGTCGGCGGCCGTCGAACGCGGCGTCGGCTACCGGGTGGTGCTGGAGCGCCGCGCCCTGGACGAACCGGGCGCCGCGCACCCGCTGTTCGAGGCGATGGACCGTCAGCAGCAGATCCGGGTCGTCGAGCAGGTCCCCACCAAGCTGATCATCGCGGACCGTTCACTCGCCCTCGTCCCGCTCACCGCCTCCGCCTCCGACCCCGTCGCCCTGGTGGTCCGCGCCCCCGCGCTGGTCACCGTCTTCACCGTCCTGTTCGAACAGACCTGGGAGTGGGCCCACCCCCTCGGCCGCACCCTCGTCGTCGGCCCCGCCCCCGCCGGCGACCCCGACGAGACCGACCGCCGCATCCTCGCCCTCCTCCTCTCCGGCGCCACCGACCCCGCCGTCGCCAAACAACTCAGCCTCGGCCTGCGCACCGTCCAGCGCCGCATCAGCCGCCTGATGTCCCTCGCCCGCGCCGACACCCGCATCCAACTCGGCTGGCAGGCCCACCGCCGGGGCTGGGTCGACTGAGGCCCCTGCCGCCGCCTCACAGTTCCTTGTAGGTGAACTCGCTCACCGGGCCGGTCGGGGACGAGTAGCCGTTCGACACGACGGTGACATCGATGGTGCGGGGCTTGCCGGCGCCGGTGGTCGGGTCGGGTGCGGTGGCGACGAGCTCGCTGGGCGCACCGGTGCGCTTGATCCGGACGGACGGGGAAGGGTTGTCGCCGAAGAAGACCTGGGCGTCGGAACAGAAGTTGACGCCGGTGATGGTGACGGAGTGGCCCTTCCGCCCGCTGTCCGGGTCGATGCCGGTGACCACCACCGGGGCGGGTCCGCCGTAGGCGAACTGGCCGAACGGAACGGCCGGCGAGGTGCCCAGGTTGGTGGTGACCCGGACGGCGACCACGCCCGCACCGGGCGGCGCGAGGACGCTGATCGCGGTGCCGTCGCCGCTGACGACCGGGTCCTGACAGGGGACGGTGCCGAAGTCGACCGCCGTGCCCGCGCCGAAACCGCTGCCGGCGATGACGACCGCACTGCCGGCCTTGCCGGCGTTGCTGCTGACGGCCCGCACCACCGGGCCGGACAGCACGTCGGGGGCGCCGAGCAGACCCAGGTAGGTGGGGTTCGCGTGCTGGAAGGCGACCTGGCCCATGAAGTCCTGGAGCGTCTTCTTGACCATGACGTGGTCGTAGTCGCTCTGGTAGTCCGGGTGCAACTGGTTCGGCGTGCCCGGCTGGGCGTAGCCGTGCGGCCCGGGCAGCGCGGCGATCGCCGTGATCACGGCCTTGACGTCCTCGTTCGCCTCCGGGCCGGGCGGATGGGGGTACCACTTCTTCGCGTCGTCGAGCGAGGTCCAGGCCTGCGGCACCAGGTCCCAGGCGTTGAAGTAGCGCTCGTTGGCGACCCAGCTCAGGGAGTTGACGTACTTCACGAAGTCCGGGCCGCCGGCGGTGGGGGCGGCGAAGGTGTACAGGGCGAACTTCGGGGTGACGCCCTGCCAGGTCTGTGCCTGGAGGTAGGGCGCGACCATGGTGGCGAGGCAGCCGCCCAGACTATGACCGATCACGTGGACGGTGGGGTTCGACGCGGCCCCCGCCAGGGCGTCGGCGAGTGCCTGCACCAGGGTGGTGCCCCCCGCCGTCATGGTGACGACCTGGGTGAACGCCTCCATCGCCCCCTTGGAGACGGACACCGGGGCCGGTGGCGAGCCGACGGCGGTGAACGGCACCACCGTGCCCACGCCGAGATCCTCCAGCAGGTCGGTGACATTGGCGACCGTGCCGCGCAGGACCACCGCGAACGCGTTGGAGGAGCGACTCGCGGCCAGGAACGCCATGTTCGCGTTGTCCGGGCTCAGCGCCAGCCACCTCAGGAACCAGTCGTTCCCGGTCGCGAGGGAGGGCGCAGCCAGCTGCTCACTGACGCCCAGGGAGATGCGTTCCTGCTGCTCCGCCACCGTCTCGCCCGAGGGACGCGGCGTGGCCCCGGTCGCGGCGATCGCCGCCAGTGTCATCGCCACCTGCGGCATGGTGGCTGTGCTCTGCTCCGTCGACATGTGTGCTCCGTGCTCCTGGGGAACGGATCCGCCTCACCGGACCGGGAGGTCGTGTCCCCTCTGCGTTCCGCCGGCGCCGTCCGACGATGTGTCCGGGCCCGGGACGTCATGCCATCGGCCGAACGCTCGCGGTCCGTCCGCTCCCGGCGGTGGTCTGACGCGGCGCCCCTGGTCCGTCCCCGCGCCGAAGAGTTCTCGTTCAGGGCTGAGAATCGGCACATTCCCGAACGGCCCGCTCGCGCTCCCGGATCCCCGTCACGCGTACCGCGTTGTCACCGCCACCGATGCCGGCAGCGGTCGGACGATGCGTCTGTCCATCGACACCGATACGGCGTCACCCACCGTCGAGGCCCCGTTCGTGTGGCACGCCCCCCGACGGCCGGCCCCCCTGACCGCGGTGATCGACGCTGCGCGGGCGCGGGCCATGAACGGCCCGGCGGGCCGGCGATGCCGCACGCAGATCAGAGGCCGTCAGGACGCGACCTCCGCCAGCAGGGCCGCCTGCGGGAAGCGCTCGCCCGGGCCGGGTTGGCGGACGCTGCGGGCGGTCTCGGTGAGGCCGGCCTCGGACAGCAGGGCGGCGAGGGTGTCGAGCGGCCAGCGGTGGGCGGTGGTGACCTTGTGGTCGAAGGGGACGGGGTGGTCGGTGTCGCCGAGGGTGGGGTCGGCAGCGAAGAGGCCGAGCAGCAGGCGGCCGCCCGGGGCCAGGACGCGGCGCAACTCGGCGAGGGCGTACGGGACTTCGGCGGGCGGGAGGTGGATCAGCGAGTAGCGGGCGAGCACCGCGCCGAGGCTCGCGTCGGCGAACGGGAGGGAGAGCAGCGAGCCGCGGACGAAACTCTCCCCGGGGTGGCGGCGCCGGGCCTGGGCCAGCATCCCGGCCGACAGGTCGAGCCCGACGGCGCGGATCCCGAGCCCGCCGAGCAGCGCCGTCGCCTCGCCCGGGCCGCAGCCGAGGTCTCCGACGGGCAGCCCGTCGGCTGCCACGGGCGGCGCCGCGACCAGCTCCCCCATCAACGCCAACTCATCGCTCCGGCTGGCGAGTTCACCCGTGAACATGGTCGCGTACAGCTCCGCGACCGCGTCGTACGCCTGCCCGACCCCGGCCTGCTTGTCCGTCATTCCCCGCGCCTCCCGCCGATCGAAGATGCCGAGCCTACGACCCACGGGCAGGCGCAGGAGCCTCGGGGGCCCGGAGCAGCAGCACCAGGCCCAGGCCCAGGTCGACGACCGCGGTCACCGCCTGAAGCCAGTCGGGTGTCTTCCCCGGCGAGTAGATCTCCAGGTAGTCGGACAGCGCGTGCACCAGCGCCAGCGGCCAGATGCTCCCGATGTACAGGCGCGCGCCGCACAGGCAGAAGCCGAACGCACCGGCCTCCAGCACCTGCCACAGCGTATTGCCCAGGGGCGAGCCGAAGAACAGCCAGTTGCCGAGGTGCCCGACCCCGAACAGCACCGCCGTCAGCACCACCGCGGGCACCCGACCCAGCGGCCGTGCGACCTCCAACACCAGTGCCCTGCTGCTCAGTTCCTCGCTGACCCCGACACTGAGCATCAGCACCACGCCGCCCACCAGGGTGGCTGTACTCCCCTCGATCCCGGGCAGCGCCGCCAGCCCCGCGAGCGCCACCAGTGGCAGCAGCACCACCCAACGCGTCGTCGCCCCAAGGCTCGTGACCCCGCCGGCCGCCAGCAGCCCCCAGGCCCGGAGCAGCACCAGCATCGCCGCCGCGCCCGCCAAGTTGGCGACGGTCGGCCCGAGTTGCGGGAACCACCCCGGATCCAGCGGCGGTAGCGCCTTCGCCACCACCACGATCGTCGCCTGCCAGACGGCCGCGCCCCCCACCGCCCCCAGCGCCGGATTCCGGCGCACCCAGCTCCCGCATCGCGTCAGCACCGCTCGACGGTAGGGGCGACCCCTTCAACTCGGCTTAAGCGCCGCCACATTGGGACCTTCGACGACTGTCAGCCGCACCGGCCGGCCGAGTGATGGACGTGCTCACGCCCCTCGCGATCCTCGAACTCGAGCCGGAAGGACAGCCCCGTCTCCCCCAGCGCCGCCAGCAGCTCGGCGACACGCTCCGGGTCGACGTACCCGCTGAACAGCACGGGCTCCCCCGGCGTCAGCTCAAGCTCCGCGAACTCGCGCTCGACCCCGAACTCGGTCCAGCCCGACCGGCGCACCCGCCAGCCGGCCCGGAAGAACAGCTCGGCCGCTCCCTGCGTGTCGGCCGCGCCCGGCAGGAATCCCCGGACGTTGTTGCCGAGATCGAGCTGCGCCATTGCGGCGTCGTCAAGGCGCTGGCCGCCCGTCCCACCGGAGGTGAAGTGCATGCCGAAGGGTACCGAACGGCCGGCCGGCCGACCCGTGCGGAAACCGGTTGCGGGCGGCCGGGCCGGGGTGTCCGAGCTCTGCGGGTGGCCGGCGTAGCGACCTCCCGCCGATTCAGTGGCCCACGGGCTCCGGGGAGTCCGGGTGGGCCACGCCGTCGGGGACGGGTTCGTCGGCACGGACAGCCTCGGCCAGGTCGGCCGCCGCTCCGCGTGTCGGCCCGTCGGTGGTCAGTGGCAGTTCGGGGCCTGCTGGTTGCAGATCCTGGCCGACGCCTGGCAGGTCCCCGGTTCAGGTTGACGGCGCCGTGGCCGAGTTCCGGGGCACTCGGGACGATGTGCCTCCCACCCAGGAGGGGGCCGCCCTCCTGGACGTTCGCGAAGAGAGTGTCCGGCTCGCGGAAGAGCAGGGCGGTTCAGCCCTGCCCGAACACCCAGCAGACGAACCCCAGGGTTGCGGCCGTGATCACGATGGCGACGTGCATCGGCAGTCGTGGGGCCTGGGGATCGGCCTGGGTTGCCGCGGCGAGAAGGACGATGCTCGCCGGCACCAGCAGGAACATCCCGAACATGCAGCCGAGAACGGAGACGGCGAACAGCACCCAACCGATGATCACGCAGCCGGTCCAGAAGTTGGCGGCCTCCCGGGCGAACAGCGGCACGGCGGTGGTCAGGGCGCCGAGCACCAGCGGGCCTTCTATGGCCCGCGCGTCGATGAGGACCACCCAGAGCACGACCGGTGCGGCACACAGCACCGCCAGCACCGCCGTGAACCGCGCCGCCCGCGGTACCGGATCCGGCCGCTCCGTGGTGTCTACGGCTTCCATGTTCCCCCCATTATTGAACGCGTTCAAATGCGACGGGGGAACCGTACCAGGCCCGTCCCGCCACCAACAGCTGCACCGAGCGCTGGGAACTGAGGAGGCGTCAGCCCGCATGTGCGGCGCCGACGCGCGAAGGCGCAAGGCGGTCGCCGGTGCCGCGTCGCCTCGGGGGCAGGGAGCAGAAAAACCGGTTGCGGGCGGCCGGGCCGGGGCATCTAAGCTCTGCCCGTGGCCGTCGTAGCGATCTCTCGCCGATTTAGTGGCCCCCCGGCTCCCGATGGGTGCCGCTGGGGTCGGTTTTCGCCGCGCCGGTGACGCAGTCCGGCTGAGCGGGTCGGTCCCGGGCGGCGGGTTGCGCCCAGGGGCCGGGGGGTGTGTGTTCCCCCTCGAATCCCCTGCTCAGGCCCGGAGGCCCGTCATGTCCGCTCTGCCCGCTTCCTCTCCCCGTCCGCTGTCCGCCGATCAGCTCGCCCGTGATCTGGCCGTCCGCGATCTGACCGATCCGGCCGCCGGGCCGCACGGCGTGCAGCTCCTGGTGGATCGGGCCGCCGACGCGCTGGCCCGGCACTGGTCCTGCCCGGTGCGGGTGCACCGCGGCGATCGGATCGTCACCGTCGCCGACAACTACGACCACCTCAACTACCGTGCCGACGACGTCACTCGGGACACCCGCTACACCCGCTACGTGGACGACCGCCGCATGCTGCGCAGCCACTCCAGCGCACTCGTCCCCGGCGCCCTGCGCGCCCTCGCGGCGGACCCGGCCGCCGAGTCCGTCCTGCTGGTCTGCCCGGGCCTGGTGCACCGCCGCGACAGCATCGACCGGCTGCACACCGGCACCCCGCACCAGCTCGACCTCTGGTACCTCACCCGCCGCCAACTGCCCACCACACCCGCCGACTTGACCGAAATGATCGCCGCCCTGGCCGACGCCCTGCTGCCCGGCGCGGAGTACCGCACCGAGGACCGCGTGCATCCGTACACGCTGGCGGGGCGGCAGTTGGACGTGAACCTCGGCGGCGAGTGGGTGGAGATCGCGGAGTGCGGGCTCGCCCACCCGGAGGTGCTGGCGGGCGCCGGGCTGGGGCCGGAGTGGAGCGGGCTGGCGCTCGGGATGGGGCTGGACCGGGTGCTGATGCTGGTCAAGGGGATCCCGGACATCCGGATCCTGCGCTCCACCGACCCGGCGGTGGCCGCCCAGTTGACCGATCTCGCCCCGTACCGTCCGGTCTCCGCGCTGCCGGCGATCCGCCGCGACCTGTCCATCGCGGTGGACCGCGTCGACCTGGCGGAGGACCTCGGCGACCGGGTCCGCGACGCGCTCGGCGCGGACGCGGACTGCGTGGAGGCCGTCGAGATCCTCTCCACCACCCCGTGCCACGCCCTTCCCCCGCAGGCCCTGACCCGCCTCGGGGCCCGTCCCGACCAGCACAACCTGCTGGTCAAGGTGGTCCTGCGCCACCTCCACCGCACCCTCACCGACAGCGACGCCAACACCCTGCGCGACCGCGTCTACGCCGCCCTCCACCAGGGCACCGCCCACCAGTGGGCAGCCAACTCCTAGCGGAATTACGGCCGCAGGGCCGCCGCGACCAGGCCCTCCAGCGCCTCGCGCCGGAGGGTCTCTCCGCGCACCAGCCCGTCCAGCACCAGCCCGTCGAAGCCGGCGAGCAGGGTGAGCGCGCGGTCCTCGACGTCGCGGACGCGGTGCGCGGCGAGGAAGTGGCGGACGAGCTCCCGGCCGGTGTTCTCGCGCGGGGTGAGGATCTCGCGCAGTTCCGGGTCGCGGACGCTCTCCAGCACGCAGGCGTACCGGGCGAGCGAGCGGCGGCGGCCGTCGCCGGTGAGCCGGTGGTGGGCGAGCAGCGCGAGGCCGTCGACGAGGTCGGCGGCGGTACGCGGCGCGGCGGCCTGTGCGGCGGCCTGTGCGGCGGTCAACTCCAGTTCGTGCTGGTCGAGTTCGACCAGCCGCCGGACCAGCGCGGTGAGCAGCGCGGCGCGGGTGCGGTAGTAGGCGGAGGTGGTGCCGTCGGGCAGGGCGGCCGCGCGGTCGACGGCGCGGTGGGTGAGGCCGCGGATGCCCTGGTCGGCGAGGACGCCGAGGGCGGCGTCGGCGAGCAGGGTGCGTCGGTCGGTGGCCATGCCCTCATCTAACACCCCGCCGTGGGCGGGCCCGTAAGCTCCGCTACCGTCCTTTCTACATCTGTAGAAGAACTGGGGGTTCGACGGTGCGCGGTACTGCGGTGGTGGTCGGTGGCGGGATCGGCGGCTTGGCGGCCGCGCTCGGACTGCGCCGGGTCGGCTGGGACGTGACGGTGCTGGAGCGTTCCGAGGTGCCGGACGACGCCGGGGCGGCGATCTCGCTGGCCGCGAACGGGCTGCGGGTGCTGGACGAGCTCGGCGCGGGCGAAGCGGTCCGGGCCGCCTCGCACGGTCAGTACCGGGGCGGCACCCGCAGGCCGGACGGGCGTTGGCTGGCCCGGATGGACGGGGCCGCGCTGGAGCGCGCGGTGGGCAGCCCGATCGTCGGCATCGCCCGCGCCGACCTGCACCGGCTGCTGCGGGCCGCGCTGCCCGCCGAGTCGCTGCTGATCGGCGTCCGCGCGCTGACGATCGACCAGGACGGGCCGGGGCAGGACGGGCCTGGGCAGAACGAACCAGCGCAGAACGGGCCTGGGCAGAACAGGCCTGGGCAGAACAGGCCTGGGCAGAACAGGCCTGGGCAGGTCCGGGTCGGCTGCTCGGACGGCACGCGGTACGCCGACCTGGTGGTCGCGGCGGACGGCGTCGGCAGTCGGCTGCGCGGCCTGCTGCTGCCGGAGCACCCCGGCGCGGTGGCCACCGGTGCGGCCGTGCTGCGCGCGATCACCGATCAACCGGTGGCGCTGGACGGCGAGTTCGAACTGACCTGGGGTCGCGGCGCGGAGTTCGGCCACATCGTGCTGCCGGACGGCCGGGCCGAGTGGCACGCCGTCCTTCCGCTGCCGCCCGGCACCCGGTTCGCCGATCCGCTGGCCGAGTTGCGCTCGCGCTTCGGCGACTGGCACGAGCCGATCCCGGAACTGCTCGCGGCCACCCCGCCGGACGCCGTACTCCACCACGACCTGCGCGAACTGCGCACCCCGCTACCGACGTTCACGGTCGGCCGGGTCGCGCTGCTCGGCGACGCGGCGCACGCGATGACCCCGCACCTGGGCCAGGGCGCCTGCCAGGCGCTGGAGGACGCGGTGACCCTGGCGGCCGCCGTCGCCGGCGCGCCCGACCTGCCGTCCGCACTCTCCCGGTACGACGCGGTGCGCCGCCCGCGCGCCCAGGCCGTCGCCCGGGCGGCCCGGCAGGCGGGACGGATGGGGCCGAGACTGTCGCACCCGCTCGCGGTGGCGGTCCGCAACACCGCGATGCCGCTGATGCCCCCGGGGCCGACGCTCCGGGCGATCCTGCGCCACCACGTCTGGGAGCCACCCACCCTCGACCGGACGCCGCCCCGCCCCGGCGAATCGGCCACCCAACTCGCATAGCAGGGACCGCAGTCGGGCAGTCAGCAGATGACCGTACCTTCACCGGCGGCCCCGCCCACCACCGCCGACCGCTCCGAGGAGAAACACCGTGGCCCCGCAGAAATCCCCGTCCGGCAAACCGACCGGCATGGGCGGCGCACCCCCACCGCCGCCCGGCCCGGCCAACCCGCCACCCCCACACACGAAGTATCAGGTGTAGCGGGCAACACGTTCCCGGAGGGCGGCCATGCGCATCCTCCGCAAGGCCGAGCCCCTTCCTCCCGCCGTCGAGGAGACCACTCCGTACCACCTGCCCGACATGGCGCGGCCGACCGAGGCGCCCGCGTCCGGCACCCTCGCCGCAATCGTCGACCATCTGACAGAACTTCGGGTCCAGGCCGTTGCCGCCGCGTTGAGCGTCCACTCCGAGCGATCGCGGTGACCGCGACGGCGGGCCCGCCCCTCGTTCTGGGCGGGCCCGCCGGGTCTTGAACGGTCAGGCGTCCTGGGTGAGTTGGGCGAGGACCTCGAGGAGGGCGGCCTCGGCGGCGGTCTTGTCGAGGCCGAGGTCGGTGAGGATGCCGGCGCCGGCCTCGTGTTCGAGGAGGGCGAGCAGGAGGTGTTCGGTGCCGACGTAGTTGTGGCCGAGGCGGAGGGCCTCGCGCATGGAGAGTTCGAGGACCTTCTTGGCGCCCGCGTCGTAGGGGATGAGGGCGGGGACGTCCTCGGCGGCGGGCGGGAGGGCGGCGAGGGCGGCCTCGCGGACGGCGTCCAGGGTGATGCCCCGGCCGACGATGTAGGCGGTGCCGAGGCCCTCGGGTTCGGCGAGCATGCCGAGCACCAGGTGCTCGGGGCGGATCTCGGGGCTGCCGGTGTCCTTGGCGGCCTGGTGGGAGACGACCACCACGTTGCGGGCGCGGGGGGTGAAGCGGTTGAAGCCCTGCGCGGTGTCGATCTCGCGGACCTCGCCGGGGTCCTTGGGGACGAAGCGCTTCTGGGCGGCCTGACGGGTGACGCCCATGCTGCGGCCGATGTCCGTCCAGGACGCGCCGGAGCGGCGGGCCTGGTCGACGAAGTGGCCGATCAGGTGGTCGGCGATGTCGCCGAGGTGGTCGGCGACCAGGACGGCGTTGGACAGCTGGTCGAGCGCTTCGGGGTACGACTTCTTGATGCCCTCGATCAGGTCGTCGAGCCGGATGGAGGTCTTCACTCCAGAGGTGTCAGCCATGAGGCAACCTTAGGTTGACAGTTGGGGGGTGTCAACCGATGGTTGACACCTGTCGCAGCGGCCGTTTTCTACCCGTCGGTAGGGGGTGTTTCGGTCGAGTTCACCCACCCGCCGCCCGGTGTCTTGTCCGCGTCACGAAGGCCCGAGTTGACTGCACAACATCGATCGCCCCACACCCCCGGAGCCTCCATGCCCGCCACCCGCACCACCCGCCTCGCCGCTGTACTCGCCGCCGCCGCAGCCCTGTTGACGGTTCCTCAGGCCGCCGCGCACGCCGAGAGCGCGCCGCTCACCGTCGCCCCGCTGAACGTGCTCACCTACAACACCTTCCTGATGAGCACCAACCTTTACCCCAACTGGGGCCAGGCCTACCGGGCGCAGGCCATCGCGGGCGCGGACTTCTTCCAGGGCCACGACGTGGTGGTGCTGCAGGAGGCCTTCGACAACGCCACCTCCGACGCCCTGGTGTCGAAGGCCTCGGCCGCGTACCCGTACCACACGCCGGTGGTCGGCCGCTCCACCAGCGGGTGGGACGCCACCTCCGGCAGCTACAGCAGCACCACGCCGGAGGACGGCGGGGTGGCGCTGCTCAGCAAGTGGCCGATCCTGCGCAAGGAGCAGTACGTGTTCAAGGACGCGTGCGGCTCGGACTGGTGGTCCAACAAGGGGTTCGTCTACGCGCAGATCAACGTGAACGGGCAGCGCACCCACGTGGTCGGCACCCACCTGCAGTCCACCGACTCGGGCTGCTCCAGCGGCCAGGCCGCCGACATCCGGGGCAAGCAGCTGCGCGCGATGAAGGCGTTCCTGGACGCCAAGCAGATCCCGGCGAGCGAGCCGATCGTGGTGGCCGGCGACCTGAACATCGACTCGCACGGCAGCGAGTACCCGGCGCTGCTCTCCAACGGCGGCCTGGCCCCGGCGAGCACCCGGGACGGCTGGGCGAACTCCTTCGACACGGTCGACAACTCGATCGCCGCCTACCGCTACCCCGGCGAGCCGAAGGAGGACCTCGACTACGTCCTCTACCGCGCCGACCACGCCCGCCCGGCGCAGTACACCAACACCGTGCACCGCTTCCACAGCGCGCCGTGGACGGTCAGCAGCTGGGGCACCTCGTACACCTACACCGACCTGTCCGACCACTACCCGCTGATCGCGGGCTGACCGGTTCCGTCAGCACGCGGATGGCTGCCGCCAGGGCCTCTCCCCGGCGGCAACCATCCCCAGAAGGGTCAGCGGCGCGGCTGGGCGAAGCGAACCATGTTGCCCGCCGGGTCGCGGAACGCGCAGTCGCGCACCCCATACGGCTGGTCCATCGGTTCCTGGAGCACGTCCGCACCGGTGGCCCGGATCTTCTCGAACGTCGCATCGCAGTCGGCGGTACGGAAGTTGACGGCGCGCAGCAGGCCCTTGGCGAGCAGTTCGGCGGCGGCCTGCCGGTCGGCGTCGGTGGCGCCCGGGTCGGCGACGGGGGGTTCCAGCACGACCTCCACGTCGGGCTGGGAGGCCGAGCCGAGGGTCACCCAGCGCATCCCCTCGAAGCCGACGTCGTTGCGCACCTCCAGCCCGAGCGCGTCCCGGTAGAAGCCGAGCGCGGCGTCGTGGTCGTCGACGGCGATGAAGCACTGCGAAAGCTTGATGTCCATGACCCCGACGCTACTGACCGGCGCCCGCTTCCGCTTCTCCGTTCCTGATCGGCTTCGCCGCGTCGGCGCCGGTACGACTGGCGACCGCGCTGCCCGGCCGGCCGGTGTCGGTGCCGCGGATCGGGCGGGTCAGGTACATCGCGACGCACGCGGTGATGTGCTCGGCGGCGCTGTGGTCGCGGGCCCGGTAGGCGCTGGGGCTCTCGCCGACCAGTTCGGTGAAGCGGGTGCTGAAGGACCCGAGCGAGGTACAGCCGACGGCCATGCAGACCTCGGTGACGGACAGGTCGCCGCGCCGCAGCAGTGTCTTCGCCCGCTCGATCCGCCGGGTCATCAGGTAGCTGTACGGCGTCTCGCCGTACGCGGCGCGGAAGCTGCGCTGGAAGTGGCCGACCGACATCAGCGCGACCTTGGCCAGCGCCGCGACGTCGAGCGGTTCGGCGTAGTCGCGGTCCATGGTGTCGCGGGCCTTGCGGAGCCGCTTCAGGTCGTCGATCTGCACGCCGCCCAGGGTAATCGCCCGGCGTGAGGCGGCCACCCCACCGTCGATCAAAAGGTGATCACACCGGCCCGACCCGGAAGCGCCTCAACAGGCGGACGATTTCGGCGAATTGCCCGACACGCCGGTGCGTCGCGCCGCAGTTCAGCGGCATCTCCCGCTAGTTTTTGAGTCACGCGAGGGAGCCCGGTGGAGTGGCCGAGCGGCGAGGCAGCGGCTTGCAGGGCCGCTTACATAGGTTCGATTCCTGTCTCCACCTCCTCGCTCCCTTCGAGGTCCGCCCCCGCCCGGAAGAGGCCGGGCGGCATCGAAGGAGGAGTGGTTTTCCGATGCCCATCGCCACCGTCAATCCGGCCGACGGCCGTACCGTCGAGGTCTTCGATCCGCTGGACGAAGCAGGCGTGGAAGCCCGGTTGGCACGCGCCCAGTCCGCGTTCGAGTCCTGGCGGCTGAGCGCGTTCCCGCAGCGCACCGAACTGATGCACCGGGCAGCCGAGTTGCTGGAGAAGAGCAACGAGGAGATCGCCCGCACCATGACACTGGAGATGGGCAAGCCACTGGCCCAGGCCCGCGCCGAGGCCGCCAAGTGCGCGAAGTCGATGCACTGGTACGCGGACCACGCGCAGGCGCTGCTCGCCGACGAGCATCCGGCGGCGGCCGACATCTCGGACTCCGGTGGCGCGTCGGCGTTCGTCCGCTACCGGCCGCTCGGCCCGGTGCTGGCGGTGATGCCGTGGAACTTCCCGTTCTGGCAGGTGATCCGGTTCGCCGCACCCGCGCTGATGGCCGGCAACGTCGGGCTGCTGAAGCACGCGTCGAACGTGCCGCGCACGGCGCTCGCGCTGGAGGAGCTGTTCGCCCGCGCCGGGTTCCCGCAGGGGTGCTTCCAGACGCTGCTGATCCCGTCCCGCGCGGTGGAGGCGGTGATCCGGGACGAGCGGGTGACGGCGGTGACGCTGACCGGCAGCGAGGGTGCGGGCCGTGCGGTGGCACGGGTGGCCGGCGACGAGGTGAAGAAGACCGTCCTCGAACTGGGCGGCAGCGACCCGTTCCTGGTGCTGCCGTCGGCGGACGTGCGGGCCGCGGTCGCGAAGGCGGTGACGGCCCGGGTGCAGAACAACGGCCAGTCCTGCATCGCGGCGAAGCGTTTCATCGTGCACACCGACGTCTACGACCAGTTCCTGGCCGGTTTCACCGCCCGGATGCGGGACCTCGTGGTCGGCGACCCGATGGCGGACGCCACCGAGGTCGGCCCGATCGCCACCGAGCAGGGCCGCACCGACCTGGAGGAGCTGGTCTCCGACGCCGTCCGGCACGGCGCGAGCGTCACCTGCGGCGGCGAGCGGCCGGACGACCCGGCGCTGACGGACGGCTGGTACTACCTGCCGACGGTGCTGACCGGCATCACGCCGCGGATGAAGATCCACCACGACGAGGCGTTCGGCCCCGTCGCCACCGTGTACCGGGCCGCCGACCTGGACGAGGCGGTGGCGATCGCCAACGACTCACCGTTCGGCCTGAGTTCCAACGTCTGGACACGCGACGAGACCGACCGGGAGCGCTGCGTGCGCGACCTGCGCGCGGGCGGCGTGTTCTTCAACGGGATGACGGCCTCCCACCCGGCGTTCCCGTTCGGCGGGATCAAGCGCTCCGGCTACGGGCGGGAGTTGTCCGGTCACGGCATCCGCGAGTTCTGCAACATCACCACGGTGTGGTCCGGCAGCTGAGAACGCGCTGCGTGGTCCGGCGGCGCCGGACCTGCACCCATCGGTGATCACGCCGCGTGGCGGGCCTGATGGTGCGGGTGGGCGTGTTCGTGGCGGCCCCAGAACTGCGAGACGAAGGCCACGATGGTCGCGCCCCACACCACCGAGAACACGATCAGCAACCAGAGTTCGGTCACCTGCGGGGCGACCAGGGCCAGGCCCAGCGAGAGGGCCAGCAGGAAAACCAGCGAAGAGTTGTGCTTTTCGGTCAGCCAGGCGTACGTCCCCCGCACCGGACGAGGTCCCGAGGCTCCGGCAGCAGTCGCGGGCATGGCTCTCACCTCCGCAGAGTTCAGCATTTGTTCGAGTATGGCGCCGGTCAGCGCACCCGGCAGCCCGGGTAGCATCACCGCGAGCACCGACGAGGGAGTCGCGAGTGTCGATACGCGGGGGGCTGCGCAGCCTGGAACGACAGGCGTCCGCGCTGCCGGACGGCGCCGAGCTGTTCCGGCTGCGCCCGGACGGGCGGGTGCTGCGGGCCGACCGGGCGGGGGTGCGGGAACTCGGGCCGCAGGACCCGGACAGCGGGCTGTTGCGTTTCATCGACGACCAGCAGTACGCGCACTACTTCATCGGCGACGCGGCGACCTCGCCGGAACGCCCGTCGAACGCCACCTACAAGCTGGGCCTGGTCGCGCCGCACACCGCGTTCACCCCGCACGCGCACGGCGGTGAGCACCTGGTGCTGGCGCTCGGCCCGGCGTCCTGCGGGCTGTACGACGCGCGCCGCCGCCGGGTGGTGGCCGTCGACCTGGCGCCGGGCACGCTGATCCGGATCCCCGAGCTGATGCCGCACTCGTTCGGCAACCGCAGCGACGACCGGCTCGCGATCCTCGCCGCGAACACCGGCTACGGCATCGACCACGAGGACTACGCGATCACCGCCGAGGTCGCCGAGCAGCGCGGCGAGCGCGAACTCGCCGCTGCGCTACGGGAGGTGACGTCCCGTCAGCGGATGGGTACGGTGACCGTGCGGGAGCGACTGGCGCACCGGCTGCACCGGATCGCGGCGGCCCTCGAGGACTCCCGGTGACGTCGGCGCCGTCGGCGCCGTCGAAGACGCCGACCACGCCCACCACTTCGGCCATCTCGCCCGCTTCGCCCACCACTTCGACCGCCTTGCCGGCTTCGCCCACCACTTCGACCGCCTTGCCGGCTTCGCCCACCACTTCGACCGCCTCGCCGACCAACTCTCCGATCGAGCACGCCCCGACCCGGGAGAACGCCCGATGATCTGTCCGAACTGCCGGACCGACCGACGCCAGCGCGAGCGCACCGGACACACCTGCTCGCACTGCAAGAGCAAGTTCGCGCTGGACCCGAAGGTGGAGCCGGGCCGGCTGCACGACCTCAAGTTCCGCGAGCTGGTGGCCAAGGGGACCACCGGCGACCTACGGATCACCGTGGAACAGCTGTACTGGCTCAACGAGCGCCGCCTGCACCGCTTTCCGGGCGGCGAGGAGCGCGCCGGGAGCGTCGTGGGCGGCGCCGTGCTGGTGGTGATCGCGGTGATCACCGGCTCGCTGACCATCGGGATCGGCAGTTTCGCCTGGTTCCTGCTGGGCCCGGTCACGCTGGTCGCCGCGAGCCTGGCAGTGCAGCAGTTCCGGGGCGCGGGGCGGCTCCGGTCCGATGCCCCGTTGCGGCCGCAGGTGTCCTTGACCGATTTCGAGCGCCGGGTGATCGGCCGGTGGCGCGAGGTCTACCGCGAGCTGCCGGCCGGGCTGGTGGAGCACCCGCCGATCGGTGCGAAGCCGACGACGGTCAAGGCGCAGGCCGTGGTGCTGTGCGAACTCCCGTCGGTGGCGGCCTTCCTGCGCACCAACAACTTCGCGGAGCGCCACCGGGTGCTGCTGGTCGACGAGTTGGCGAACGTCCCGGCCGCTCTGCCGGTCGTGGTGCTGCGTGATCTGTCGCTGAGGGCGCTGGCCCGCACGGTGGCGGTCCGGGAAGCGCTTCCCGGGCGGCGGGTGGTGGACTGCGGGCTGCTGCCGCGCACGGTGCTCGCACCGGCCAAGGCGGTCCGGCTGCGCGACAACGCGGGGCCGCGCCGGGCGCCGTCGGCCCTGGGCGCCTCGCCGGGCTGGCGGCGGCTGGCCGACCGGGAGCGCAACTGGCTGGCGAACGGCTGGCACTCGCCGCTGATCACCCTGCCGCCACCGAAGCTGCTCGCCCTGGTCGAGAAGGCCGTCGAACGGGCCGTCGCCGTACCTGCCCCTGCCGCGGAGACTCCGGCCGAGACCCGGCGGCGCGCCGAACGGATCGGCTTCCTCACCTGGCCGCCGGGCGGTGCGCGGTGATCTGTCCGCACTGCCGGGAGAGCGTGGGCCGGCGCGAACGGCACGGGCACCGCTGCTCGCGCTGCCGCCGGACGTTCGCGCTGGACCCGAAGTCGGAGCCCGGGCGGCTGCACGACCTCAAGTTCCGGGAGCTGGTGGCCAAGGGCACCGGCGGCGGCCTGCGGATCACCGTGGAGCAGCTGTACTGGCTCAACGAGCGTCGTCTGTACGGGTTTCCGGGCCCGAAGGAGCACCGCAAGCACCTCGTGATCGGCACCGTCGCCGCGGTGTGCGCGGTGGCGGCCGGTTCGGTGGCGGCGGGCATCGACAACGAGTCCTGGTTCCTCTTCCTGGGCTTCTGCGCGGCGGCCGCGGCCACGCGTGCGATGCGCGATTTCCACCGGGCGTGGCGCACGCGGGCCGGGGCTCCGCTGCATCCGCGGCTGACGCCGACCTGGTTCCAGTACCAAATCATCGACCGCTGGCGGGAGGTCTACCTCCGGCTGCCGGACGGGCTGTTGCAGCACCCGCCGGCCGACCCGAAACCCGGCACCGTCGAGGCCCGGGCCGTACTGCTGTGCGAACTCCCGTCCGTGGCGGGCTTCCTGCGCGCCAACGAGTTCGCCGAACGCCACCAGGTGCTGCTGGTGGACGAGTTGGCGAACGTCCCGGCCGCGCTGCCGGTCGCGGTGCTGCGCGACCTGTCGCTGTCGGCGCTGGCCCGGACGGTGGCGGTCCGGGCCGCGCTGCCCGGGCGCCGGGTGGTGGACTGCGGACTGCTACCGCGCGCGGTGTTCGAACCCGCGAAGGCGGTGCGGCTGCGCGACTGGACGGGATCGCCGGCTCCGGCGGCGCTGGCGGCCTCCCCGGGCTGGCAGCGGCTGACCGGCCGGGAACGCGACTGGCTGACGGTCGGCTGGCACTCGCCGCTGATCGCCATGCCGCCACCGAAGCTGTTCGCCCTGGCCGAGAAGGCCGTCCAACGGGCCCTCGCCGACCCCGCAACGGCGGCCGAGACCCGGCGCCGCGCCCAGCGGATCGGCTTCCTCACCTGGCCGCAGGCCCTGCCCGCGCCGCCCCCGGCCGCCGACGCCCCGTCGGCCCTGCCCGCGCCGCCCCCGGCCGCCGACGCCCCGTCGGCCCTGCCCGCGGACGGTGCCCGATGACGGAGGGACGCGGGTTGATCCCGATACCCGACCGGCTGCTCGACCTGGCCGTCCGGCGGGCCGCCGAACGCTGCGCGCATCCGGGCCATCTCGCCTTCACCGCACGGCAGTTGTACTACGAGACGGACCGCACGCTGCTGCCGCTGCACCGCGGCCCGCACCGCCTGCGCTACACCACCCGGCCGCTGCTGTCGGCGGAGCGCTTCGCGGCCTCGCTCGCCCGGCAGCCCCAACTACCGGTACTGCCCGACCTGGTGGCGCCCCGCCCGCACCGGCCGGGACCGGAGGGCGACCTGTACGACTACGCGTTCCCCCGGCTGCTGGTCTGCCAGGATCCGGCGATCGCCGCGATGCTGCTCGCCAACCGCCTGCACCTGGAAGGCGCTTGCCCGATCCTCACTCCGGAACGGCTGCCGCTGGACGCCCGGCTGCTGGCCGCGCTGGAACGGGCGGAGGGCGCGGTGGTGCACGTGCTGCACGACGCCTCGCCCGCCGGGCTGGAGCTGTTCCGCCGGGGACGGGAACACGCCGGCCCCCGGCTGCGGGTGCGCACCATGGGCCTGCTGCCCCGCCACGCCGCCGCCCTGCACCTGGCCGCGCTCGCCGGTCAACCACCGTGCGACGCCGACGACTTGCCGCCCGAGCTCCCGGCCGCGGAGCGCAACTGGCTGGCCCGGGGGCGGGTCGCGGAGCTCGCGGCCGTCCGCCCGGCCCGACTGCTGCGGACCGTGCTGCGCACCGTCCGCGGCGGCGGCTTCGCCCCGCCCGCCCGTCCGGCCGCGCCCACCCGGGCCCGCGACACCGGCTTCCTGACCTGGCCGACGCCCTGACCCCCGAGGACTCCGGACAATGACCCAGCCACCCGAAATCACCTACAGCGACGAGCTGTTGGCCGACGGCACGGTGCACCGCCGGTACTCCGACGGCCGCAACGAATGGCGCACCCGCCACCCCGACGGCCGGATCCACTGGCGCGACGACCGGGGCGACTCCGGCACCGACGAGCGGCTCGGCCGCGACCTGGTCAAGCGCTCGCACACCGACGGCCGGAAGAGCTACGGGCGCGACATCGGCTACGGCCGCACCGTGTGGGGCCAGGGCCGCTACGTGCTGGTCAACCGCAGCTCGTTCCCCGGCCGCCTCGGCGTGGTGCTGGGCGCACTCGGCCTGGGCGCCGGCATCGCGGCCGCGCACTACGCGCCGGAACTGCTGTCGATGGACGAGGAGGAGGAGTTGCGCCGCCAGGCCGAACGCGCCCGCTCCTCGGGCGGTGACGGCGGCGGTGGTGACGGCGCCGGTGGTGAAGGCGGCGATGACGGCGGCGGGTTCGACGACGGGTTCGACGACCACGGCGGCTTCGGCACCGCCGGGGACGGCGACGACGGCAGCGACCCGGCGGACGGCGGCGCCTGGGACGCTGATGACTTTGGCTGAGTCGCACCGCCTGGCCACGCCCGCACCCGCCGGGCCGCGGGCCCCGCACCGCCCGGCCCGCTACTCCGTGCTGTCCCTGCCCGCCAGCGGCCCCCGGCGCCCCGAACCCGGCCTGGTGGCAGGCCCGTTCGAGACCCAGGGCCGCTGCGTCTCCGCCGCCCTGCTGACCGGAATGCCCGGCTTCGCGGAAGGCCCGTTCACCGTGGACGGCCGCACCGCCGTCGGCGAAGTCACCCTGCACAACCGGGACGAGCTGCACGCCACGCTGGCCGCCGCCGGGCACCCCGCCGAACCGGCCTGCCCGGACGGTGAGTTGCTGCTGCGCTGCTGGCTGGCACTCGGCCCGGACGGGCTGCGGCCGGCGGACGGCCTGTTCACCCTCGCGGTGCTGGACGGCCCCGATCTGGTACTGATCCGCGACCAGATGGGCGCCCGCACAGCATTCCACTGCCGCACCCGGGACGGCGGCTGGGCGGTCTCCAGCTCGCTCCTCCACCTGCGCCAACGCCCGGACGTGGACACCGGGTTGGACCTCGCCGCCGTCCGCTCCTTCCTCACCTTCGCCTACCTGCCCGGCACCGAGACGCTGCTGCGCGGGGTGTCCGAACTGCTGCCCGGCAAGGTGACCCGCCTGGGCGCGGACGGCGAGGTGCGGGTCGAGGAGTACTGGGAGCCGCAGGCCGGTTCACCCGATGTTGATCTGACGATCAGTCACCACGGCTCGGTTCTCCGGGAGTTGCTGGAGCGGGCGGTGGCCCGACGGCTGCCGGACGGGGAGGACGTGGCCGTCCTGCTGTCCGGCGGGGTGGACAGTTCGCTGGTGACGGCACTGGCCGCCCGGCTGCACGACCGGCCGGTGCACACCTACTCGATCAGCTTCGGCAACGAACTGCCCAACGAGCTCGGCTACTCGGGCCTGGTCGCTACGCACTGCGGCACCCGCCACCGCGTCCTGACCGTGCCCGGAGAGCAGGTCGCGGCCCGCCTCGCCGACACCGTCGCGCTGCTGGACAGCCCCGTCGGCGACCCGCTCACCGTGCCCAACCTGATGCTCGCCGAGGCCGTCGCCGGCGACGGGCTGAGCGTGTCGCTGAACGGCGAGGGCGGCGACCCGGTGTTCGGCGGGCCGAAGAACCTGCCGATGCTGGTGTTCGAGCTGCTCCGCGACGACCCGTCCGAACGAGCCCGCGCCGACGCCTACTTGCACACCTACCGCAAGTGCTGGGAGGACCTGCCGGTCCTGCTCACTGGCGAGGCCCTGGCCGAACTCGACGCGCTCGGCCCCGCCGCACACCCGCGCCGGCACGTCGCGCCGTACCTCACGGACCGCCGAATGCCGTCCCTGCTCGACCAGTTGCTGCACTGCAACCTGCGCACCAAGGGCGCCCACCACATCCTCACCAAGGTGGAACGGCTCACCTCCTCGCAGGGCATCCAGGGCCGCTCGCCGCTGTTCGACCGGCAGGTGGTGGAGCACGCGTTCGCCACCCCTCCGACGCTCAAACTCCGGGCCACCGAGGAGAAGTGGATCCTCAAGGAGGCCGTCCGCGACCTGCTGCCCGACACCGTCACCTACCGCCCCAAGAGCGGCATGCGGGTGCCCGTACAGCAGTGGCTGCGCGGCCCGCTCGCCGAACACACCGCCGACCTGCTGCTCGGCCCCACCGCCCGAGCCCGCGGCCTGTTCCGAGCCGACACCGTGCAGACCTGGATGCGCGGCGGCGGCCTGCTGCTGCCCCGCCAGGGCGGCAAGCTGTGGCTACTGCTCACCCTCGAACTCTGGCTGCGCGCCTACGACTTGTGACCACTGACGCACCGCCGCCCACCCTCGAACCCTGGCTGCGCGCCCACAACTTATGACCACTGACGCACCGCCGCCCACCCTCGAACCCTGGCTGCGCGCCCACAACTTGCGCCCCCTGATGGAGACCGCCCGATGAAGCTGACCGACCCCCGCACCGGCGCCCACCGCCGCACCCTCGAGGCCTCCCGCGAGCCCGAGGTGGCCGCCGCCGTCGCCACCGCCAGGGCCGCCCGGCCCGCCTGGTCCGCGCTCACCCCGCGCGAGCGGCACCGCCGGCTCACCGCCCTCGCCGACCTGATCGAGCAGCACGCGGACGACTACCTGGCCGCCGAGTGCGCAGGCACCGGCAAGCCCGTCACCGAGGCGGCAAATGAGATCGCCGAGGTCGCCGACCTGTTCCGGTTCTACGGCGGCGCCGTCCGGGCCGGCACCTCCCCCGCCGCCGGCGACTACCTGGCCGGGCACCAGAGTTGGGTCCGCTGGGAGCCGGTCGGCGTGGTCGCGGCCATCGTGCCGTGGAACTACCCGCTGCTGATGGCCGGTTGGCGCTGCGCCCCCGCCCTGGCCGCCGGCAACACGGTGGTCCTCAAGCCCGCCGAGACCACCCCCGACAGTGCGCTGCTGCTCGCCGAGCACGCCGAACAGGCCCTCGGGACAGGCGTGTTGACCGCCCTGCCGGGCGACCGGGAGACCGGCCGGCTGCTGGTCCCGGCCGGCTGCGACCTGATCGCGTTCACCGGCAGCCCCACCGCGGGCGCCGACATCACCGCCCACGCCGGCCTCACCCCCGTCAGCCTCGAACTCGGCGGCAACAGCCCGGTGTTGGTGCTGCCCGATGCCCCCGCCGACACCTGGCAGCAGCTCGCCGCCGCCAGCACCTACAACGCCGGTCAGAGCTGCGCAGCGCCCGCCCGGGTCATCGTCCTCGACGAGACGTACGAGCACGCCGTCACCGCGCTCGCCGCCGCCATGGCCGAACGCCACGCCGGACGCGACTTCGGTCCGCTCAACAACCCCGACCAGGCGGCCCGTTACGACCGGATCGTGGCCAAATCGGCCGCCCGGACCGCCCACACCGCGCCCGGCCGCACCGACGGCCTGTGGCGTCCCGCGACCGTCCTCGCCGAGCTGCCCGCCGACGACCCCGCCGTGGTCGAGGAGGTCTTCGGCCCCCTCCTCACCGTCCAGCGCGCCGCCGGCCTCGACGAGGCCGTCGCCCTCGCCGAATCCGTCCCGCAGGCCCTCGCCGCCTCCGTCTGGACCACCGACCTCACCACCGGCCTCGCCCTCACCGACCGCCTCTCCGCCGGCGAAGTCTGGCTCAACTGCCACCTCGCCCAGTCCGCCGAACTCCCCCACAGCGGCCGCCGCGGCTCCGGCGCAGGCACCGACCTCTCCACCCTCGCCCTGCGCGAATACCAACGACCCAAGACCGTCACGGCCCGCCTGGTCTGACCCACCTGCGTGCCACACTGCCGACAACCCACGCCCCGCCCCGCCAGGGCGGGCTCCAGGACCCTATCCGCAGGGACGGATCGCCCTGCGCGGGAGGCATCGTGAAACTGCTCCTCACCTCCGCCGGAGTGAAGAACCCGAGCATCCGGCAGGCCCTCGTCGAACTCCTGGGCAAGCCCGTCGAGGAGTCCGACGCCCTGTGCATCCCCACCGCCGGCTACGGACACCCCATGGGGAGCCCGGCCGGAGCGTGGCGCTTCATCACCGGGCGGTCCACCACCCCGATGTGCGAACTCGGCTGGAAATCCATGGGCGTCCTGGAACTCACCGCCCTGCCCAGCATCGGCGCCGAGCGCTGGCTGCCCTGGGTCCAGCAGGCCGACGTCCTGCTCGCCAACGGCGGTGACGCGCTGTACCTGTGCCACTGGATGCGCCAGTCCGGCCTGGCGGAGCTGCTCCCCTCCCTGCACGAGAAGGTCTGGGTCGGGCTGAGCGCCGGCAGCATGGTGATGACGCCCCGCATCGGGGCGGAGTTCGTCGAGTGGACGTCGCCCACGGGCACCGACGAGACCCTGGGCCTCGTCGACTTCTCCCTCTTCCCGCACCTGGACCACCCGGCCCTGCCGGAGAACACCATGGCCGACGCCGAACGCTGGGCGGCCGCCCTGCCGAACCCGGCCTACGCCATCGACGACGAGACCGCCGTCAAGGTCGCCGACGGAGTCGTCGAGATCGTCTCCGAGGGCCACTGGCGACTCTTCTGAACGCTCGGACCGCCCTCTTCCCCGGGCCCGGTGGGACGATCAACGAATGGATGAGCAGCAGTTGACGGGCGGGCTGGCCAACGCCGGCGCGGTGGTACGACGCGGAGCGGTGGTGGACCGCCCGGCCGGGCCCAACGCGCCTGCCCTGCACGGGTTTCTGCGGGCACTGCGAGCGGGCGGGTTCATGGACGCGCCACTGCCGGCGGGTGAACCGGCAGGCGGGCGCGAACAGTTGGAGTTCCTGCCGGGCGACGTCGCGGTGCCGCCGTACCCGGCATGGGCGCTGAGCGAGGACGCGCTGACGTCGGTGGCCCGCCTGCTGCGGCGCTGGCACGACGCCTCCGCCCGCACGCCGTTCGACCCGGTGGCGGCCTGGCCCGGCGAGTTCGCCGATCCGGAGGGCGGCCCGCTCCTGTGCCACAACGACGTGTGCGTGGAGAACGTGGTGTTCCGCACCGGCAGGGCGGCCGCACTGATCGACTTCGACTTCGCCGCCCCCGGCCGCCCGATCTGGGACGTGGCGATGACGGCCCGCTACTGGGTACCGGTACTCGACCCGACCACGGCTACCGAGACCGCCCGAGCCCACCTCCAAGTCCCGCACCGCCTGCGCCTGTTCGCCGACGCATACGGCCTCTCCCCGGCCGACCGCCTGGCACTGCCGTCCGTCCTTGAACAGACCACCGCCGTCTGCCGAACCTTCGTCACCCACCGGGTCACCGCCGGGGACGCCGCGTTCACCGCCTACTTCGACGCCCACGGCGGCTGGGCCCGCTGGGACCGGCTGCAATTCTGGCTCGCCGATCAACGGCCGCTCCTGGAACGAACGTTGAAGGCTTGACGCACGAACGGCGGGCGCACGGTCCGATGGAGCGGTCCATGCGTCACCGGCGCGCCAAGGCGGCGGCAATCAGGTCGGCCCGATCGGGGACCGGCGCGGGCGGAACATCGATCAGGTGGAAGCCGAAGTGCCGGTAGCTCTCGCGGTGGACGCGCTCGAAGTCCAGTGAGGCGCGGTAGTCGATCCGGCGGGCGGCGGTGCGGGTGACGAATCCGATCGGGCGGATCAGGAACACCTCGCGCCGATAGGTCCGGGTGTCGACGATCCGTTCCAGCTCGGCGGCGAGCGCGGGCGGGACGGGCCGGCCGAGGTAGACGGCCAAGGCGTGGGTGCACACCGGTGAGCGGTCGAACAGCCGGTGGCGGCCGGGCGGCGGGGCCGGGTCCTGCCGGGCCTGTTGCAGGGCGAGCACCAGGGAGACGAAGCCGTCCGCGGTCCACGGTTCCGGGTCGCCCGCGGCCTGTTCCCGGGTGATGACGTCGGTCGCGGCCTCGGGCACCACGTCGTGGCCGCGGGCGGCGAGTTCGCGCAGCACGGTGGTCTTTCCGGCGCCGGGCGCGCCGGTGAGGATCCAGCGGGGCATGACGGGCGGCCACTCCTTCGGTCCCGGTCGGGGCGTCAGCGTAGCGCGCGCGGGGCGGGCCGCCGGGCGGGTGAGGGCCGGTTCGCGGGGCGTGGGTGGCGGGAACGGCTGGCGGGGTGAGCGGTGGTGGCGGAGTGATGCTGGCGGTGTCGAGCACCCGGCGGGTGTTCGACGAGGGGTGGCTGCTGGAACGGAAGTGGGACGGGATCCGGGCGCTGGCGGTGCGGGACGGCGCGCGGGTGTCCCTGCGGTCGCGGACCGGACAGCAGCTGGAAAGCGCTTACCCGGAGCTGGTGGCGGCGCTCGCCGCGCAGCCGGTGCCGAGGTTCGCGGTGGACGGCGAGATCGTCGCCTTCGAGGGCGGGCGGACCAGTTTCGCCCGGCTCCAGCAGCGGATGGGGCTGCACGATCCCGTACGCGCGCTGGCCAGCGGCGTCGCGGTCGAGTACGTGCTGTTCGACCTGCTGGCCCTGCAGGGGCACGACACCACGGGGCTGCCGCTGCTGGACCGCAAGCAACTCCTCACCGAGGCGGTCGAGTTCAGGAAGCCGCTGCGACTGTCCGAGTACACCGCCGCCGAACCGGGCGTCCCCGTCCCGCTCGCCGAGGCGTGCGCGCACGGCTGGGAGGGCCTGATCGCCAAGCGCGCGGCGGGGCGGTACCTGGCCGCCCGGTCCGGCGACTGGCTGAAGCTCAAGTGCGAGCGCGGGCAGGAGTTCGTGGTCGGCGGCTGGACCGAACCGGCAGGCAGCCGCGAGGCGTTCGGCGCACTGCTGCTCGGCTACCACGAACCCGGCCACCAGCCCGGCCTGCTGCGCTACGCGGGCAAGGTCGGCACCGGATTCGACACCCGCACGCTCCGCGCCCTGCACCGCGTCCTACGCCAACTCGCCGCCCCCGTCAGCCCGTTCGACCCGGCCGAGGACGTACCGCTGCGCACCTCGCACTGGGTGCGGCCCGAACTGGTGGTGCAGGTCGGCTTCACCGAGTGGACCCGCGACGGCCGGCTCCGCGCGCCCCGTTACCAGGGCGTACGCACCGACCGCCCGGCCGCCGAAGTGGTCCGCGAACCCCCGGCCTGACGCAAGAGCCCGGCCCGCACACCGCTGCACCGGATGGCCGACCCGGCGCGCGACGCTCCCGGGCAGTCCGTACGGTGCCGTTGCAGGGGGTTGACCGGGGGGCTACCCGAGCGAGAGGTAATCACTGGCATGGCTGGGAAGTTCGAACTGTACGTAGACGATCAGGGCCTCCACCGCTTCCGCCTGAAGGCGAGCAACGGATCGATCGTGGTGACCGGAGAACCGGAGGAGTCCCGCGAACAGTGCCTGAAGAGCATCGAGTCGATCCGGAAGCTCGCACCGTACGCGCAACTTCAGGAGACCGGCGCGAACGCGTGACCCGGGCAGTGTGAGCGCGGAGCACCAGCGGCGTGAGCACCGGGCACGAACGGCGCGCGCCGGCACGTGCGGCGTGAGCGCCGAAAAGCACACCGCCGAGCACACCGCCGAGCACACTGGGCCCGCACCTTCGGCCCCTGTGGCGAGCCTGTGACCGACCCGGCGGGTTGTCACGGGCTCGTCGCCATCACGGTTCGCCGGCCCGCACTGCGGCATGCTGAAGGCAGCGAATGCGGACCGGGCGAGGGGGTTGGCGATGGCGGGACGTGAACTGCTGGCGGCGGCGGGGGTGCTGTTCCCGGACGAGCAGGGCCGGGTGATGGTGGCCCGGGTGTCGTACCGGGCGAAGCACCCGATCGAAGTGCCGGGCGGCGGCTGGGACGCGTCCGACCCGTCGCCCCGGCACACCGCCGTCCGGGAGATCCAGGAGGAGTTGGGCATCACCCCGGTGCTGCGCGAACTCGCCTGCCTGGACTGGTCGCGGGACCACCACCGGCCGCCCATCGCGGCGTTCCTGTACTGGGCGGACCCGCTCACCGAGGCCCAGCTGGCCCGAATCCGGCTGGAGGCCGAGGAGTTGGACGCGCTGGTGTACCTGACGCCGGAGCAGTTGATGTCGGCGCTGCCGCCGCTGCTGTCCCGGCGGGTCGGGTCCTGCGCGCTGGCGCCGCGTTCGGCGGCGCCGCTGGAGCTCGCGGACGGCCGGCCGGTCGGCCACACCGCCCTGCACCTGCGCCCGTGGCCCGCCCCGGCGTACACCGGCCCGGCCGGGATCGCGGCGCTGCTGCCGCCCGGCAGCGACCGGCCCGCGCCGCCGCCACCGATGGACCGGGACACGTACATCGCGAGCCGTCCCCGGATCCGGGCGAAGGCGCGGACGCTGTTCACGGACGAGCAGGGCCGGGTGCTGCTGGTGCGGTTGGTCCCGTGGAACGGCCAGACGGCGTGGGTGCTGCCCGGCGGCTCGATCGAGGCGGACCGCGAACTGCCCCGCGACGCCGCCCGGCGGGAAACCCTGGAGGAACTCGGCTGGCAGCACGAACCGGGCCGGCTGCTGGCGATCGACTGGGTGCCCTCGGTCGGCGACGAACTCCCGCGCACCGTCCTGGTGTTCGACGGCGGGACGGTGACGGCCGAGCAACTGTCGACGATCCGCCTCCAGGAGGAGGAGATCGCCGAATGGGGCCTGTTCACCCCCGAGGAGGCGCAACGCCTGCTGATCCCGCCCATCGCGCACCGGCTGGCCGCGTGCCTGGCCGTCCGCGCCCTCCCGGCCGGCGCGGGCCCGGCCGAACTGCTGAACGGCGTACCGCACTCGGGGTCGCCGGCGGTCGCCGCCGAACCGGACGGGTCGCACGGGTAGCGGGACCGGTCGCACGGGTAGCCGGGCCCGCGCGGCGGGAAGGTACGAGCAAGGAGGTGGCGACGATGGAACGGTCGGCGGAGCAGGTGCTGGGCCTGGACGGTTGCGTGGTGCGGTCGTTGGGCGGCGGCGACCGGTTGGTCTTCCACCTCGACGGCGGGCTGCGGCTGACGGTGCGCAACGACTTCCGGCTGCTGCGCGGCGCGAAGGTCGACCACTTCTACCCCACGCTCGGCGTCATCCCGTCCGGCGCCCTCGGCCCGCTGGCGCACGCCACGGTCACCCGCGCCACCGTCACCCCCGCCGGGGGCCTGCACCTCGCCTTCGACACCGGCCACCTCCTGGCCGTCGCCCCCGACCCGACCCCCGGCGGCCCCGTCCACCCGTGGCAGCTCGCCTCCCCCACCGGCCCCCTGTTCACCGGCGGGCCGGACGGCGGGCCAGGCAGTGAACCGGACGGCGGGCCACCTGTTTGAGCGGGGGTGAGCTCGGCCGGAGGTAGGAGGCTCGTTAGGCTCCGACCATGATCATCCCTCCCGCCCGCACCACGGTCTTCGACATCGACGGCACGCTCTGCTTCGACGGGAGGACGATCGACGCCCGGATCCTCTCCGCCCTCGACGCCTGCGAGCGGGCCGGCCACGAGCTGGTGTTCGCCTCCGCCCGGCCGATCCGTGATCTGCTGCCCGTCCTGGAGGGCGCGTTCCCCTGCTCGACGCTGATCGGCGGCAACGGCAGCCTGGTGTCGGTCGGCGGGCGGGTCCGGATGCGCGCCGCGTTCTCGGCCGCGAAGCTCGCCACCCTGCTGGCCGAGGCCGAGCGGTTCAAGGCCGGCTATCTGGCCGACGGCCCGTGGGACTACGCCTACACCGGCCCGGCCGATCACCCCATCCTCGAGCGCGTCGACCAGAACCGGGTGGCCCGCCGCGTCGAACTCGCCGAACTCCCGGCCGTGGTGAAGCTTCTGGTGGTCTCCGCGACCGACCTGCCCGCCCTCGCCGCGTCCTGCCGCGCGCTCGGATTCTCCGTCAACCACCACTTCGACGAGGGGATCATCGACTTCGCGCCCGGCACCACCGACAAGCGGGAGGCCCTGGTCTCGCTGGGCATCGACCACTACAACGCCTTCGGCAACGACATCAACGACTTCTCCCTGCTCCGCGACGCCCACCACGCCGTCCGCGTCGGCACCCACCCCGCCCTCGACGGCGTCGCCGCGGTGACGGTCGCCCCGCACCCGGAGGCCGTCGCGGCGGAGATCCTGCGCCTGGCGGCCACAGCCTGACGCCGTAGCAGCCCGGAGCGCCCCGGAACCTTCCAAGGTGAGGCAGCGTCACTAGGATGGCGGCTGGTCAGGGCAGGTTGGGCAAGGTAACGGGGGCGGGGAATTGTTCGGAATCATCAGACCGTGTCGGCACCGCTTGTCGGAGCGGCTGCACGCGTCCTGGATGGCACACCTGTGCGGGTTGTGTCTGGCTCTGCGGGACGATCACGGGCAGTTGGCGCGGACGGCGACCAACTACGACGGCCTGGTGATCTCCGTGCTGGTGGAGGCGCAGTCGCCGCGCGCCGCCGATCGCCGGACGGCGGGGCCGTGCCCGTTGCGCGGGATGCGGACGGCGCCGGTGGCGCGCGGCGAGGGGGCGCGGCTGGCGGCGGCGGTCTCGTTGGCGCTGGCGTCGGTGAAGGTCCGGGACCATGTGCTGGACGGCGACGGGGTGTTCGCGCGCCGGCCGGTCGCGGCGGGGGCGCGCCGAATAACCCGGCGCTGGGAGCGGCAGAGCACGGGCAGTGCGGCGGCGGTCGGCTTCGACACGGGGGTGCTGCTGGCTGCGGCGGGCCGGCAGGAGGAGGCGGAGCGGCTGGTGACGGCGGGCGGTCCGCTGCTGCTGGCGACGGCGCCGACCGAGGAGGCGACGGCGGCGGCGTTCGCGCACACGGCGGTGCTGGCGGGCCGTCCGGGCAACGCGGCGGCGCTCGCCGAGGCGGGCCGGCTGTTCGGGCGGCTGGCGCACCTGCTGGACGCGGCCGAGGACCGGCAGCAGGACGAGGCGCAGGGGCTGTGGAATCCGCTGGCCGTGTCGGGCACCTCGCAGGAGGAGGCACGACGCCTGTGCCGGGACGCCGTGCACGGCATCAAACTCGCCCTGGCCGAGGTGGAGTTCACCGATCGGGCGCTGGTGCACCGGCTGCTGGCGCACGAGACCGGCGAGGCGGTGGACCGGGTGTTCGGCCGCGCCGGGCATGTCTGCGCGAGCACCGCGCCGCCGGGCACGGACCCCGACGCGCCCGCCGGTCCCCACCAGCCGCCGGGCCCGCCGAAGCCGCGCCGGGACACCATCGTGGGGTGCGCGGTCTGGCTGACGATGGCCTGCACGTGCCAGTTGCTGTGCTGCGAGCACGACAACCCGTTCTCCCGGGAGCGCCAGAAGGGCTTCTGCCAGCGCAACTGCGACTCCGCCTGCGACTGTTGTGACTGCTGCAGCGGGTGCGACGGGAGCTGCTGCCAGTGCTGCGGCGACGACGGCTGTTGCAGTGCGTGCGACGGCTGCGGGTGCGACGGCTGCGGCGGATGCGACTGTTCGTAGTCCCGAGAACCGGAACGAGTGGAGCAAGTCATGGGTGACACACCGGAGTTCACGGCAGCGGCCGAGCTCGCCGACTGGGGCTGGCCGGAGGTGCTGGCACTGGGCGGCGGCGCGGCCGACCCGTTCGAGACCAGCTCGTACGACGTGACGTGGCGGCCCAAGGACCGGCACTTCGGCGTGTGGCACGAGGGCCGGGTGGTCGCGCACGCCGGGCTGGCGGTGGGGACGGTGGAGGTCGGCGGGCAGCGCTTCGACGTCGCGGGCGTCGGCGGCGTCATCGTCGAAAGCAGCCTGCGCGGCCACGGCCTGGCCCGCCTCGCCGTCACCGGCGTGCTGGACGCCGCCCGCGCCGACGGCCTGGACCGGGCGCTGCTGTTCTGCCTCCCGAGCCGCGCCCCGCTCTACACCCGCCTCGGCTTTCTCCCCCTGCCCGAGCCGGTGACGGCCGACCAGCCCGCCGGCCCGGCGCCCGTCCCGCTCGGCGCGATGTGGAAGCCGCTGACGCCCGGGGCCGATTGGCCCGCCGGCCCGGTCCGGCTGCACTCGCTGCCGATGTGAGCCGTCGGTGATTCGCCGACCGGGCCCGGAAGTTGACCACTGGACTACGGTGTCGGGCATGAACGCGGACAGCTGGCTGACGGACACCCGGGACTCCTACGACACCGTCGCGGTCAGCTACGCCGACTGGATCCGCGAGGCACTGGCCGGGGCGCCGTACCTCCGCGCCGCCCTGGCCGTGTTCGCCGACCTGGTGCGCACCTCCGGCGGCGGGCCGGTGGCGGACGTGGGCTGCGGCCCCGGGCATGTCACCGCCCACCTGCACGAGTTGGGCCTCGACGCGTTCGGCATCGACCTGTCGCCGGGGATGATCGAGGTGGCCCGGCGCGATCACCCGGGCCTGCGATTCGAGGTGGGCACCATGACGGACCTCGAGCTCGCCGACGGGTCGGTCGCCGGGACTGCTCGCCTTCTGGTCGCTGATCCACGTCCCCGACGAGGTGGTCCCGGCGGTCCTCGACCAGTTCCGGCGGGTGCTGCGTCCCGGCGGGCCGCTGCTGATCGGCTTTCACGTCGGCACCGGGTCGCGGCTGAAGACGGAGGGCTACGGCGGCCACCCGATGCGGGTCCACGTCCACCGCCGCTCGCCCGACCGGGTCGCGGCGTGGCTGCGCGAAGCCGGGTTCACGGTCGAGGCCCAGCTGCTGACCGACCCGGACGCCGAGGTGCCGGGGGCCATCCTGTTCGCCCGCCGCCCGCACCGCAGCGATCAGGCGTGAACTGACAACCGTTGCAAGGCTGTTGCCCGGACCGTGACGGGCGTCACGGACCGGCCCGCCCGCGACGTGATCAACTCGTCGAATGTCTGCCACCGCCACGCGACCCGCCGCCGCCCTCGTCCTCACCGCCGCCGCGCTGCTCGTCGGGTGCGGGTCGGTGACGGCCACCGGCGGCGGGTCGGCCGCGCCGTCGACGAGTGCGGGCCCGTGCGGGGTGCCGTTGGAGCGGCCATTGGACGGGTGGTCCCGGGACGGGGTGCGGATTCTCGCGGTGAACGACGCCTGCGCGGAGTTCGAGGTGACCAACGCGGGCAGCGAGGCCGCGGACTTCTCGGTGCTGTTCGGGTGGACGGGCGTCGGCCAACGCCTGGACACCAGCCCGACCGGCACGGCAACGGCGGTCCCGCCGGGCGCGAGCGTCCGAGGCCGGGTCGAGGTCGGCACCCCGAACCCGGCGCGCACCACCGCGTCCCTGCCGCCGATCGTCCCGAACGTGAAGATCACCCTGGTGCGCAGCGTCCCGACGGCCGAGGCGCCGTCGAAGGGCGGCCCGTGCCCGGCGTCGGGGGTGCGGCTGTACGCGGACCAGGGCGATGCGGCGATGGGGCTGCGGGTGGTGGGCCTGCACCTGGTGAACTGCGGGACGTCACCGGTGACGGTGGACGGCTACCCGCAGGTGCAGGCACTGGACGAGCAGCACCGGCCGGTGGACGCCTTGCAGGTGCTGAAGGGCGGTGCGGCGATCGCGGCCGGCACCGGCGCGGACAACCCGCCGCAGCGGATCACGCTCGGGCCGGGCGAGGGCGCGCGGTCCACGGTGGTGTGGCGCAACACCAACAACGACACCGCGGTGGACCCGGTGAACGCCCCGTACCTGCGGGTCCGGGCGACGCCCGACGCGGCGCCGGTGATGGTGACCCCGGAGCTGGACCTCGGCACCACCGGCCGGCTCGGCGTCGGCGCGTGGGCCCGGGAGAACTCCCCGTCCTGAGCCGCTGACCGACCGGTCCCGGAAAACGCTTTCCACCACTCCGAACCGGTCCCGGAAAGCGCTATCCGAAGCCGCTGACCGACCGGTCCCGGAAAACGCTTTCCACCTCTCCGAACCGGTCCTGGAAAGCGCTATCCGACGTGCACCCGCGGCCGCCGGCTGCGATCGGGCTCGGCCTCGCGCAGCACCTCGCGGGTGACGGGCGCGACCTCGCCTTGGCCGAACAGGAAGAACCGCAGGAACTGGGCGAACGGGCTGCCCTCGGTCCACTCGAAGTAGATGTGCGGCAGCTGGCCGGTGGTGTCGCGGACGTGCAGCAGTATCGCGGCGAGCGCGTTCGGCACGCTGGAGTGCTCGAGGGTCAGCACCCGGTAGCGGTCGTGCAGCACCTCGCCGCGGACCTTCAACTCGGCCTCGAAGTCGGACGGGTCGAGCACCGTGACCTCGACGAACACCAGGTCGTCCTCGACCGGGATGTCGTTGTCGGCGCGGATCTGGTGCACCTTGTCGCGGTACTCGGCGAGGTCGCGGGTGGCCGGCTTGGTGGCGATGAATCGGATCGTCCGGTGCGCGGTGTCCCGCACGAAGCGTTCCGCGACGGCGTCCAACTGGACGTCGGTGACCCGTAGTTCGAAGGACCGGGCGAGCCGGGAGGCGAGCGAGACCAGCACGATGGCCGCGATGAAGCAGGCGCCGATCTTCACGCCGTCGGGGCGTTCGGCGATGTTGATGACGGTGGTGTAGACGAACACCGCGGCGATGATCGCGAAGCCGATCGTCCACCGGTGCTGCCGGGCGGCCCGCGCGGCGATGGTGACGGCGATCGCGGCCGAGGTGATCAGCACCAGCACGCCCGTGGCGTACGCGCCGCCCTGCTTGTCGACGTTGGCGTCGAACAGCCAGGTGATCACGAAGGCGATGCCGGTGAGCACCAGCACCATCGGCCGCACGGCCCGGGCCCAGTGCGGGGCCATGCCGTAACGCGGCAGGTAGCGCGGCATCAGGTTGAGCAGTCCGGCCATTGCGGACGCACCGGCGAACCACAGGATGGCGATGGTCGACAGGTCGTAGACCGAACCGAACGCGTTGCCCAGGTAGTGGTGGGCCAGGTACGCGAGGGCGCGGCCGTTGGCGGGGCCGCCGGTCTTGAAATCGTCGGCGGGGATCAGCAGCGTGGTGATGAAGCTGGTGGTGATCAGGAAGCAACTCATGATCACGGCGGCGGTGGTGAGCAGCTTGCGGGCGCCGCGGATGCGCCCGGTGGGCCGGTCCTCGGTGTCCTCGGGGTCGCCCTCGATGTGCGGCATCACGGCGACGCCGGTCTCGAAGCCGGACAGACCGAGCGCGAGCTTGGGGAAGACCACCAGCGCGACGCCGATCATCACCAGCGGATTGCCGTGCTCCACGCTGAGCGCGTGCGTCCAGTCGGTGATCACCGACGGCGCGGTGATCACGTGCCACAGGCCGACGGCGACCACCACCACGTTCAGTGCCAGGTAGACCGCGACCAGGACGACCGCCACACCGATCGCCTCGCTGAAGCCCTTCAGGAAGACGCCGCCGAGCAGCGCGATCAGCAGCAGGGTGATCACTACCTGGTGGCCGCTGAGCACGCTGTTCAGGTGCGGGTTCTCCACCAGGTGCGCGGTGGCGTCGGCGGCGGACAGCGTGATGGTGATCACGAAGTCGGTGGCGGCGAAGCCGAGCAGCGCCAGGACGAACAGCTTGCCCTTCCAGAACGACAGCAGCCGCTCCAGCATCGCGATCGAGCCTTCGCCGTGCGGGCTCTCCTGGGCGACCCGGCGGTAGACGGGCAGCGCGCCGAGCAGCGTGACGGCGACCAGCACGATGGTGGCGATCGGGGAGAGCAGGCCGGCGGCGAGGGCGGCGATGCCGGGCTGGTAGCCGAGGGTGGAGAAGTAGTCCAGGCCGGTCAGGCACATCACCCGCCACCAGCGCTGCCCGTGCTGCTGGTCGGTGGCCTGGGCGTGCGGGCCGGGGTGCTGCTTGGCCATGTCCGACAGGCCTTCCAGCAGCCAGGCCCGAAGGCGCTCGCGCGCCGAGCCGGCGTCCGCGGGGGCGGAATCGACCACTGTGCTGCTCCTGTCGCGAGGTCGGTAGCCCCGGGCCGCCGGACGATCCGGCCCACCGGGCGGACTCCCACGTCAATGTAGGTCACCTCCGCCACCGTCCAGGGCAGGCTGGAGCGTAACGTCCCCCATCTGCCCAGGTCGGGACCGGTCCCTGGTGCTTGACGTCCCGTTGGGGTGGCCTTGGCCCACTGTTTGCCCGCCCGGTCGGGCACGAACCGGGGCGACGGACGGACGACCGACGGACGACCGGCGGACGACCGGCGGACGCCCGACGGACGACCGAGGGACGACACCCCAACGGTTCAGGCACGTCCGAGCATCGCTGTCAAGGGCCGACCGGCCCTGCTTCGGGGCCGGTCGGAGGCGGGTACCCCTCCCGGCCCCCGGGTACGGTTTGGCAGACTGCAGGGTGTCTGCGTCCGGGCTCCGGCCCTGACGTCCGCGAATTGCGCGAGGAGAGTTGCTGCCATGTCCGAGGGATCGGCGCCGATCAGGGTGTTCCTGCTGGACGACCACGAGGTGGTCCGCCGCGGGGTGCACGACCTGCTGGACTCCGAGCCCGACCTGGAGGTGGTCGGCGAGGCCGGCACGGTCGAACAGGCCCTCGCCCGGGTGCCCGCGCTGCGCCCGGACGTCGCGGTGCTCGACATGCGGCTGCCCGACGGCGACGGGGTCTCCGTGTGCCGGGAGTTGCGTTCACGGATGCCGCAACTCGCCTGCCTGATGCTCACCTCGTTCGACGACGAGGAGGCGCTGCTCGACTCGATCATGGCGGGCGCGGCCGGCTACGTGCTCAAGCAGATCAGCGGCACCGACCTGGTCACCGCGATCCGTACCGTCGCCTCCGGCCAGTCCATGCTCGACCCGGGCGCGGCTACCCGTCTGATGGCCCGCCTGCGCGGCGAGGCCCCGGCGCCCGCCCCCGACTTCCCCAACCTGACCGAGCGGGAGCGCGAGATCCTGGCGCTGATCGGCGAGGGCCTCACCAACCGGCAGATCGGCGAGCGGGTGTTCCTCGCCGAGAAGACCGTCAAGAACCACATCTCCCGCCTGCTCGCCAAGCTCGGCGTCGAGCGCCGGGTGCAGGCCGCGGTCATCGCCACCCAGACGCTGTCCGCGCCCTCCTCGGAGCGCGGCGCCTGATTCCCCTGCGGTTCCGCGCCACCAGGGGTGGTGTCGGAACCGCTCGCTAGGGTTCCCACCGGGCGGCCGGACGATCACGGCGGCCGCCCGGAGCCATCGGCATGTCTGGAGGGGCAGTGCGGCGCTGGGAGTTGGTCGGGGACGGTTCGTCGAAGTTCTGGGAGGCGGCGACCGACGGCGCGTCCGTGCAGGTCCGCTACGGCCGGATCGGCACCGAGGGACGCCTCCAGGTCAAGGAACTCGCGGACCCGGCCGCCGCCGAGGCGCACCTCGCGAAGCAGGTCGCCGAGAAGGAGCGCAAGGGGTACCGGGAGACGGGGGGCGCTCAGGCTCCGACCACTCCGACCGCCCCGACCGACCCGGCCTCCTCGCCGAATCCGTCCGCCGACGCTGCGCAGACCGCCAAGAGCCTGGCGGCCGTCGAGCAGGACGTCGAGCAGGACGTCGAGACCGTCGAACAGGGCGCCGGGGACGCCGAGTTCGCCGAACTGCCGGACGAGGACGCTTTCGTGCTGCCGGAGTCCTGGTACCCGCTGGTGGTGCCGCGCCGTGGCGGCGGGGTGCCGGCCGGGCCGGCCCGGCCGGTGGTGGATGCGGCGGCGGCCGAGGAGCTGGAGCTGCTGCGGATCGCCAAGAACGAGACCTGGATCGAGCGGGTGCTCGACGACGCCAACTCCGAGCAGTACCTGGTGCGGGCCGCCCGCGCGCACCTGCGCGGGATGCCGGACGCGATCGGCGCCGCGGCGGTCGCGGCGATGCTGCGCGAGACCTGGCAGAAAGGCGGAATCCAGGAGGTCCTGGACTCCTGGATCGCCCGGTTCGGGCTGGGTTTCGCGGCCCGCGCCACGGTGGCGTCCTTCGAGTTCGACTCGAGTTGCGCCCGGCCCAACCACCACCGGACCGGGCTGATCTCGGAGGGGTCGGGCCGCCGGGAGCTGCGTGGGGCGGAGTTCGCGTTCACGCTGGCGCAGGGGGTGCGGCGGGCGCTGGCGCTCGCCGACGAGCCGGAATACCGTTCCGTGCTGGCCGAGTTGGCGGCGATCCGGACCCGGCGGGACCGCCGGGCGGCGACCGCGTTCCTCGCCCCGGAGGTACCGGGCTGGGTGGACGAATGCCTGGCCGAACTGCCGGCGTTCGGGAAGATCAGCGAGGTTTCGGTCGCCCAGTTGCTGCACTCGGTCGGCACGGCGGAGCAGGTCACGCGGATCGCCCAGCAGCCGCCGCTCCGCCCCTGGATGAACTGGCCGCCGAGCCAACTGCCCACCTTGGCCGACGCGGTGGGCCCCGCATGCGTGCCGCTGTTCGGGCGCGCCCTGGACACCCAGTACGACCTCGACAAGATCCGTCAACTCGCCCTCCAGATAGCCGAGTTCCCCGGCGACCGGGCGTTCCGGCTGCTGCTCGACCGGATCGAGGTCCGCCACGTCCGCCCCGGCCTGCTGCACGCGATGCGCCGCTTCCCGGTGCGCGCGGTGCGGCTGTTGGCGGAGTTCGCGCGGCAGCGGGTCGGCGCGGAGGCCGCGATCGCACGGCAGTTGCTGGTCAGTCACCTCGGCTCGCTCCGTTCGCAGTTGCCCGAGGTGCTGGCGCGACTCGACGCCGACACCGCCGAGTTCGTCGCCTCGCTGAGCAGAACGCAGCAGCAGTTGCCGGAGGCGGAGGCCGCCGCACTGCCCGAGCTGCTGACCTCGCCGCCGTGGCTGCGCCCGCGTCCCGCCCGGAAGCCGAAGGTGCTGACCGGGGTCACCGCCGACGGCACCGCCCAACTCCTGTGGACGGAAGGCGAGTCGGAGCAGTGGCGGGAGGACACGCAGTCCCCGTGGACCTTCGGTCCGGGCTTCGACTGGGCCGCCGAGGCGGAGATCCGGCTGAGGGAGGCCGGCGGCCTCTGGTACGGTGCGGAACTGCTGGCGCACGGCCCCGAGGAGATCGTGGGCCAGTACCTGGAGGGCTGGCGGCCCGGCGAGTACTGGAACGCGGCGGAGTCGCTGCGCCCGGTGGTCGCCAGGTTCGGCCTGGCCGCGCTGCCGTTGCTGCGCGACGGTGCGGCGGCCCAGCCCGGGCACGTGGTGCCGCTGCTGCTGCCGTTCCGCGACGTCACCGTCGCCGGGGTGATGGCGGACGCCCTGGTGCGCCTCAAGTCGCAGCGGGCGACGGCTCGTTCGTGGTTCGTCCGGCACGGCGTCGAGGGTGCGCTGCTGCTGGTGCCGAACGCGGTCGGCAAGGCCGGCCGGGCCCGGTTGGCCGCCGAGAGCGCGCTTCGGCTGGTCGCGGCGCAGCAGGGCGTGGACGTCCTGCTGGCGGCGGTGCAGGAACGTTACGGCGATGCGCCGGCGGCCGTGGTGGCGGCGGCGCTGAGCGCGGACCCGCTGGTCAACGCGCTGCCGGCGAAGATGCCGGAGTTCCCGGACTGGCTGCTGCTCGGTGCGCTGCCGCAGTTGGTGCTGCGTTCCGGTGCGGCGCTGCCGCGGTCGGCGGTGCGGCACGTGGTCACCATGATGTCGCTGTCGAAGCTGCGCGACCCGTATCCGGGTCTGCCGCTGGTGGCTGAGCTGCTGCGGCCGGAGTCGGCGGCGGAGTTCGGCTGGGCACTGTTCGAGGAATGGCGGCAGGCGGGGATGCCCGCGGCGGACAGCTGGGCGCTGTTCGTGCTGGGCGAGTGGGGCGACGACGACACCGCGCGCCGGCTGGCCCCGGTGCTGCGCGAGTGGCCGGGTGCGGGTGCGCACCACCGCGCGGTGGAGGGCCTGGACGTGCTGGCGGGGATCGGCAGCGACGTCGCGCTGATGCAGTTGCACGGCATCGGGCAGCGGGTGAAGTTCAAGGCGCTGAAGTCGCGGGCGCAGGAGAAGGTCGCCGAGATCGCGGAGGCGCTGGGCCTGACGGGCGAGCAGCTCGGCGACCGGCTGGTGCCCGATCTGGGGCTGGACGCGGACGGCACGACGGTCGTCGACTACGGTGCGCGGACGTTCACGGTCGGGTTCGACGAGCAGCTGCGTCCGTTCGTGCTGGACGCGGACGGCAAGCGCCGCAAGGATCTGCCCGCGCCCGGTGCCCAGGACGACCCGGAGCTGGCGCCGGCCGGACGCAAGCGCTTCGCCGCGCTGAAGAAGGACGTCCGGGCGCTGGCGAGCGTGCAGATCCAGCGCCTGGAAGCCGCGATGGTCGCCGGACGGACCTGGTCGGCGGCCGAGTTCCGTACCCTGCTGGTCGATCACCCGCTGCTCCGGCACCTGGTCCGCCGGCTCGTCTGGAGCACGGCGGACACCGCGTTCCGGGTCGCCGAGGACGGCGCCTTCGCCGATGTCCGCGACGAGGCGTTCACGCTCCCCGAGGACGCCGTCGTCCGCCTCGCCCACCCCCTGCACCTCGACGTTCCCGCCTGGTCCGCGCTCTTCGCCGGCCACGGGCTGCTCCAGCCGTTCCCCCAACTCGCCCGTCCGACCGCCGCGTTGACGGCGGAGGAGGCCGCCGGGCACCGGCTGCACCGCTTCGAGGGAGCGAAGATACCGGTGGGCCGTCTGCTGGGCATGACCAAGCGCGGCTGGCAGCGCGGCACCCCTGAGGACGCGGGGGTCGAGCGCTGGTTCCACAAGCCGCTGCCGAACGGCCGGCACCTGGTGATCGCGCTCGAACCGGGCATCTACGTCAGCGTGGTGACGGAGTTCCCCGAGCAGACCTTCAGCACGGTGTGGCTGGACACCCGGGCCCGCGACTACTACCGGTCCCGCCGCGAGTACGGTGAGCGCTTCGCCGACCTGGACGCCGTCACCGCCTCCGAACTCCTCGCCGACCTCGAGGAGTTGACCGCCGACTGAGCACCCCTCCGGCGGCGGGGGCCTTGCCGGGGGGTCAGCTCATGCCGACCAGCATGTAGAACATGCCGATGGCCATCACCGTGCGACGCGCCGAAACCAGGCGGAGCAGGGCGGGCGGCCCGGGTGCCCGTGACCGCGCACCCGGGCCACCACCCGGCCCGGGTGCGTGGTCACGGGCCGGGTGGCGGCCCGTGGCCGGGCGGGGCAGCAGGAGGGCGGCGACTCCTACGGCGGCGTACCCGAGGAAGTACGTCGCCAGGAGGAGCAGCGTCCAGGCCGGCACCGCGGCATGAGCGGCCTGGACACCGGTGCCGCCGGCGTGGTGGTGCTTCGGAGCCACTGCGAGGGCGACCATCGCGGACGCGCCGACGACGTGGTGGGCGTGGTGCGCCCGGGCACCGGGCGGCACCGCGTGGCGCTCCTGGTGCCGCCCGGCGGGTGCCGGGCTTCGGCGTACCGGCCAGGCCGCGGACGCGGCGAGCAGGGCCGCCCACAGGCCCTGCGGCAGTGGGTCGAACGCCGGTGCCGTCATCGCGGCCACCGCGAGCGCCATCACGATCTCGGCCGCCTCCAGCCGGCGGTCCGCGCATCGGCCGGCCGCGATGCCGGACACGCCGTGCACCACGCACCAGCCGGTCAGGGCGATCAGCAGGGCGGTGGCGATCACGGGTTCCCGCACCGGAACCTCCCGTCCGCCGCCCGCGCCGCCACCGGCTACGCGTCCTGCACCAGCAGCCGCGCGTTGACGGTCGGGTTGCCGGCCTGCGCGAGCGGGAACGCGGTGCCGACCTCCTCGGAGTGCCCGGGCACGTCGATGCGGACGGACAGCGTCCGGTCCTGGATCTGTTCCTGCGGCATTCGGAAGTCGAGGTTGATGATGCCGTGCTTCACGCAGGTCGGGCACTTCCGCGGCATCTTCGGCTGGAAGAAGTAGCGCTTCGCGACCGGCGCGCCGTCGGCGAGCAGCGTCACGAAGAACGACCCGGGGATGTTCAGCCGGTCGATGCCCTTCACCCGCACCGACACCGGGTCGGTGCTGCGGAACGCGAAGGGGCTGGCGGCGTCGGTGCTCCCGGACAGGTTCTCCATGACGCGCTCCGCGGGGCCGGGGACGTCCAGCCGGTCGTACGAGACGGTCGTCTCGATCGTCTGGTCGGCGGTCGTGGTGAACGGTGGCAGTGCGTTGAACGGCGCGGTGAGCCAGCCGGTGTCGGTACCCAGAGTGGATCGGAAGCCGGTCAGTGTGGTCGCCTGGGCGCGGGTCTGCCAGCTCAGCCAGAGGCGGTCGATGTTGCAGTGGAAGAACCAGAACACCGGGTCGAACGATGAGACGTTCTGGTCGGCCATCGTCGGCCCGATCGATCCGTGGCCGCCGTCGTGGGCCTGGATCGAGAAGTCCTGGTACCCGTTGACGTTGTACGCGCCCCACAGCGACTGGGTCAGCGAGGTGGTGATGTCGTCCAGCACCCCGAAGTCCTGCATGTTCTGGGTGATGGTCGCGACGGGGAACCGCTGGGTGGTGTACGGGAAGTACCCGGTGACGGGCTGCGGCGTCGCGTTGGCGCCGGGATCGGCCGGCAGGACGTACTGGTCGAGCGGCGGGTGCTGGAGCCGGTCCGGCAGGGCGGTCGTGATGTCCCAGTAGGGGAGCGTCACCGTCTCGCAGCCCGGGACGGAACGCAGCGCGTCCTCGAAGTTGATCAGGTACTGACGGTGCCAGGGATTGAACCGGTCTTCGTGGTGCAGGCACCAGCTCTGCGGGAGACCGTGCTGCCCGGCCAGCACGAAGTAGCTGTCCGCCGCGGCCGGGTCGCGGGCCATCAGGCCGCTGAACGCGGTCTTCAGCAGCGTGAACTCGGCGTCGGTCAGTGTGGTGACATCCTTTCGCAGCCTGGTCGGGGCCGGGCCGCCCGCCGGGGGCCCGCCGCCCGTCGCCGTACCGAGGGGGTAGCCGTTGACGATCCAGTTCTTGAACGTCTGGACGCGATCGGCGCTCCACTTCCCGGCCTGGTCCGGGGGCATCTGCGCGTTCGGCGGAGAGGTCTGCGCGAGGATGGCGAGCCCGTTCTTCCTCACCCCGTCGTAGGTTCCGAGCTCGATCCCCTTGGCGGCCATGTGGTCGACGTCCTCGGGCCGGAAGAAGAACCGGATGTCCGCCAGATAGGTGGGCGCCGCGACGACTTGATCGGCGGTCGGGTTTCCGGGGGTCGTGGTCATGCTTCCTCCGCTGGGCTCCGGACGGGAGTGACGATGCCGGCTGCGCGGTGCAGCGACGCACAGGGTCCATGGTCGGAGGGTCTGCGGCCGCCTGCCAGGCGGGCTGGTCCGCACAGGGCGCGGCCGCACGGAGGACGCCTGGATCCCCGTCCGACCGTCGTACCCGGTTCCGGGCCCTGGTGGTCGACGGCGGGGGGAGCCGAGGGCGGGCGCGGGCCGGAAACGGGAGCGGCATACGCTGATCCGGTTTCGCGCGTCTCGCGCGTTCCGCATGTTCACGAGAGGGGCAGTTCAGGTGAGTTCACTCCACGAGCCGCACAGTGTCGAGCCGTTGGGCGAGGAGTTCCGCGCGGAGGCGGACGAGGTGCGCCGGTTCTGGGGCGGGCTCGGCCTGCCCGGGCTGATCGACGTCCACACCCACTTCATGCCCGAACGGGTGCTGCGCAAGGTGTGGGAGTACTTCGACGCCAACGGGCCACTGGTCGGCGGCCTGGCCTGGCCGATCACCTACCGCACCGAGGAAGCCGAACGCACGGCCGTGCTGCGGGAGTTCGGTGTCCGGGCGTTCACCTCGATGCTCTACCCGCACAAGCCGGGCATGGCCCGCTGGCTGAACGACTGGGCCGTCGGCTTCGCCCGCCGCACCCCGGACTGCCTGCACACCGCCACGCTGTACCCCGAGCCGGACACCGGGGAGTACGTCCGCGAGGCCCTCGACGCGGGGGCCCGGGTGTTCAAGGCGCATGTGCAGGTCGGCGACTACGATCCGGCGGACGAGCAACTCCGGTCGGCGTGGGGGATGTTGGCGGAGGCGGGCGTCCCGGTGGTGATGCACTGCGGCTCCGGGCCCGCGCCCGGCCGGTTCACCGGCCCCGAGTCGGCCGCCCGGGTACTCGCCCAGCACCCCCGACTGCGGCTGATCGTCGCCCACTTGGGCATGCCCGAGTACCAGGAGTTCCTGGACCTCGCCGAGCGCTACCCGCACGTACACCTCGACACCACCATGGCGTTCACGGACTTCACCGAGAGCTTCATGCCCTTCCCCCGGCCCGCCCTGACCCGGCTCGCCGACCTCGGCGACCGCGTCCTGCTCGGCACCGACTTCCCGAACATCCCCTACCCCTATCTGCATCAACTCCGCGCCCTGGAACGGCTGGACCTCGGATCCGACTGGCTGCGGGCGGTCTGCCACCACAACGCCGCGAAGCTGTTCGGCCTCTGACCGCCCTACCACTGTCCACCTGTGGATGTATGCCCGAGGGCGGACGCCGGCGGCGGCGCCGCTGGCTACCATCACCCGCATGAATCGGGATGTGCCGCGCGCGCCGTGGCTGAGGCGACTGCCGTCGGGGGTCTGGACTGCGCTGAGCTGGTGCGCAGCCGGGCAGTTGGCGCTGCTGCTGTTCATGTCGACGACGTTCGAGATGGCCCCGCCGTTCGGACTCCGGCACCCGGGCTTCCTGGTGGACCTCGTCCCACGGACGGCACTCGCGGCGGCGCTGGCGCTGCCGGTCTGCTGGGCCCGGCGCCGGCCGGCCCAGGTGTTCGGGGTGCTGCTGGCCGAATCGGTGGTCGTGCTGGCGCTCGGCGAGCGGACGTGGCCGCTGTTCATGGCGCTGAACGTCCTGCTCGGCTACCTCGCGGCGGTCCGCCCGGGCCGGGTCTCCGTACTCGCCGGGGCGACCGAATTCGCCGTCTGGTTCGGCGAGTTGCTGGTGGTCCGGCACGACGCGCCGGAACTCAGCGACCTGGCGAGCACCGCCACGGCGTTCGCGGCCGGCATCGCGATCCCGTGGGCGATCGGCAACTCGGTACGCCAGCACCGCCGTTACAGCGCGGACCTGCGCACGTACGCCGCCCACCAGGCAATCACCGTCGAACGGCTGCGGATCGCCCGGGAGTTGCACGACGTGGTGGCGCACAGCATCGGCGTCATCGCGATCCAGGCCGGTGCGGCAAGCCTGGTACTGGACGTGGAGCCGGCCGGCGCGCGCCGGGCCCTGGACGCCATCGAGGCCACCAGCCGCGAGACACTGTCCGGCCTGCGGCGGATGCTGGTCTCGCTGCGGCACGCCGAGACCGGCGGCGAGGACCCCTCGATCGCCCCACCGCTCGCGGGACTTGAGGCCATCGACCGGTTGACGGAGACGATGGCGCAGGCCGGCGTCGAGGTGGACGTGCGCCGGCAGGGACGGCCGCGCCCGCTGCCGCCCGAGATCGACCTGGCCGCCTTCCGGATCGTCCAGGAGTCGGTCACCAACGTCCTGCGGCACGCGGGCGCCGACCGCTGCGAGGTCCACATCGCCTATGAGGAGCGGGAGTTGACCATCGAAGTGCTCGACGACGGCCAGCGCGGCACACCCGGCCGACGCGCCGGCAGCACCGCCGGCACCGGCTACGGGATCCCCGGAATGCGCGAGCGGGTCGCCCTGCTGAACGGCCGGTTCAGCGCCAACTCCCGCCCCGAGGGCGGCTTCCGGGTCGCCGCTAGGCTGCCCGTATGATCGCCCCCGACACAGACTCCGCACCCGCCGTCCGGGTACTGCTCGCCGACGACCAGGAACTGGTGCGCGCCGGGCTGGGCATGGCCATCACCCACTCCCCCGGCCTGGAACTCGCGGGCGAGGCGGCCACCGGCGCCGAGGCCGTCCAACGGGCACGCGAGGTCCGCCCCGACGTCGTGGTGATGGACATCCGGATGCCCGGCATGAACGGCATCGAGGCCACCCGGCTGCTCACCGCGGGCGCCGGCGCGGCCGACCCGCCGGTGCGGGTGCTGATGCTGACCACCTTCGACGACGACGAGAACGTCTACGGCGCCCTGCGGGCCGGGGCGAGCGGCTTCCTGGTCAAGGACATGCCGCTGACGGACATCCTCGCGGCGATCCGCGTGGTCGCCGCCGGCGACGCGCTGATCGCGCCGAGCGTCACCCGCCGCCTGATCGCCGACCTCACCGGCCTCACCGACCGGCTCACCCCGGCCCCGCCGAAGCGCAGCCTGCCGGGGATCACCGAACGCGAACACGAGGTGCTGACCCTGGTCGGCCGCGGCCTGTCCAACACCGAGATCGCCGAGCAGCTGTTCATCGCCCCCGCCACCGCCAAGACCCATGTCGCCCGCCTGCTGACCAAGTTGGACGCCCGCGACCGCATCCACCTGGTCATCGCCGCCTACGACGCGGGCCTGGTGTCCCCGTCCGGCTGAGAGCGGGCCTGGTGTCCCCGTCCGGCTGAGAGCGCCGAACGGGGACACCGACCGCCTGCGCTACGGGAGTTGGACGGACACCTCCGGCTGGTCCGGGGACGGCCCGTCCAGCAGCGGCTGCGGCTTGCCCTTCAGCTGGAGGTCGAAGAAGGCGGCGAGGTACGTCCGGGTGACCGCCAGCCCGCGCACCGGGTCGATCGCCCCGGGCTTGCCGGGCATGCCCGCGGCCTTGGCGAGCAGCTCCAGGTCGCTGAAGGTGCCGTGGTCGGCTCCGGCGACGGTGAGCCAGCGCTTCCAGCCGTCCAGCCGGGACCAGGCCTCGTCCCAGCTGGGGTCCGTGCCCGGGGCGTCGTGCACCCCGGCGGCGAACAGCAGGAACGGCCGTCCGTCGAGGCCGCCGGCCGGGACGGGCGCGAAGAACGTGCCGTCCATGTTCACGCCCGCCCGCACCCGGCGGTCGTTGGCCATGGTCACGGCGGCGGCGTCACCGCCGATGGAGTGCCCGGCCATGCCGATCCGCCGGTGGTCGATCAGGTGGGCCCGCTCCCACGGCGAACTGTCCGACGTCAGCCGGTCGATGACGAACGAGGCGTCCTTCGCCCGGCTCTCGGCGATGGCCGGCAGCCCGCCCTCCGGCGGCTGGTCGCAGATCGCGCAGGGGAGCGTCCGGCCGTCCGGGAAGGTGACGCCCGTGGACTCGTAGGTGTGGTCGATCAGCGCCACCACGTAGCCGCGGCTGGCCAGGTCCTCGGCGACGCTGCTGAACAGGGCCCGGGGGAAGGTGAATCCGGGCGAGAGCAGCACCAGCGGGAAACGGCCCCCCACCGGGCGCGCGTCCACCCGCGCCCAGGTCCCGACGCCGGCCACCGCCTCGGGCGGAATGGGGGCGGTCGGCGTCTTCCTCTCCAGCAGCAGCCGGGCCTCCTCGGTGGTCATGTAGGGCGCGGGCGTCCCGCTCCCGGCCCGGGCCGGGTAGTACATCGACACCATCAGCTGCCGCGGCCCCGCCGACGGCACCCACGGGTCCTGGCGGTTCCGGTCGACGAGGTGCAACAGGTCCCGCCCGACCGCGTACGGTCCGGTCGGGCGCGGCAGCGAGGCCGAGAACCCGGCCGCCACGGGGGCGGCGGCGGACACCGGCGGGGCAGCGGCGAAGGCGGGAGCCGCGGCGACGACCGGCAGCGGCAGGACGAGGGCAAGCACGGCGGTCACGGCCGCACGGCGGAAACTGTTCATGTCCCCGAACTTAGGCTTCAGGCACGGTGGTTGACGTCCGCCCGGGAGCGGATCACCACGTCCGCTCCCGGGCGGATCCGTCCTCCTCCCCCAGGCGGACCACGCCCGGGCGCCGGCGGCGCTGGCCAGGGTCTCCGACAACAGGTCCCCGATCCGCCGGCGGGCAGACCGGTTCACGTCGCGGCCGCCCCGTGCCGTCGCTGGCCGTCCGGCCGAGCGCCGAGGCCGTCGCCGCCGAGGACGCCCTGCTCGCGGAACACCGCACGGCGATCGAGCGGGCACTCGCCACCACGGGCAACGATCCGTCGCTGTGGCCGCCGCCCGGGCCCATCTCGGCGGCGCGGCTGACCCGTTGGGAGCGGCCGTGCTGCCACAGCTACTACCGCCGGGCGAGTGGTGGGGCGACGAACGCCGGCCCGACCTGGTCGACGCGTGGACGGCCCGGCACGGGCTGGCGTGCGCGGTGCACGCGGCCGTCCTGGTCCTCGACGTCACCCGCGAGTCCGGGCGGCTCGTCCAGCAGGACGTGCCGAGCCCCCGGGGGATCTTTCCCGGGGGCGGGCTTCCGTCCGGCTCTCAGGCGAAGACCGTGTCCTGGATCGTCGCCAGGCGTGCCCGGTCGGTGTGGGCGTTGACCCAGTCGGTGATGTTCTTCACGGCCTGGTCGGTGTCGCCGGAGCGCTGGTAGTCGTTGAGCTTGTAGCCGGCGATCAGGCCGTCCACGCCCGCCTCGCCGAGCAGTCGGGCGGCGCATGCGGCGGCGCCGGAGGAGGAGCCGATGGTCCAGGAGAAGACGCCCGTCAGGTAGCCGGAGTCACGGATCGCGGTGCTCTGCTTCAGGCCGGCGACCTTGTCGCTGCCGTCGTTGCCGCAGGTTCCGACGGCGGTGGCGAAGATCGCGGAGCCGTCGTCGACCAGCCGGTGCTGGAAGTTGACGCCGCCGCCGTTGTAGGAGAAGGCGATGCTGGCGTCCTGGTACGTCCCGGTGACCATCACGCCCTCGGACGGCGTGAGGTCCCGCTTGAGGTCGTCCCAGAGGGTGCGCTTGTCGTTGCCCCAGGTCACCTCGTAGATCACCTGGATGCCGTTCGCCACCAGCTTGTCCCGGGCCAGCGCCTTCAGCGTGCCGAGGTCCCGGTTCTCGGGGTTCTTGATGTCGACCCAGACCAGCGTGAGGTTGCGTCCGGCGCGGCGCTGGGCGGCCATCTCGTCGAAGATCGCCGACACCCGCTTGCGGTCCACGTTGCCGCTGTCGACGTTCTCGGACGCCGGGTTGCCGACGTCGCACGCCACCCATTCCCAGTTGTCGACGAAGCAGCCCCCGTACGCGTGGTTGGCGGCGTCGACCTCGATGGCGTTGTATCCGGCGTCGAGCGCCGAACCGACCCGGTCCGCGGAGTTGAGGTTGTGCGCGATCGCGTAGATCGGCCGCAGCCGCGAGCCCGGCCACGGCTGAACCGCCTGGCGGCCGAGCCGCTGGGCCGGACTGTCGTGGCAGTCCCAGATCTGCAGCGGGTTGCCGAAACGGAAGTCCGCGTTCGGGACGTCCAGACACTTCCCGCTGCCCGCGTTGACCAGTTGCCGGCCACCGAAGGGCGACGGCTCGTCACGCCACACCTGCGCGGGCGTCCCGTTGCAGTCCCACTGCCAGACGGAGGTGCCGTCGGCCGAGGCGCCCCACTTGACGTCCAGGCACTTCCCCGAGCCGGCGTTCACCCACGACACCCCGTTCCCCACCGGCCGCGAAATCCACCGCTGCGGACCGGAGTTGTTGCACCCCCAGATCTGGATCACGTTCCCGGTGACCGGAGACCCATTGGGCACATCCACGCACCAGCCACTGAGCGTCAACGACTCCGGATAGCTGTACGGCACCTGTCTCGGCGTCGGCGGCGTCCCCGACCCGCCGCCCGGCGGGGGCGTGTTGCAGGACGGCGGCGGCTCGGGCGCATCACACGGACTGGCCGCATGCACGGCGGGCGCGGTGACCAGGAACGACGCCACCAACGTCAGTAGTGACACGACCACCATCGGAAGTTTGCGTAGCATCAGGCCTCTCTCCACGGCCGGCGGGACCGCCCGGTGGCGATGTCCCGGTATGAGCACCGACCGTACGTTCGCCCGATTGCCACCCACTTGCCACCCACTCAACGGCCACCGCAGCCCCGCGCCCGCTTGGGTCCGGTCAGCGTGCCAGCAGGTCGATCACGCCCGTGAGGTCCTCCTCCCCGCTGGCCTCGGCCAGCCGGCGGCGCATCAACTCGAAGTAAGGGGTAAGGAGTTCGGGGCTGACGCCCTGCTCCTCGGCGGTGCGCAGGAAGGTGGGGGTGCCGGCGACCTGCATGGCGAGGTTGGAGACGACGCCGGTGGTGTAGTCGCCGGTGCGGAGGTGGTCGGCGGTCTGGTGGACGGACGGGGCCATCGCGGTGAGCCAGTCGGCGAGGAGGGGGGCGAGGGTGGTGGGGTCGATGTTCTCCTTGCGGATCAGGGCGAAGGCGTGGGCGGCGCCGGCCAGCATTCCGTACATGGCACTGAGCAGGGCGACGTCGTGCAGGGCGGCGAAGCCCGGGTCCTCGCCGACGTAGGTGGTGGCGAGCGGGACGGCAAGGGTCGGCCGGTGGCGGTCGAACAGGTCGTGCGAGCCGCTGTAGAAGACGTAGCCGCCGGCCTGCGGGATGCCGACCATCGGCGGGACGGCCATGATGCCGCCGTCCAGGTAGCGCGCGCCGCGCTCGCGGGCCCACTCGGCGCGGGCGCGGGCCTGGGCGGGGGTGCTGGTGGTGAGGTTGACCAGGTCCCGGCCGGTCAGGTCGGTCCCGGCCAGGACGTCGCCGACCGAGGTGTCGTCCAGCAGGCAGACGACGATCAGGCTGTTCGCGGCGACCGCCTCGGCGGCGTCGTCGGCGACCTTCGCGCCCTCGGCGGCGAGGGCCTCGGCGCGGGCGGGGGTGCGGTTCCAGACGGTGAGCGGGTGGCCGGCGGCAAGCCAGGTGCGGGCCAGTGCGGTGCCCATGGTCCCGAGGCCGAGCAGCGTCACCGGGGTGCGGTCAGCGGTGGTGGTGGTGGTGTTCTCAACAGTGTTCTGTGCCATGCCGATTAGGCTGGTCCAGGACCCGGAAGTGATCAAGTACGCACTTGGCAGTGGGTGGTTACCCCGGGGTGAGTGAGCAGGTCAGGAGGGTGGGGCATGACGACGCTGAACCGACCGGGTACGCCGGAGGGACACGTCTGCGGGATCGACGCCGCGATGGAGGTGATCGGCGGCAAGTGGAAGGTGCTGATCCTGTGGGCGCTCCACGAGCAACCGTGCTGCCGTTTCGGCGAGTTGCGCCGGCTGCTGCCGGGCATCACCGAGAAGGTCCTGGCCTCCCACCTGCGCGAGCTGGAGGCCGACGGTGTGGTGCGCCGGGTCTCCTACGACGAGGTGCCGCCCCGCGTCGAGTACTCGCTGACGGAGGACGGCGCGCGCCTCAACGACGCGCTCCAGCCGCTGGCGGCGTGGGCTCGCGAGCGGCAGACAGCGCGGGCGGCGGCGGAACGGGCGGCGACGGAACCGGCGGCGGCGGAACCGGACGAACAGGCGCTGCTTTGAGCCTCAGAACCGAAGGCTCTCCCGCCGGTACGGCCCGTCGATCATCGCCCGCCAGTGCTCGGGCCACATAAGGGGGTCCTCGTGCAGGACGAGGTCCTCCCCGCGCCGCAGCAGCCAGACGATCTCGTAGTTGTAGGTGAGGACCGCATCCACCGGGAGCTCCGCCAGCAGGCCCAGAACCAGCGCGATGATGTCCTCGTCCTGCGGGCCGGGCGGCTCGTACCGGGCCGGCTCGATCCACAGCTCGATCTTCGAGGGCACCCCGAACTCGCGGTCGACGGTGTCGACCGGATACCCCGACGGAGCCGAAACGTGGATCCTCGTCCCGCGCGCGGTCGCGGCCCCGGAGACCTCGAGCAGTTCCCCGAGAGCGGGGGGCTCTTCACTGAGGCCCTTCTCCCGGTACAGCCGGCTGACCCTGGCGGCGATCTGCTCCGCCGGTTCCTCGGTCGCCAGATACAGCTGGTGCGCGATCGTCACAGCCACGCTCCCCTTCGGTCGAACGTCAACGCCACTTGGCGGAGATCACTCTGATGGGACCGCACAAGCGCCGACAACCGAATTCCGGAAACGCAGAGCGCTCAATGCCTCAGTGGGGCCGACCAGTTGAGGGTGGTCCCGCCGTTGGGCGGGGCGGTGACGGTGAGGGTGCCGCCGAGGGAGTGGGCGCGTTCCTCGAGGTTGCGCAGGCCGCTGCGGCGGCCCTGGGCGGGGATGCCGACGCCGTCGTCCTGAACGGTGAGGACGACCTGGCTGCCGGTGGCCTGGAGGGCGACCTCGACGCGGCCGGCCTTGGCGTGCCGGGCGGCGTTGCTGAGCGCTTCGCCGAGGACGGCCACCAGGTGGTCGGCGACGGCGGGCGGGACGTCGGTGTCGAGCAGGCCCTCCATGCTGAGGCGGGGGGCGAAGCCGAGCGCGGAGTGGGCTTCTTCGACCACGTGGACGGCGCGGGCGCGCAGGCCCTGTCCGGCGCCGGCCTCGCGGACCCGCAGTCCGAAGATCGTCGACCGGATGATCTTGATGGTTTCGTCCAGGTCGCCGACCGCCCGCAGCACGCGGTCGGAGGCCCCGGGGTGGTCGATGAAGCGGGACGCGCTCTGCAGCGTCATGCCGGTGGCGAACAGGCGCTGGATGGCCAGGTCGTGCAGGTCGCGGGCGATCCGGTCGCGGTCCTCCAGGACGGCCAACTGTTCGGCGTCGCGCCGTCGTTCGGCGAGCTCCAGGGCCAGCGCGGCCTGGTCGGCGAAGGCCAGCAGCGGTTCGATCTCACGCTCGGTGAACTCCGGTTCACCGCTCGCCCGGACCAGCAGCAGCACGCCCTCGGTGTGGCCCTCGGCCCGGCCCAGCGGCACCGCGACGGCGGGGCCGAGGCCCGCGTAGCGGTCGGCGCGGGCGGGGAAGCGCGGGTCCTCGGCGAGGACGTGCGAGGTCACGGGCGCGCCCTGGGCGCAGGCCGCGCCGGAAATGGTGCCCTCCAGCGGGACGTCCGCGCCGGCCCGGCCGGTCAGGTCGCCGCCGAGGGAGAGCTCCATGTGCAGGCCGTTGCCGTCGGGCAGCACGGTGAGCACGTCGGCCTGCCGGGCGCCGCTGATGTCGCACGCCCGCTGCGCTATCAGCTCGACCACCTGGGTGCGGGAGCTGCCGGACAGCAGGCGGCGGTTGATCTCGGCGGTGGCGGTCAGCCAGCGCTGGCGGCGCTGCGCCTCCTCGTACAGGCGGGCGTTGTCGATCGCGACGCCCGCCGCGACGGCAAGGGTGGCGATGACCGATTCGTCGTCGTCGTCGAATCCGGCGGCGCCGCGCTTGTCGGTCAGGTAGATGTTGCCGAACACCTCGTCGCGGACCCGGACCGGCAGGCCCAGGAAGGTGCGCATCTCGGGGTGGTGGGCGGGACAGCCGGTGGACGCCGGGTGTTCGCGGAGGTCGTCCAGGCGCAGCGGTTCGGGGTGGCGGATGAGTTCGCCGAGCAGGCCCTTGCCGGTGGGGTAGGGGCCGATCTTGGCGATTTCCGCTTCGTTGAGGCCGACGGTGAGGAACTGGGAGAGGGTGTCGCCGTCGGCGCCGATCACGCCGAGTGCCGCGTATTTGGCGTCGGCGAGGACTGCTGCCGCCTCGACGATCCGGCGCAGCACCTGGGTGAGTTCCAGTTCCCGGCCGACGGAGAGTACGGCTTCCAGCAGGCTGTGCACCCGGTCCCGGGTGCCGCGGGCCACGTCGATCCGGGCCTGCAGTTCGGCCAGCAGTTCGTCCAGCCGGAGCTGGGGAAGCCGCGACCGCGGTTCCTCCTCGCGCACTGCGTTCCTCCTCGTCCGTTGGCCCCGTTCGACGCCCGATTCTCGCAGATTGGACCGTGGGGGTGGACCGACGGGTCGCCCGGGGCGTCGCGATCGGGCGGGGCGCGGGTGGAACCGGGCCTCCGGCGGGCGGCGTTCGCAGGTCAGCCGCGTGCGGGCGGCCCGAGCCGCGGCGGGCCCACGTCCGCGGCTCGACCGTCTGCGGCGGCCGTGGCAACGCGGACGGCGAGTGCGGCCAGTGCCTCGGGCGCGCCGGGCTGGTGGCGGATGCCGGGGAAGGCGTTGACGTCGACGGCGATCGGGCCGTCGGGTCCGGGCAGCAGGTCGATGCCGTACACGTCGAGGCCGAAGGCGGCGCCGGCGGCGAGTGCGAGGGCGCGTTCTTCGGGGCCGGGTGTCCAGGGGCGGCGGGCGGGGCCGCCGGGGTGGAGTTCGGAGCGGCGCTGTTCGGCGAACACCTGCCCGTCGACCACCCAGAGTTTGCGGTCCCAGCCGTCGCCGGCGATCGGCCGCTGGGTGATGACCGGTTCGGGCGCCCAGCGATCGATCAATGCCCGCCACTGTTCAGGAGTGTCGGCCCTGGCCACCAGGTCTTCGCGCCGGCTGTGCCGGCTCTTCACCACCACGGGGCCGGTCCAGCCGAGTTCGCCGAGCGGGCCGTCGGCGACGGTGGGCGCGAACGGCAGGCCGGCGCGGCGGGCGCGCTGTTCCATCGCCGTGCGGTCCTGGCAGAACGCGGTGGCGGCGACGGAGTTGAGCACGGCGGTACCGGCCTGTTCGTAGCGGCGGGCGAGTCGGAGCGCGGCGGCGCTGCGTGCCTTGAGCAGCAGCAGGTCCGCGTCCTGGCCGGCCGGTACTGTCGAATGGCCGTCAGCGGACAGGAGTTCGCGGGTGGCGGCGAGCAGCGGGTGGTCGAGGTCGCGGGCCAGGACCGCGATGCGCAGCGCCCTCACCGGGCGGCCGAGGCCGAGGCGGGCGCAGGGGCGGGCGCGGGGGCAGGCGTGAGCAGCGCACCGGCGTCGGGGGTCGGCCAGGAGGAGCCGGTGCGGGCCAGGCGGACCACGGCGTCGGCGACCCGTTCGACGGCGTGCGGTACTTGCCGGAAGCTCGGGAAGTCGTTGATGTCGACGACGGTCGGTCCGTCGGGTCCGATCAGTACGTCGAGGCCGTACAGGTCGAGGCCGAACACCTCGCCGACCTGCGCGGCGAGTGCGGCGACTTCGCGGGGCAGCGGGACGGGCCGTTCGGTGGCGGGCCGGTGCGGGTGCAGCGGCGAGGTGCGCTGGGTGGCGAAGAACTCGCCGCCCGCGCAGTACACCTTGAGGTCGAGTCCGTCGTTGGCGATGTACGGCTGCGCGATCTGCAGGCCCCCGCCCGAAAGACCCCCGCCCGAAAGGCCCGCCAACTCGGCGAGCTGGGAGGGGTGCTGGACGAGGTGGACGGCGCGCCCGGAGGAGCCGTCGGCGGGTTTGACGACCAGCGGGTAGTGCCGTTCGGGTATCGCGGCGAACGCGGCGGGGTCGGCGGCGGCCCAGGTGCGGGGCATCGGCAGGCCGTGCAGGGCGGCGACCACGGCGGTCTGCGCCTTGTCGCGGACCGGCCGGATCGCCCGGGCGTCGTTGACGGTGGTGAGTCCGGCCGCGGCGGCGGATTCCAGCAGGCCGAGGCCCGGCCCGCCGGAGACGGTCTTCAGCACCCAGGCGTCATGGGTGCCGCTGCGTATCAGCCGGGCGAGGTCGAGCAGTTCGGCGCCGGGGCGCAGTACGTCCACCCGGTGGCCGGCCGCCCGCAGGTGGTGGACCACCTCCAGCGGCATCCCGTCGTGGCGGTAGTGCTCCTCGACCAGGAAGCAGAACCTCATCTGTGCCCACCCATTCCCCTCTGTCCCCTCACGCGCGTGCCGTGGGGGCCGTTCGCATCGGTCCACCCTGCCACGGATCTTTGTTCGGAAAGCGTGCAGGGTGTCCGGGAACGGACACAGCCGCGTCACAGGCGCATTGCCGCAGGTCTGGAACCCAATGCCCGGGGCATGACGTTGACATGACGTTCCGTTGGCACACTCTTGAGGGGGCCCGTGTGCATCATTTGCTGCGTCCGCACGCCCGGCACGATCTTACGGACCGTCCGGCGCCGGCCGTGCTGGCCTATCCGGCGAACGACGTCCTGGTGGTCTCGGGTCTGCCCGGCAGCGGCAAGAGCACCTTGATGGCGCGCTGTGCCCGGACCCGGGTGATCGATTCCCAGCACACCCGGCAGCGTTTCGCCGCCGTCCTGCCGGGCGTTCCGTACGCGCTGTACCGGCCGCTGGTGCGCGGCGCCCACTATCTGCGGCTGCACGCCGCGTTGCGGGCGGGCGGGCCGCTGGTGGTGCACGACTGCGGGGCGTTGCCGTGGGTGCGCCGGGCGATCGCCCGTGCCGCGCACCGGCAGGGGCGGCGGCTGCACCTGTTGTTGCTGGACGCAACGGCCGCGCAGGCCGCGGACGGTCAGCGGCGCCGTGGCCGCCGGGTGTCGCGGTATGCGTTCGCGCGCCACCGCCGGGCGGGTGCGGCGCTGCGCGCGCTGGTCACGGCGGATGCGCCGCTGCCGGCGGGGGTGGCGTCGGTGGTGCTGCTGCCGCGCGCGTCGGCGGCCCGGCTGGCCGCGATCGAGTTCACCGCGCCGTGCGGCCGCGCCGCCGCACGGCCGGTGAATTCGCAGGTGGCGGCGGGTCGGCGGGTGCCCGCGCCGCGTCTGGTGGCGGCCCCGGCCCGGACGGCTGCGGGCGCTGCGGCGAACGGCTGAGCCGCCCCGCGCGTCGCCCGCCGCCCCGCGGGGTGCTGGCTAGTCTCCGGCCATGCACACCCCCTCCCCCTCCCCCAGGCCGCAGCGCGGCCCGCAGGCGCGGCGGATCGCCGACCGGCTGTCCGTGCAGTTCCGCGTCCCGATCGAGCCGCAGTACGAGCAGGCCGGGCACCGTTGGACGCTTCGCTGGTACGACGGGCCGACCGTCGCCGCGGTGCGCTGTGCGCTGGAGCGGCTGTTCCCGAACGGGGACCGGTTCGCGGTGCGGCGTGATCTGACCACGCGGGCGCTGGCGCTGGCCGCGATCCGGGAGACCCGGGCGGGGGCGATGCACCGCTCGGTGGGCAGTTGGGGGCAGCGCTACCACCTGGAGCAGTTGCTCGCCGATCAGGAGCATCCGGACCGGACCGCCGATCCGCGTGAAGCGGCCATGCTGGAGCGGCTGTTGGCGGCGGCGTCGACCGCCACCGCCCGCGGCTCCAGCGCGCCGGACCTGGCCCGCGCGTTCGACCTGGTGGCCCGCGACGGTGTCGCCTGGCTGCTGCCCGAGCACCGACTGGCCGGCCCGGCCGACCAGGACGCGCCGGCGCTGAGCCCGCTGGAGTACCTGACGTTCCGCTATGCGACGGGCGTGCACCGCGCCGCGTGGGAGACGGCGCTGGCCACGCTGCCGCTGCGCGAGGCCGTCGCCGCGGCGCACCGGGATCCGGAGCCCGACCCGGACGCGGCCCGTGCCGCTCTCACTCTGCTGCCCGCGCTGCGCGCCGAGGCGTGTGCCGAACTCGACGCGGTCGAGGCCCGGTTGGCCGCCGCCGCCGGCTCCGGCAGCGTGTCGACCCCTATTCTGCCTGTTCACGGGCGCTCACGGTAGGACTGGGAGCACAGTTGTTTTCCCTTGTCCGAGCGGTTCGTTCGGGCGCAGACTCGTCCGCATTGCCCCCGTTGGACGAGTTGATGGGAGTCGTGTGTCCGCACACGTCGATCAGGAAATGGCCCTGCGTGCCCGGGTGCTGCTGGCCGGCAGCGAAGCCCCCACCCCGTGGCAGGCCTACCGGGCGCACCGCCTGCTGGCCCGGGACAACCCGCAGGTGCACCTGCCGAAGCTGGCCCTCGCGGCCATCGAACTGACCCGCCACCACCCGGTGTTGCTCCGCCGTGACATCCAACTGTGCCTGCTGGACGAGGCGTTGGAGGCCGCGGCGGCGATCGCCGCCGACGACCCGTTCCGTCCGCGGGCCCTGGCCAGGATCCGTGACGAGCACGCGAAGCGGATCAAGGAGCTGGGGATCCCGATGAGTTGACGCCCGCACCGGACGAGGGCCGGTCGGTCGGCCGGGTCTGGTAGTGCTGCTTCTCGAGCAGCAGGCCGTCCTTGAAGCAGAACCGCGTCACGTCCTGGCCGTCGCCGGTGCTGATCTTCAGGTCACCCGCGAACCAGCGGCAGTGCGCGCCGTCCGGCACCGGCGGGCCGTACTTCTTGAAGTCGCCGGTCAGGAAGTCGCTGCCGACCGGCAGCCGGGCGTTCACCATTCCCTCGGACTGGCCGACCTCCATCGAGTCGTACAGCTTGGTCGACACGGTGGCGTCGCGCATCGAGCTGACGAACATCAGCACGCCGATCACGCCGACCACCGCGACCACGCCCAGCACCGCGGCCGCGCCCAGTGCGCAGCCCATCGCGGGGCTCCGGCGGCGTTTCTCGGGGCCGATCAACTCCCCGGCCAGTTCCCGCAGTTCCTCTTCCTCGGGGATCGCCGCCAGCGCCCCGTCCGAGGTGTACGGAAGCCGTCCGGCCAGCCGGAACCCGCCGTCCGGCTGCGCGGTGGCCTGTATCGCGCCACCGAGCAGCCGGGCCCGCTCGCGCAGGCCGGTCAGGCCCTGGCCGCCGGACACCGCCGAAGTGCCGTCCCCGCCGGGGCCGTTCACCACCTCCACGATCACCGAGTCCCGCTCGTACCGGACCGTCAGCACGATCAGCGCGCCCTGCGCGTGCTTGTGCGCGTTCGTCAGGCCCTCCTGGGCGATCCGGTACGCGGCGTGGCCGGTGGCGGCGGCGAGTTCGCGCGGCGTGCCCTCGTGCCGCAGCTCCACGTTCGTGCCCGCCGCCTGCGAGTTCTCCGCCAGCCGGTCGATCGCGTCCACGCCGCCCGCCGCCGGCGCCGAGTCCTCCTTCAGCAGGCCGACCACCTGGCGCAGTTCGCGCATCGCGCCGGTCGCGGCCTGCCGCAGCACCCCGACCGCCTCGCGCTGCCGCTCGCCGAGCGTGCGGTCCACCTCCAGCGCGCCGGTGTGCACGGCGATCAGCGCGAGCTGGTGGCCGAGGCTGTCGTGCATGTCCTGGGCGATCCGGTGGCGTTCGCGCAGCCTCGCCTGATGGGCGATCATCACGCGCTCCCGGATCAGCTGCTCGTTGCGTTCGCGCAGGCTGTCGAGCAGCGCGGTGCGCTGCGCCCGGTACCGGCCGAACAGGGCGGGCAGCACGCCCAGCAGCAGGTAGCCGACCACGCAGATGCCGAGCAGCGCGGGCAGCGGGAAGTGGTCGCGGTGGTTCTGCAGCACGCCCGCCGCGAAGTTCAGCACGAAGCCGATCGTGAAGACCACCGGCGCGTACCAGGGCTTGGTGATCCGGCGGCCCGCCGAGTACCCCGCCGCGACCAGCAGCGGCAGGAACCCGCTCGGCCCGCCGACACCCACCGCCGACAGCACCAGCACCGGCCCCGGCAGCCCCCGCCGCAGCAGGAACAGCACCCCCGCCGCGCCCACCACCAGCCCCGTCGGCCACGTCCCGCCGTCCGCCTTCTGACACAGCGCCGCCAGCCCGCACACCACGAGCCCGCCCAGCACCTCGCGGACCACCAGCCGCCACGACCAGGGCCCGGGAACCGCCCGCTCCACCCACTCACGCATCACCCTCAGACCCTAGCGGCCCCACACCCACCCGCCGCCCCCGGATCCGGCCGGGACCAGCGGTCATCGCGAAGTCGATCATCACAGTTCAGACACTGCTTCCCCGGCTTCATGAAGAAGCTGCGACGCTCGGGCCCATGCTCGAAGAGAACCTCGCCGAAGTCACCGTTCCGCCCATGCCCGCCGAGCCGCCCACCGCAGGCGCCCCCGCCGCTCGCACGCGGCGCTGGCTGCTCCCGGTCGCAGCCGGCGTGGCAGGGGTGCTCGTCGGCGCGGGCGGCGTCGGCGCGGCCTGGTGGCTCTCCGGCTCCGAGCAGGCTTCAGCCGAGCGGCAGTCGACGCCGAAGGTGTTCACGCTGAGCGGCTGGATGTCGCTGACGGGCTCGAACGCCGCCACCGAGGACGGCTCCTGTGCCGGATTGCGGGGGTACGACGACATCTCCGAAGGCACCGCGGTCACGGTCTACGACGCGACCGGCCAGGTGGTCGCCGTCGGGGCGCTGGCCGACGCCAAGCGGGTCGGGACCACCTGCAAGCTGCACGTGCTGGTACCGATGGTGCCGACCGGACCGAAGTTCTACCAGGTCGAGGTGGGACACCGCGGGAAGATCATGCTGTCCGCGGAGAACGCCGCCGCAGGCGCGTTCGCCGCCTCGCTGGGCTGAGCCGGAGGCCCTGCCCGGCCGTCACACCGGCGTCGGGCCGCGCCGTTCCCCCGGCGGGCAGCCGATCGCGGGCCAACGAGGGCCGGTGTCAGGGTCGTTGGCCCAGGCGTACTGCTCGGTGGGGGTGCGGGTGAGGCCGTAGTCGTAGACGCCGGGGTGGCCGGCGGTCTCCCATCCGGTCCAGGCGGTTTCGAGTTCGTCGGCGAGCCGGCGGGGGCCGCCCTGCGTGGTCCAGGCGCCGCCGGTGGGGCGGGCGGAGAGGACGGCCCAGGAGGAGTGGCCGTCGGTGATCCACGCGCTGGTGCCGTCCTGGTCGTGACCAGTGCGGACGGTCAGGTCGGGGAGGGCGACGCGCAGGGCGAAGCCCAGGCCCCACGGGTCGGCGAGTTGGGCCGGGTCGCGGTCGGTGGCGCCTCGGCGATCAGGTTCTGCGGTGCCGCGGATTTCGGCGAACGTCCGCTGCTGGTGGGCGTGTTGGGTTCGGGTGGGCATGAACCGGGCCAGGCCCTGCATCCAGCCGGTGGCGGACTTGCCGTCCTCGGCGACGGTGAGCGCGACGTGGCCGAAGCGGCCCCAGGGGGTGACGATCCGTCCGCCGGGGGCGGTCTGTTCGATCCACGCCCAGGGGATCTCCTCGACGGCGTAGGTGGCGATCACCCGGTCGAACGGGGGCCGGCCGGGCGCGCCCAAGTCGCCGTCGCCGGTGCGGACTTCGACGCCCAGGCCGGCGGCGGCGAGCCGTTCCGCCGCGGCGGCGGCGAGAGCCGCGTCCGCCTCGACGCTGACCACCCGGCCGGGCCCGGCGCGCCGCGCCAGTAGTGCCGCGTTCCAGCCGCTGCCGGTGCCGAGTTCGAGGACGCGCTGCCCGGGTTCCAGCCGCAGGCTGTCCGCCATGTCGGCGACCACGGCCTGGCAGGACAGGCTCGACGTGGGCAGGCCGTCGCCGAGTTGCGTCACCGCGGCCTCGTCCGGCGAGCGGTACAACTCACTTGCCCAGCCCGCCGGATCGGCCGTCCGGTCCACGGGCTGCCAGGCCAGGCCGTCCCACCGCCACAGGCGCCCGGGCGCGAACCCGTCCCGGGGCAGTGCCGCCACCGCGTCACGCACCCACGGCGAGCCCTCGGGCCACGCGCCGCGTTCCGCCATTGTCCGGTCGAGCCGGTCGCGGTACGACGGCAGGTCCAATTCCTCTGCCACCGCGCCTACTTGCGCCGCTTGCCGGTGCCTGGCGGCGGGGGCGGTACCTGCCCGTCCGAGGTCCCGGGCGGCGGGGTGCCCTGGCCCGGGTCCGGCGCGGGCTTCTCGTGCTCACCCATCGCAACCACTCCTCCCCTGACGACGACCGCCGCGCACGCGGCGAAGACCCTATCTTCCCGTCGGCCGCATCTCCCCCGCCAGGGCGCGCCATGGTCGTACGGGGGCGCACGACCCGCGCGGGCGCTCGAACAGTGGTGACAGTGCGACGGCACGCCGAACGAGGGGCCGACGAGGAACGAACGTGCGCCGGCCGAGTGAGGAACCGATTACTCATGGTGCGACAAGGGGATCATCGGCCGGTATGCCGACGAAGAACCGTGGCCGCAGGCCCTCGCACCGCCGCCACCTCGCCGCCCTCACCGCGCTCGCCGCCCTCACCACCGGCTGCGCCGCCCTGCACTCCCAGGACGACGGCGACACCCACGCCGCCTCCGCCCCCGCCGCGCCACCCGCCGTCCAGCCGGCCGCCGCCGCCCCGGGGGGCGCGGCCGGCCAGGAGATGAACGGTCAACTGTCCGCAGCGGAGCGGCAGTCGCGGGAGAGGGAGGCCGCGCTCACGGCCGCCCGACGCTGGGGCCTGGCCGCCCTCCCGCTGAAGGCGCCCGCCGCGCCCGCCGAGAAACCGGAGCTCACCGAGGGGCCGAACGTGCTCCTCGCCGACGGCCTGCCGCCGGTCGTCCGCCGCGTCCCCACCGAGGACAACGTGGTGTTCCTGACCGTGGACGACGGCGCCGAGAAGGACCCGGAGTTCGCCGAGATGGCCGCCGAACTGGGCGTGCCGATGTCCGTGTTCGTCTCCGACTACCTGGCCCGCTCCGACTACGGATACTTCCGCGCCATGAACGACCGCGGCGTGTCCGTCAACAACCACACCATCAACCACCCCGACCTGCGCCGTCTCGGCGCCGACGCGCTCCGCCGCGAGATCTGCGACCAGCAGGACCGCCTGGAGGAGGAGATCGGCACCCGCCCCTACCTCTTCCGTCCCCCGTACGGCGAATACACCCCCGCCGCCCTGCGCACCGCCGCGTCCTGCGGGGTCACGGCCGTCGTGCTGTGGACCGAGGAGGCGTTCCCCGACCACCTCGAGTACCGCTACTCGGACGAGATGCTCCACTCCGGCGACATCATCCTCACCCACTTCCGCGCCCCGGCCGCCGGCTGGAACGGCACCATGTCCGACATGCTGCGCCGCGTCGTCGACACCGCCACCGCCGAGGGTTTCGCCATCGGCCGCCTGGAGGACTACCTCTGACGGCACACCCGGGAAACCGGGCGACAGCGCCGACCGCACCCCGCCGATGACCGCCGAGTTGCTGCCGCGCCTCCCCCGCCGACGCGTGCCCGTCGCCGCGCCCACCGTCCGGACGCCGCTCGGGCCGCTCACCTTCACCCCCGAGCTCGGGGCGGTCCTGTCGGCGGCCGCCGGGGAGGCGGTGACGGTCAGGGGGCGACGAAGCCGGAGCGGTAGGCGATGACCACGGCGTGGGTGCGGTTGCGGGCGCCGAGCTTGGTGAGGATGTTCGCGACGTGGGTCTTGACGGTCTCCGCGCCGAGGAACAGCGACCTGGCGATTTCCGCGTTGCCGAGTCCGGCGGCCATCAGGCGCAGCACTTCCTGTTCGCGGTCGGAGAGCGGGTGCGCGAACGGGGTGGCCTCGCGGCGGTGACGGAGTGCCAGGTCCCGCACCGAGTCGGGGAACATCAGGGTGTCGCCGAACGCGGCCAGCCGGACGGCCTGCACGATGGCCTCCGGCCGGGAGCGTTTGAGCAGGAAGCCGGCGGCCCCGGCGAGCAGCGCGTCGTGGACGCTGTCGTCGTTCTCGAAGGTGGTGATGACCACGACCCGGGGGGCGGGGACGACCGTGTCGAGGATCCGCCGGGCGGCCTGGATGCCGTCGAGTGCGGGCATCCGGACGTCGGTGAGCACCACGTCGGGTGTCAGGGTGCGGGCGAGTGCGACGGCCTGGGCGCCGCTCTCGGCCTCGCCGATCACTTCGATGTCGGGTTCGGCGGAGAGGATCACGGCCAGGCCGGACCGGACCAGCGGTTCGTCGTCGGCGATCAGCACCCGGATGGGGTCAGCGCTCACAGGTCCCCTCCGGGGCGGTCGGTGGTTCGGTGAAAGGGCGGGCCAGGGTGATCGGCAGTCGGGCGGTCACTTGCCAGTGCCCGTCGATCGGGCCGAACTCGGCGTGGCCGCCGACGAGTTGGGCGCGTTCGGCGATGCCGCGGGTGCCTCGGCCGCCCCGGCGGGTGGGGCGGCGCGCAGCGGGCAGGGGGTTGGAGATCCGCAGGCGCAGCTCGCCCGCGGCGGCCTCGACGGTCACGTCCACGGGTGCGCCGGCGGCGTGGCGGAGAGCATTCGTGAGGGCTTCCTGGACGATGCGGTAGGCCTCGCGGGAGACCACGGCGGGTGTGGTGTCGAGGTCGCCGACGGTGAGTGCGACGGGTGAGCCGGTGGCGCGGGCGGTGTCGGCGAGGCGGTGGATGTCGCGCAGGTCGGGTTGGGGGGTGCGGCCGGGGCTCTCCTCGCGGAGCAGGCCGAGGACGTGGTCGAGTTCGTCGGCGGCCGACCGGGCGGCTTCCTCGATGGCGGCGAGGGCGCGGCGGGCGTACTCCGGGTCGCGGTCGAGGATCCGGCCGGCGGCCGCGGCCTGCAGGGTGACCACGCCGAGTGCGTGGCCGACGGAGTCGTGCAACTCCCGTGCGAGGCGGTTGCGTTCGGCGAGGCGGGCGCTGTGGCGTTCGGCCTCGGCGAGTTTCTCGGCGGCGGACGGTCCGAGCAGCGCGGGCGCGGAGCGCTCGAGTACCAGGCCCGCCGCCCGGGCGGCCGTCGGCAGCAGCACGGCGAGCAGCAGGCCGGCGGCGGGGCCGAGCCAGGCCGGGACGGCGCCCAGCCATCCGGGGGGCGAGTCCAGGAACGGGCGGACGGTCAGCAGCACGACGACGGCGGGCGGGACGGCCAGCGTGGCCCCGGAGACGGGCGCGCCGAGTCCGAGGTGCAGGACGGCCCAGGCGGCGGTCCGTCCGCGCGAGGCCGTCCAGTCGTCCGGGCGCTCGCCCCAGGGGCCGACCGGGAGCAGGGTCCGGACGATCGCCGACTCGAGTTGCCGGACGGAGGGGAGGGTCGCGGCGGTGGCGGCGACCAGTGGCAGCGCGGCCAGGTAGGCGACGATCTGGAACACCAGTGACCGGAGCAGCGAGGTGGCCGGGGCTGTCGGTTCGAGGACGAATCCGAGGGCGATGTTGGTCACGAAGCAGAACGGCGTCATCATCGCGCCGCCCAGGATCAGCAGCGCCCAGCGCCGCAGGGCCGCCCGGCCGATCAGGGCCCGGGCGGTCCGGCGGACCTCCCCCCGTAGCGTCACGCCGGGATCATCCCACTCCGGTCGCCGCCGTCCTCGGACGCCCCCTGCCCGGCGGGTGCGGCGGCGGCCTGGACCACCATCAGGGCCAGCACGGTGGCGAGCACCGCGCCCGCCAGCGTCTGGAACCCGCCGACGAGTGCCAGGCCGCGCATGTCGTCGCCCTTGTTCAGCGGGGTGCTGAGGGACGAGGAGATCAGCCAGAAGAGCCCCCAGCCGAAGGCCGTCCCGGTGCCCACCCAGGCCGTGATCAGCCACCGGAGGGCGGGCCGGCCGTCCTGCCGCTGCCGGGTCACCGCCAGCATGGCGATCAGGCCGGCCAGGATGATCAGGGCGTACCCGCTGTCGACGATCAGGGACTGGCTCGCCGTGCGGGTGTCGCCGGGGCGAAGGGCGTGGCTGCCGAACGCCCAGGACAGCTGGATGCCCACCGGGATCAGGCCGAACGCGGCGACCCCGGCCGCGATCAGCCGGCGTGCCCCGGCGGCCGGGCCGGTGGGCAGGTCGCGCAGGCGCAGCGTGAACACGCCGGCCCAGCGCTCGCGGGCGTGCAGCACGAACCCGGCGACCAGTCCGAGTGCCTGGAGGCCGAACCCGCCGTAGACCAGGGCGTACACCCAGCCGTCGATGAAGTCCTGGCCCGGGTTGCCGGAGGAGGAGAAGCCGTCGGTGAGCGCGCCGACCACGGCCGCGACGGGTACCACCAGGGCGATCGGTGCGAGCAGGCCGGTGGCCACCCACATCGGCAGGATCAGCAGCCAGCCGGGGATCCGCCGTCCCCAGGGGCGGGCCAGGGCGAGTGCGAGGGCGGCCGCGATCGCGTCCATGCCGAGGGTCGCCAGGTTGGCGCCGATCATGGCGCCGCTGTGCATGCCGTCGCCGTGCACGCCGATGCTGCTGCCCGCGACCCAGGCGGCCTTCAGCGTCAGGTAGGGCAGCGTGGCGGCGATCGTTCCGGCGCAGATGAGCGTCCGCAGGCGGCCCCGGCGGGTATTTGCCGGGAGGTTCGGTGTCGTCATGGCTCCGACGATCCCAATCGCCGGGGGTGGGTCGATTCCCCCGGACAGGGGACTTGGCTCCCCCGTTCGGGGGAGCGCGGCCCGCCGGTGGGTGACGGTCCGTACCGGTCCGCGATAGGTGCGGGGGTGCCAACCGGCAAGCAGGAAGGACTGCCAGTGAATCCGATCGAGCGCGCGCTGCGTGCCGTCGACCGCACCCAGCAGCGGCACCGGCCGCCGGCCGCGGTGTTCGGCGTGATCAAGAAGTACGGCGACGACCGGGGCGGGCTGCTGGCCGCACTGATCACCTACTACGGTTTCGTGTCGCTGATCCCGCTGCTGCTCCTGCTCTCCACCGTGCTGGGCTTCGTGCTGCACGGTCATCCGGGGGCGCAGGAGGCGGTGGTCAACTCCGCGCTGGCCGATTTTCCGATCATCGGCGACCAGTTGCGGGAGAACGTGCACTCGGTGCAGGGCAGCGGGCTGGCGCTGGTGATCGGCATCCTCGGCCTGCTGTACGGCGCGCTGGGCATCGCGCAGGTTTTGCAGCACACGATGGCCGAGGTGTGGAACGTCCCGGGCGTGCGGCGGCCCGGCTACTGGCCGCGGCTGGCCCGCAGCCTGGCACTGTTCGGCGCGCTGGGCATCGGACTGGTGGTGACCACGGCCGCTGCGGCGCTGGTCGGCACCACGCTGGCGGGCACGCTCGCCCGGGTCGGCGGGCTGCTGCTGTCGGCGGTGCTGAACACCGCGGTGTTCATGGCCTGCCTGCGGATCCTCACGCCGAAGGAGGTGCCGACCCGCCGCCTGCTGCCGGGCAGCCTGGTCGCGGGCCCGCTGTTCACCGTCCTGCAGGCGTTCGGCGCGGTGCTGGTGGCGCATCAACTGCGGCACGCCACCGCCGTGTACGGCTTCTTCGCGACGGTCATCGGCCTGCTGTCCTGGCTGTACCTGGCGTCCCAGATCACCGTGTACGCGTCCGAGACGAACGTGGTGCTGGCCCGCCGGCTGTGGCCGCGCTCGCTGCTCCAGCCGCCGCTGACCGGACCTGACCAGGACGTGCTGGAGTCGCTGGCCCTCCAGGAGGAACGCCGCCCCGAGCAGCGCGTGGCGGTCGAGTTCGTCGCGCCCGAACCGGAGCCGGAGGAGACCGAAGCTGTGCCCGAGCCGAAGCCCGAGCCGGAGAAAGGCGGCGACGAGGAGGGGCCCGAGGAGCGGCGGTAGCCTCCCACAGCCGCCCGACGGAAACGTCGCATTCGCTCAAATCGCTTCGCTTTCACCGCAGGTGACCGGACACTGTTGGCGACGGCCGGGCCACCGGCCGCACCTGATTTCCTTCCGGCGCCGCCGCCCGGCGGTGTCGGCCGTCGAGGAACTTGGGAGAGCCCATGAGCAGTCCGATGAGCAGTGGGAGCGAGGCGAAGGCGCCCGGCCGGTCCGGGCGGTGGCGGCTGATCGGGGCCGGCGCGGCGCTGCTGGTCGCGGTGGCGGCCGGCGTGGCGTGGTGGCTGTGGCCCGCGAACGACGCCTCGCCACGGGTGGTGGCGGGGACGGTCCAGGCGGTGGTGCTGCCCGCGGACGAGGTCAGCAAGGCAGTCGGCAGCACGCTGAACGAGCAGACCCGGGCGAGTGAACCGGCGCCCCCGCTGCCGGCCGACCCGCCGGGCTGTTCGGTGGCGGTCGGACCGGCCACCACCGTTGTCTATCAGGGGGGTTGGACGGCGTTCGTGTCGGTGGCGCAGCAGGACTCCGCCGCGTCGGCGGACCACACCGCCACCCAGACCGTCGGCCGGTACGCCACCGCCGACCTGGCGTCGGAGGTGTTCGGCACGCTCGCCGACGGGCTCAAGGCGTGCACCGCCGCCGTCCGGGACGCCTCCGGCGCGAACGCCTCGCGCTGGACGTACCGGGTGGACAGCGCCACCGACACCGCGCTGACCTGGACGGCCACCCAGGACCACGGCGACGGCTGGGCGTGCTACCGGGAGGCCCGGCTGGCCGGGTCGACCGTGCTCCAGTCGGCGGTCTGCCAGGCCGGAGACGGCCGCCCGGCCGCCCGCGCGCTGGCCGACCGGATGGCGGAGCGTGCCAAGTGACGGGCCGGCTGCGGAAGTTGGCGTCCCTCGTACTGACCTGCACGGCCCTCCTGTTCGCCCTCGCGCCACCGGCCGGCGCGGCCTCCTCGGACGGCGCGGCCTCCTCGGCCGGCGCGGCCGCGATCGAGCCGGTCGCCCCTAGCAGCGCCTACTCCCCCACCCTCAACAACCAGCTCACCACGTTCAACCGCCAGTTGGCCGAGCTGCCGACCCAGCAGAGCCTGGACGGGCAGCAGGCGGACCTGGACCGGCGGACCAGCGCGTACAACGAGCAGTCGAAGGCGGTGCTCGACGCGCTCGACGCCAACGACGAGAAGATCCGGCAGCACAACGAGGTGGTCGCGCAGTACCCGAACGGTGCGCCGCCGTCCGTCGCGGATGCGCTGAACGCCGAAGCCGATGCGATCAATTCCGAACAGAAACAGCTCAAGGACAAGGCCAACAAGATCGCGGACGAAGGCGAAGCGATCAAGTCCGGGCAGGCGGACCTGGACAAGCGCAAGGGCGAACTGGCCTCCAAGCGCAGCACCTTGCAGAGCGCCCGCGGCTACCTGGTGGACCAGATGGCCACCGAGTTGCTCGCCCGGCTCGCCACCCCGCCCGCCGCCACCGACCCGGGCACCGCCGTCGACCGCGCCCGGCCGTCCGTCACGGCCACCCGCACCGACGGCGGCGACCGGGCCTCCGGCGCGCTGCGTCGCGGGCCGTTCGACTCGTACGCCGACCGGCACGGCGTCACGGTCGACCCCCGGCCGGTCGACGCCGTGCTGTCCCCCGGCGCGCTGACCAAGTTCGCGATGGCGAACGCGGGCACGGCCGGGCCGACCCGCCGTTTCGACGCCCTGGCCACCCAGGGCGACGGCACCTACCGCGGCCTGTCGCTGCGCGACCCGTCCCGGCCACCGACCGCCGCCGAGCGCGCGTTCGACGACACACTCAACACCGGCGGCGCGGCGGTCACGCTGGTGAACGGCAAGCGGGCCGTGATCAGCGGCACCGACGAGGTCGAGGCCCCGACACCCGCGTCCGCCGTCCCGCCGCCCCGCAACCTCGCGCTCGGACTGGGCGGCCGGGTGCAGCCGTTCGCCGAACGGTACGGCTACGAGCACCTGATGGACCTCACCAAGGCCCAGCTGCGCCGGGAGCTGATCGGCCGGCTCGAGGACCCGAACTATCGGATCCACGTCTCACTGAAGGACCTCAGCAAGGCCGACCTGCCCAACGTGCTGGCCCGCGGCCGCGCGTACGAGGACGGCATGCGCACCTTCCCGTTCGACGCCAACGGCCGGATCCCCGCCTACGCCGCCACCTGGGAACGCGCCCCGGGCGTCACCGACTGGGAGATGTACCTGATCCACACGCTGCCCGGCGTGCTGGAGCGCACCACCTTCTACGACGAGAACGACAACGCGGTGCCGGACCCGTTCTGATCCGTCTCCCGGCTGTCGGTGGCCGCCGATACCGTCCGGGCCATGACTGATCGTGAGATGTACGCCCCCCTGCGGTTCTTCGAGTACGACCACCGGCCCGGCTCGTACTGCCTGCTGCTGTCGGACGATCGGATGGTCGCGGTGGACGAGGTGTTCGAGGCCGCCGGGCAGCCGAACGGCGGCTACAGCTGGGAGGCGGTGGCCCGTTCCGCGGTGCGTTCGCGCGCGCCGCACTTGGAGGGCCGGTTCGGCTACGACCCGGAGGCCGGCATGTTCGTGGCCTACGGCGAGGACGCGGCGGCGCTGCGCGAACTCGGCGCGCTGCTGTCCGGCGCGTTCCACGACCGGCCGACGCTGCGCGAGCTGATCGACGCCGCCGAGCCCGACTGGTTCGACTGATCGGCGCCCCAGCCGACCGCGGACCCGCCGCGTCCCCGGAAACGCGGACACGCCGACGGCCGCTCCCTCCCGAGGTGAGGGGCGGCCGTCGGCGTGTACGGATGGTCCGGCGGGGCGGACCGGTCAGCGGGTGACCGTAATACTTGGTCAGACCGTATTACTTGCTCAGACCGGCGACGACCGAGCAGACCGGCCAGGCGCCGGGGCCCTGGGAGGCGAGCACCTTCTCGGCGACGGAGATCTGCTGCGCCTTGGTGGCCAGGTTGGCCTGCGGGGCGTACGCGGTGCCACCGAACGCGGCCCACGTGGAGTTGGTGAACTGCAGACCGCCGTAGAAGCCGTTGCCGGAGTTGATCGCCCAGTTGCCGGTCGACTCGCACTGGGCGACCTTGTCCCAGGTGGACGCGTCGGCGGCGTGGGCCCCGGTCGCCGTGACGAGTCCGGCCACCGGCAGAACGGCCACTGCGGCACCCGCCACGATGGCGGCACGGACGCGCTTGCGGGTACGGCTGCCCTTCTCGGCGGTGGTGGCGGCGGTCGTGGCGGTGGCGGTCTCGTTACGGAAGATCATGCGAATCCTTTCGGCTGCCCCGGGCAGGCAAGGCGGAACCAGGGCCCTGGCGGGCCTGCTGCTTCACGCCTGTTGATCGGACGGTGCGGTCGGTTGACCGACCTGCTCTCCGTCGCGGTCACCCTGCCCGTGCGGTGCGGCTCGGGGGCCGCTCCGGGGCGTTGATGTCGGGTGATCCCGGGTAGTGCGCCCTGCACTGGTTACGAAGCTACGGGCGTTCTGGCCGATGTCCAAGCATTCGAAGGTCTGTGCAGGTCAGAGCCGCATTACCGGCGGTAAATCGGGCTTCCGCGGCCCGTCGGCCCGCGATTTTCCGGGCCCGGCCGGCCCGCCTTGTGACCGGCCTCACCGGCTTTCGGCCTCCCCCACCGGCGCACCGCACACGCCGCGCAGTCGACCGGCAACCGACTGCCGATCGCCCGCCCTTCCGGCGGTGGGCCGGGCCACAGCGGTCACGGTCCGCTCACTCGCCAGGCACCGACCGTGGCGAAATCGGCGCCTCAGGACGGTGCGCCTCAGGGCGGTGCGCCTCAGGGCGGTGCGCCTCAGACAGCGCGGCTCAGACAACGCGGCTCAGGAGAGCGCGGTGAGCACCCGCGGCCCGTCCTCGGTGATCGCCACGGTGTGCTCGGAGTGCGCTCCGCGCGAGCCGTCCGCCGAGCGCAGCGTCCAGCCGTCCCGGTCCACCCGCAGCTCCGCCGTGCCGGTGCACCACCACGGCTCGAGCGCCAGCGTCAGCCCGGGGCGCAGTTCCAGGCCGCGCCCCGCCCGTCCGATGTTGGCGATGTGCGGGTCCTCGTGCATGGTGCGGCCCAGGCCGTGGCCGCCGAAGTCGGTGTTGATCCGGTAGCCGGCCGCGTGGCCGACCTTGGCGATGGCCGCCGACAGGTCGCCCGTGCGGTTGCCGGGCACCGCGGCGGCGATCGCCGCGTCCAGGGCGGCCCGGGTGGAGTCGATCAGGCGGACGTCCTGTTCGGCGGCCGTGCCCGCGATGACGGTGACGGCGGAGTCGGCGACCCAGCCGTCGATCGACACCGCGAAGTCCAGGCTGATCACGTCGCCGTCGCGCAGCACATAGGGGTGGGGCTGCCCGTGCAGCACCGCGTCGTTCACGGACAGGCAGATCACGTTGCGGAACGGGCCGCGGCCGAACGACGGCGCGTAGTCCCAGTAGCAGGAGACCGCGCCGCGCTTCTCGATCAGCTTCCTGGCCTGGTGCTCCAGGTCCATCACCTGGCGGCCGGGCTCGACCATCGCGGACAGTTCGGCCAGCGTCTCGGCGACGAACCGGCCGGTGACGGCCATCTTCTCGATGGCCTGTGGGGTCTTGTACTCGATCACGACACGCTCCCTGCACAGCGGCAGCGCGCCGCCCGCTCCGAGGCTGCCGGTATTTGAATACCGGCGGGACGGGGACACCCTAGCAGCAGAACGGTATTTAAATACCGCCCACTTCAGCTGCCGTCGGACCCGCTCCCCAGCATCGCCTCGACGGCGGCGCGCGCCTGCCGGGCCGGGGCGTCGGTACCGGCGATCGCGGCGGTGACGATGGCGCCCTCGGCGAGCAGTTGGACGGGCGCGGGCTCGGCGAGGCCGGCGGCGGCGCACCAGTCGGCCAGCTGCCGGTGGAAGGCGTCCTTGTGGGAACGGACCTCCTCGAGCACGGCCGGCGAGGCCGGACCCATCTCGCCGAACGCGTTGATCCAGGCGCAGCCCCGGAAGCCCGGCTCGGCACACCAGTCGGCCAGCCAGTCGAACGCGGCCAGCAGCCGGGCCCGCGGCTCGGCGTGCGCCTCGGCGGCGGTGGTGAGCCCGCCCCGCCAGCGCAGGTCACGGCGGCGCAGCACGGCCACCACCAGGTCGTCCTTGGTGGGGTGGAGGCGGTAGATGCGCTTGAGCGGCAGCCCCGAGGCGGCCCGCACCTCGTCCATGCCGACCGCGCGGATGCCCTTCTCGTAGAACAGCGCTTCGGCGGCGTCCAGCAGCTTCTCGTGGTCCTGCCGGGTCTGTTCTTCGGTGAGCGGGGCGGGCATCGGCGCACTCCTGCGGGGGATTGACGTGGAGAACGGTCGTTCCCTAGCCTAGCGTCCGACGCCGATGGAGAACGGCCGTTCTCCACCTTCCGAACGAGGGGCCCACCATGACCGAGGACCGACCGCCCCACCCGCCGTTCACCCGCGACAGCGCGCTCGCCAAGGTCCGGGCCGCCGAGGACGCCTGGAACAGCCGCGACCCGCAGCGCGTCGCCCTCGCCTACACACCCGACTCGGTGTGGCGCAACCGCGACACATTCCTCACCGGCCGCGCCGAGATCATCGCCTTCCTCACCGCCAAGTGGGCCCGCGAACACGAATACGCCCTGCGCAAGAACCTGTGGGCGTTCGACGGCGACCGGATCGCCGTCCGCTTCCAGTACGAGTGGCACGACGACGAAGGCCAGTGGTGGCGCAGCCACGGCAACGAGCTGTGGGAGTTCGACCCGACCGGCCTGATGCGGCGGCGCGAAGCCAGCATCGACGACGTCCGGATCGATGCCGCGGACCGCCGCATCCTCGGCCCCCGGCAGGACGGCGAACCCGAGCTGCCGGTGCGATAGGCCCTGTCCTCCGGATCCCGCCGGGCTCCCGGGCGGGGCGACGGCGGGCCACCGCGATCGGTAGCGTGGCGGCATGGTGCGAATCCCCCTCACCCCCGAGCAGATCGAAGCCGGCCGGCGCCTGGGCGCGCTGTTCCGCGAAACCAGGGCCGGCCGCGACCCGGTCGCCGTCGCCCAGAGCGCCGGCATCTCCCCCGAGACCCTCCGCAAGATCGAGATGGGCCGTCTCCCCAGCCCCGGCTTCGGCACCGTGGTCGGCCTGTGCGCCGCGCTCGACGTCCCGCTGGACGACGCCGCCCAGGTCTGGCTGGGCGTGGTCGCCGACGACCGGCGCGCCGCCGGCTGACCCCGCTCCAGCACGGTCGCCCTGACCGGCGCCCCGCCTCAGACGGTCGCCAGCACCGCGTACCGCTCGTCCGACACCGGACCGCCCCACAGTTCGGCGTCCCGCGACAGCGGCTCCACCCGCAGTTCACGCACCAACGGCCCTACCGCACGGGCAAGTTGTTCCGCGCTCGCACCACCCGCCCACGGCAGCTCGCCCACGCCCTCCGCGTACGGCTCCGACTCCGCGCCCGCCTCGCGCCACCGGCCCTCGATCAGCACCAACCGGCCGCCCGGGCGCAGCAGGGTGGTCCAGTGCCGCAGCGCCGCCTCCGGGTCGGGCAGCGTCCACAGCAGGTGCCGGCAGAGCACGGCGTCGAACCGTTCGGCTCCGACGGGCGGCCGCGAGGCGTCCCCCACCATGAACCGCCCGGCGAGCCCCGCCCCGGCCAGCTTCGCCCGGGCCCGCTCCACCATTTCGGCCGCCAGGTCCACCCCCGTCACCCGGTGCCCGGCCTCCGCCAGCAGCCGCGACAGCGACCCCGTCCCGCACCCGGCGTCCAGCACGTCCAGCGGCCCGCCGGGCGCCCACTCGGCCACCCGCCGTACCCAGGCCTGTCGGGTGGCCTCGGCCCCCAGCCCGTGATCGGGCTCCTGGTCGAAGGCGGGAGCGGCGTCGTTCCAGTACTCGGCGATGGCGTGCAGGCGGGTGTCCATCCGAGCACCCTCCCATCCGCCGCTGACAGTCCGCGGCCCGAACTGACCGTCAACTTCCGCTTTCCTCATCCGGATTGCTCGGCCCTGGACGCCGAAGGTCAGGGCGAATCGAACAGGCTCTCCGCGCACCGGTGTTCGAGCAGCGTGGTGTCGGCTTCGATGTCCGCCACCGCCTGCCCGGGATCGCCGCTCGCCGTGCCGTCCAGGCGGAGGCTCAGTTCCCGGAACTCGTCCGCCAGCCTCAGGATCACCGTCCGGACATACGGGTCCGCCTCCGAACTCGCGGACTGCAAAGCGATGTTCGCCGCCCGCGCCGAGGCGGCCTGCCCCGCGCCGCCCGTCCCCGCCGACGCCGACGCTGACGCCGACGCTGCCCGGTACGCGTCCAGCGCCCGCTGCGCCTCGCCGCAGCCCGCCGGTGCGGCACCGCGGGAAGCGGACGACGAGGGCGCCGGGGGCGGCACCGCCGGATCGCGGTCGGTACCGTGCGGGACGAACAGAACCACACCGGCGAGCACGGTGGCAGCGGCCGCGGCGAAAGCCAGCCCGGGCGTCAACCGAACGCGCCGCCGACGTGCCACCTCCACCCTTCCGCGCGGGCCCACCCAGGCAGCCGTCTTCAGCTGCACCATCGGGCGCAGCACCACGAACCCGGTCTCCCGCACCGGCGCGTCCGCCGCACGTTCCGTCCTCGCGGTCGGCTCGACACCGACGAGCGACGCCAAGTAGCGCCGCCACCAGGGCACTTCGGGCCCGAGTCGGGGGCGGAACGGGACCGGCGTCGGCCCATCGGCCATGAGCGAGTCCCGGTAGCGACGTCCGAAGCTCATGACCCGACCTCCCCCGGCCGCCCCGGCACCGGCACGGGCCTCTGGTCTTCGGGCTCCCCGGCCACCGGCGGTTCTTCGCCCCTCAGGACGGCCTGCGCGGAGGTGAACGACCCGATCTGCCGCAACAGCGCGGGCGCCGAGGCCCCGGCCGCCACCGCCGCGTACAGTCCGGTGATCTGGGTGTGCAGCAGCCACCCCGTGACCGCCCCGAGTGCGATCCGGCTCAGCCCGGCCGCCAGGTCCGCCGAGAAGTCGACGTAATGACGCAGCGGCGGCATTCGCCGCCGTCTCTCCTGCCGCGCCCGGTGCCGCGCCGCCTGCCACGCCAGCAACCGCCCATTGGCGACCACCAGTTCGACCACCGCTCCCCCGACGGCGCCGTAACCGGCCGCGTGAGCCCAGTCCAACTCTCCTCCGCCCAAAGCAGGTTGATCCTCCGCGAGTGAGCATCCTGCATCCCCGGCCGCCAGTTCAAGACGGCCCCGCCGCAGCTCGGGCCGGCACCGGCGTCCGTTCCCGGACGGCAACCTCCGCTTTCCGCGCAGGTAACCGGCGTGGAGTCTCAGGTCTCGACCCGGCCCGTACTCCGCGTGCGGGACGGGTGGTTGCCGCACAGCAACTGCGCAATCCGGTCGGTGACTTCGACCAGCCAGTCCGGGTCGCCGTGCTCCCGCCCCCAGTGGGCGGCGCTCACCGCGCGGGCCTGGGCCCAGCGGCGGACGCGCCGGTGGTCGAGTTCGGCGGCTTCGGCGTAGATCGCGAGTCGGCGCAGCACGGCCCGCCGCAGGTCGCCTGCGGCGAGCAGGTCGTCAAATCGGCTGCGGAGCAGGGTGATTGCGTCGTAGGCCGGGTCGCCGACGTAGCCCTTGGGGTCGATGGCCAGCCAGGGTTCGCGCTCGGCGGGCAGGATGTTGCCGAGGTGCAGGTCGCCGTGGACGAGGGTATCGGGCTGGTCGGGCCCGAGTTCGCGGACGGTGGCGATCGCGGTATCCACCACGTGGCGCGGCAGCGGCCGGGGCAGCCGGTCGGCGTCCCTGCGGAGGTCGGCCGCCCACTGCCCGGACCGGTCGGCGAGGCGTGGCAGTCCGGGCGGCGCGGGCACCGCCAGCCGGTGGGTGAGGCGTCCGGCGATGGCGACGGCTTCGTCCACGGCGACGTCCGGGTGCTCGGCGAGGGTGCGCCGGCCGGCCCGCTCCAGCAGCATCGCGAACCGGGCGTCGTCGCGCCGGAGCAGCCGCACCGCACCGCGGCCGCCCCAGACGGCGAACGCGTCCGCCTCATGTGCGTTGCCCGGGTGCGGGAACGAGACCTTCAGCACGGCCGGCCCCCCGTCGGCCGTCCGCACCGGCACCACGACCCCGACCTGCCCGTGCCCCACCGCCCCGTCCGGCCGACACCCCCACCGCTCCAGCAGCCCCCCGACCAGCGCGGGCAACCCTGCCACCCACTCCCGCCCCGGTTCGCCCTCCCGAGCCACGGTGCTCCGCGCGAAGTCCTCCGGAATGCCGATCACGGTTGCACCTTAACTCGCGACGAAGGAAAGGCCGTTGGGAGGTCGAATACGCTGCCCGGATACGGGTTCTCGCCGACCTGGCCGAGGCCGAACCAGATCTCCGGCGGCGCGAGTTCCTGGAGAACTTCCCCTTCGCCACCGGCCTGGTCGAGGAGCCTTGACGTCGATGGCCCGCCCTGGCCGGGCGCGCCGGGCGCGGTCGCGGTCGCGGTCGCGGTCAGCGCAGCTTCGTCCAGAGGAGTCGCTCGGCGCGGGCCGGGTCGTGGTGGACGCCGGACGCGGTGGCGTTCAGGCGCATGACGGCGCGGCCGGGGAGGTAGGGGGGCCAGGGCGGCAGCTGGTCGGCGGTGGGGTGGCCGTGGTGGGCGAAGGTGGTCCAGGCGCTGCGGAGGTGTGCGGAGAGCAGGGGGTTGTTCAGCAGCGGGTCGTTCAAGTGGCCGAAGACGGGGCCGAGTTCGGCCATGTGGCAGGCGCCGAGGGCGCCATCGAGGGCCGGGGAGGGTTCGGTGAATTCGTAGAACCAGGTGTCCGCGCCGTGGGCGGCGCGGGCCTCGGCGATGCGGAGGGCGGGCACGCGGTAGCCGTGGTCGGTCATCACGGCCGAGAACAGGTCGGCGGCGGTGGCATGCGGTCGGGTCTCGGCGTAGGTGGCGCGCGCGGCCACGGGGTCGAGGCCGAGGGCGGCGAGGAAGCCGTGCAGGAAGCCGTCGTTGATGCGGTCGGCCATGCCGAGCGGGACGAGGAACAGGCGGAATTCCTCGGCGGTGACGCCAGTGAGCAGGTCGAGGTGGCGGCCCGCGCCGGCGGCGATGGCGTCGACGGGGCGTTCGGGCAGCGTGGCGGTACCGGCGACCGGAAGGACGGTGGTGCCGCCGCCGGCGGACTCGCCCCACTGGGCGGGTTCGGTGCTGCGGGCGATCTCCTGGGCGAGTCGGCTGTTGGCCGCGGCCAACTCCGCGGGCGGGACGGCGGCGAGGCCTTCGAGGGTGCACTCGACACCGGCGAGTTCGGCCAGGCGTTCGGTGATGCGGCGCCCGGTCTCGGGGGTGTGGGCGTGGTGTCCGGCGCCGCTCTGGGTGATGGCGCGCCGGAACAGGCCGTCGGCCGAGGGCATCGTCATGAGCGCGGTGATGCCGATCGCTCCGGCGGACTGCCCGAAGACGGTGACGTTGCCGGGGTCGCCGCCGAACGCGGCGATGTTGTCGCGCACCCATTCCAGCGCGGCGATCTGGTCCAACAGGCCGAGGTTGGCGGTGCCGTCGGGCAGCAGCAGGAAGCCTTCGGCGCCGAGCCGGTAGTTCAGGGTGACGCAGACGACGCCGTCGCGGGCGAGGACGGTGCCGTCGTAGGTGGGCAGCGAGCCGGAGCCGTTGCGGAAAGCGCCGCCGTGGATCCACACCATGACGGGCAGTCCTTCGCCGGACGAATGCGGCGACGGCGTCCAGACGTTGAGGTTGAGGCAGTCCTCGCCCTGGGGGCCGGCCTCCACCAGCAGGCCGGCCATCGCGGGGGCGTAGCCGGGCTGCGGGGCGCTGGGGCCGGGGACGAGCGCGTCGCGCACGCCGCTCCACGGCTCGGGGGCCCGGGGCGGCCGCATCCGGTCGGCGCCGAACGGCGGTGCGGCGTAAGGGATTCCCAGGAAGGCCGCGGTGCCGTCGTGGAGGCGGCCGCGAACCTGGCCGTGGCGGGTGCTGACTATGACGCTGCTCATCGGATGTCCAGTTTCGAAGGGGCTCGGGGCAAATGGAGCCTTTCGCCCGATCAGCGCCTCCGCAACCGAATTCCCGCTGCCGGGCGCCCAGTTCAGCTGCTGAACGCCAGCCGCAGCGCCAGCACCGCGACCAGCCCGTAGCCCGCCGCGTACGTCGAGCGCCGCACCCGGGGGCCGAGCTTCGCGCCGGCGAAGGCGCCCGCCGCGGCGAGGAGGTGCTGCCAGACCAGGGAGGCCAGGAAGACGCCGGTGACGAAGGCGGTGGCGCCGGCCCGGGCGTCCGCGCCCCGGGCGGTGATCAGGGCGGTGAAGTACAGGGCGGTCAGCGGGTTGACGAGCGTCAGCAGGGCGAAGCGGCCGAACGCGCGGGCCGCGCTGCCGACCGACGGGGCCTCGGCGGGTTCGGTGGGTTCGGCGGTGCGGCGCAGGCCGAGCAGGCCGTGGACGGCGATCGCGCCGAGCAGCAGGGCGGAGACGGCGCGCACCGCGCTCTCGTGGCCGGTGAGCAGGTGGGCGACCCGGGGGCCGGCCAGTACGGCGACCGTGGCGTACGCGCCATCGACCGCCGCGACCGCCGTCGCCCCGCCGGCGGCGGGCGCCCAGCCGCGGCGGCCCTCCTGCAGCAGCAGGACCCCGACCGCGCCGAGTGGCACCGCCACCCCGAGTCCCGCCACTACGCCTTCGACCGCCGCGCTTGTCGCCATTCCCTCACGATGGCGGCCGGACCCGCCCGCCCGCACCTCATTTTCGCCCCCACGCCGCAGCCAACGCCCTTGCGAACAACGAGAGTTCATTCGACCTTCGGCGGGCAGCCCGCTCCCCCGCGCCGCTGGTGCGCGGCCTGCCGCGCGAGCACCGAGCGGTAGGAGAGCAGGGACAGCACCGAGTCCGCGGACAGCACGGACGCGGCGCTGCGCCAGGAGCCCACCGACAGCACCGAGCACGACGAGCCGACGCTGCCGAGCGACAGCGCCGAGCCCACCGATCCGATCGACAGCACGGAGTACGCCGACCCGATCGACAGGAACGACCCCACCGATCCGATCGAGAATCCCGCTTCCAGCGCCCTGCGCCACGCGTCCCGGCAGTCCACCACGACCAGCCCTCCACACATCCGAAGCGATTATCCGAATGTCAGTCATATCCGACGGGCGGGCCACTCGGCGCCCGGGAGCGCCTGCTTGGATGGGGGCGGGTCGCCCGACGGGCGGACCTTGCTGGATGGAAAACTGCAGGTCGGGAGGCAACGGAGATGGGCGCGATGGGCGCCGAGGTGCTGTCGCTGGGGCTGCTGGGCGTCGTGCTGGTGAGTGCGGTGCGGCGGCCGTTCGGGTGGCCGGAGGCGGTGGTGGCGGTGCCGGCGGCGGGGCTGCTGGTGGCGGTCGGCGCGGTGTCCCCGGCCGCAGCATGGGGCGAGCTGGGGCGGCTCGGACCGGTCGTGGGGTTCCTGGCGGCGGTCCTGGTACTGGCCCAACTCTGCGACGACGAGGGGCTGTTCGATGCGTGCGGCCGCTGGATGGCGAGCACCTCGGGCGGCCGTCCGGTGCGGCTGCTGGGCCAGGTGTTCGGGGTGGCGGCGGTGGTGACGGCGGTACTCAGCCTGGACGCGACGGTGGTGCTGCTGACGCCGGTGGTGGCCGCGACGGCGAGCGTCCTCGCCGTCCGGGCCCGGCCGCACGTGTACGCGTGCGGGCACCTGGCCAACACGGCGTCGCTGCTGCTGCCGGTGTCGAACCTGACCAATCTGCTCGCGTTCACCGCCAGCGGCCTGACCTTCGGCCGGTTCACCGCACTGATGGCACTGCCGTGGCTGGGCGCCGTCGGCGTCGAGTACCTGCTGCTGCGCCGTTTCTTCGCCGCCGAACTCGCCGTCCCGGCCGCCCGGCCCGCGCCCGCCGAACGCCCCCGGCTGCCCCGCTTCGCGCTGCTGACGGTGGCGGGCACGCTGGCCGGCTTCGTGGTCGCCTCGGCGCTCGGCGTCTCCCCGGCGTGGGCGGCGGCGCTCGGCGCGACGGTGCTGGCGGTCCGGGCGCTGGCGGCGGGACGAACGGACACCCGCCGGATCGTGCACGCGGCGGCGGTGCCGTTCCTGGCCTTCGTGCTGGCGCTGGGCGTGGTGGTGAAGGCGGTGGTGGACAACGGACTGGCCGGTTGGCTGGCCGCGCTGGTCCCGTCCGGCGATTCGCTGCCGACGCTGTTCGCACTGGCGGGCCTGGCCGCGCTGCTGGCCAACCTGGTCAACAACCTGCCCGCCACGCTGCTGCTCGTCCCGCTCGCCGCACCGTCCGGCCCGGGCGCGGTGCTGGCCGTCCTGCTGGGCGTCAACATCGGCCCCAACCTGACGTACGCCGGCTCGCTCGCCACCCTGCTGTGGCGGCGCATCGTCCAGGACCGCGCGATCGACGACGGCGGCCTGCGCACCTTCACCCGCCTCGGCGCACTCACCACCCCGGCCACCCTGGCCACCGCCGTCCTGGCGCTCTGGGCGTCCCTCCGCCTGCTGGGCACCTGAGGGCGCCCACGCACTCGCGTGACGCCGCCGCCCGACGCGCCGGTCAGTGCGGCTTTCGGGCCGCCCGCGCAGCCACCTCGCCGGCGATCAGCAGCGGCAGGGCGTACAGCACCGTGCCCGCCACCGCCATGGCCCACATCCAGGCCGTGAACTCGTCCGCGCTCCACGTGCCGAGCACGGCGGCGACCAGAGGCAGCACGACGATCCCGCCCCCGAACGCGATGTCCAGCACCAGCCACTCGCTGTTCCGCCCGAGGTGGAGGCCCAGGCAGGCGGCCGGGACGGTGCCGAGGGCGACCGGCCCCAGCAGCAGCCCGACGAGCCCGGTCATCATCCCGAGAAGCATCCCGGCGAGAAGCCCGACGGGAGCCGGCGCCAACCAGCCGACCACCAGCCCCCACAGACGCGCCCTTCGCCGCCAGCCGTTCACCGCAGCCGGATTCGCCACCGCTCCCCCTGATTCCCATGGTTCGCGGCCACATCATGGCACAGATCTGAACGCGTTCAATACCGCTCGCGCCGTTCCACCGACCGGCCGAACGGCCTGGTCGGGCGGGATGAATGTCCCGCCGCCCCCACCGGTCGCGCCTGGAAACGGCCGCACCGCAGGCCATAGGGTCGTTTCCTGCCCGGGCCGGGGAGATTCCCCCGCGGGTCCGGAGAAATCTCCCCGCGCTTTTCCGTTATCCGCCGCCCGCCGGTGGATCTCCGATGGTGTGAGGGCACGACGCGAGAACACGAGGACGGGCCGGGCTGTGGACAGTGGGCAGGTGACGACGCTGGTCGGTCGGGCGCAGCACGGCGACCGGCAGGCGGTGGCGGAACTGGTGGGTGACCACCTGCCGCTGGTGTACAACGTGGTGGGCCGGGCGTTGTCGGGGCATCCGGACACCGACGACGTGGTCCAGGAGACCATGCTGCGGGCGGTGGACGGCCTGCCGGGGCTGCGGGATCCGGCCGGGTTCCGCAGCTGGCTGGTGGCGATCGCGCTGAACCAGGTGCGCCGCCGGTTCCGGGACGAGGGCGACGAGGGCGCGTTGCGCGAGGCGCCGGACGCGGCGGCGGTCGCGGATCCGTCCGCCGATTTCGTCGGGCTGACGATCGTCCGGCTGGGGCTGTCGGAGCAGCGGCGGGAGGTCGCGGAGGCGACGCGCTGGCTGGACGAGGGCGACCGGGACCTGTTGGCGCTGTGGTGGCTGGAGGCGGCGGGCGAGCTGTCCCGGGCGGAGCTGGCGGCGGCGCTGGAGGTGTCGCCGCAGCATGCGGCGGTGCGGGTGCAGCGGATGAAGGGTCAGCTGGAGGCGGCCCGGATGGCGGTGCGGGCGCTGGCCGCAGTGCCGGGGTGCGCGTGGCTGGCGGAGCTGACGGCGGGTTGGGACGGTGTGCCGAGCGCGTTGTGGCGCAAGCGGATCGGCCGTCATGTGCGCGAGTGCGCGGTGTGCGGCGAGCACCGGCGCGGGCTGATGCCGGCCGAGGGGCTGCTGGCGGGCCTGGCGATGGTGCCGCTGCCGGACGGCCTTTCGGCGCTGCCGACGGGTTTGGCGGGCAGCGCGTCCTCGCACCGGCGCGCGCCCGGGAACGAGTCGCAGCGCGGCGGTTCGCACCGGGCCGGGTCCCGGCACGGCCGGCGGGCGGCGGCGCGCCGGGGGCCGGGCCGGGCCGGGTTGCTGGTGGGCGGCGGGGTGGCGGCGGTCGCGGCGGGGCTGCTGGTGGCGGTCGTGCTGCCGGGCTCGTCGCCGACCTCGGACGGTCACCCGGAGGCGCTGCGGCAGCCGGTGGTGGCGGGTGCGGAGCAGGCGGAGGCGCTGGCCGCTCCGGCGGCCGCTTCGGCCCCCGCCTCGCCGTCGGCGTCCGCTTCACCGTCGTCTTCCCCGTTCGCATCGCCCTCGGCGTCGCCGTCCGGCAAGCCGACGGTCTCGGCCCGGCCCTCGTCGCGGGCGCTCGTGCCGTCCACCGGGAAGCGGGCCGGGGATCTCGGGCAGCAGGTGCTGGATCTGGTCAACGCCCAGCGCGCGCAGGCGGGTTGTCCGGCGCTCTCGGCGAACGGGCAGCTGGCGGCGGCGGCGCAGGATCAGTCGGACGACATGGCGGACCGCGAGTTCTTCGACCACACCAACCCGGACGGCGAAGGCCCGCAGCAGCGGATCGACGCCGCCGGTTACGAGTGGAGCGGCTGGGGCGAGAACATCGCGCGCGGGCAGAAGGACCCGGCGGCGGTGATGGCCAGTTGGATGAACAGCCCGGGCCACCGGGCGAACATCCTGAACTGCGAGTTCACCGAGCTGGGCGTGGGGGTGCACCAGGGCGCGGGTGGGCCCTGGTGGACGCAGGATTTCGGTACTCCGAGCTGATGCCTCGCGGCCGTGGGTGCCGCAGCCGTCGCCGTTGACGCTGCGGGCTTGTCCACTGCGGGCGGGTGCGGCCGTCGCCGTTGACGGCCCCCGCGCCGGGCGGGTCGGTCGGCGGCGGGGCCGGTCAGTCGGCGGCGGCGCGGCTGCTCTCGCGGGGGCGCGGGACGGCGTCGGCGGCGTCCGCGGTCAGGGTGCTCTCGGTCATTGCTGCCTCGCGCAGGTCGGCGAGGGCGTCGTCGACCGAGTCGTGGACGTCGAAGATCCGCTGGATGCCGAAGAGTTGGAGGATCTTGCGGGTGTGGGTCTCGGGGCCGGGGAGGACCAGCCGGAGCCGGCCGCCGCGGGAGGACAGCATGCGACGGGTCGCGACCAGGACGGCGAAGCCGGTCGAGTCGCAGAAGTCGACCCGGCTGATGTCCACCACCATGCGCAGACAGCCTTCGGTGACCAGTCGCTGGAGGCGCTCCCGAAGTGCGGAGACTCCACTGATGTCCACCTCGCCGGCGACCTGGACGACCGTCCAGCCGTACCGTTCCCCGTAGCTCACGCTCAGTGCCACTCTGGTGCCTTTCTCCTGGGATCGCTGGGGGTATGCGGCCTCTGCCCGATTCCTGCGGTCCGAACCCTGTTGCAGGTGACGATTTCGCGGCCAGCGGGAGGAATTTCCGCGAAATGTCATGGCCAGGGTCCGTTCGACGATCGAATTCCATGCTCCACCCGACGATCTGCACAGGATTTCCTCCGCTTGGCGGTACCGGGACCGCCGCCCGCCGGTCCGGGCCGGGACGCGCCGGGCGGGGGCCGGTGACAGGCTGGGGAGGAGTGCCCGGCGAAGGGAGACCACCATGATCACCACCGATTTCGTGCCCGGTTCACCGTGCTGGCTCGACCTGGGCACGCCGGACGTGTCCACCGCCGGGGACTTCTACGGGGCGGTACTGGGCTGGGAGTTCGAGCCGATGGAGGACAGCGGCGGCGCCTTCGGGCTGGCCAAATCGGGCGGTCGGACGGCCGCCGGGATCGGGCTGCTCACCGAGCGGGGCGCCCGCTCGGCGTGGATGGTGTACTTCTTCACCCCGGACGTCCACGAGACCGCCGCGTCCGTCATGCGGGCGGGCGGCACGGTGCGGCTGGAGCCGCAGGACGCGGACGGCTGGGCGTCGGTCGCCCAGTTCAGCGACCCGCAGGGCGGCCAGTTCGCGGCCTGGACGCCGGGCCGGGCGCGCGGCCTGGAGGCGACGGACGACCCGGGCGCGCTGTGCTGGACGGAGCTGTACACCACGAACGCGTCGGCGGCGCTGGCGTTCTACGAGACGGTGTTCGGCTGGCAGCGCCAGGACATGCCGATGCCGGGCGGCGGGGGCATGACCTACACCATCGTCACCCCGGCCGGGCAGCCCGCGGAGCGGATGCACGGCGGCGTGCTGCAGGTGCCACCGGACCAGCTGGCGGTGTCCCAGGGCGTGCCGTGCTGGCACCCCGTGTTCACGGTCACCGACTGCGACGCGGCCGCCGCCACCGTGCGCGCCAAGGGCGGCGAGGTGCTGACGGGCCCGGTGGACGCGCCCGGCATCGGACGGATGGCGATGTGCGTGGACGGCGCGAGCGCGGACTTCGTGCTGATGACGCCGGCGCCGCGCGCATCCTGACGTATCGTCAGGCACCGAAAGAGTCCTGACACGGTCCTGACGGATCGTCAGATTCCCCGAGCCTCGCGCAGGCGGTCCCCAGTGCTGCCTGGGGCGATCAGCGGGGCGGGGTAGTCGGCGGGTCGGTGGCCGGCCTGCCAAGGGCGGTGGATCAACCGACCTGGCAGCTCGGCGAGTTCGGGGACCCAGCGGCGGACGTACGCGCCCTCCGGGTCGTAACGGTCGGCCTGGGCGATCGGGTTGAGGACCCGGTTGGGGCGGGTGTCGGTGCCGGTACCGGCGACCCACTGCCAGTTCAGCTGGTTGTTGGCCACGTCGCCGTCGACCAGGTGGTCGAGGAAGTGCCGGGCACCGAGCCGCCAGTCCAGGTACAGCGACTTGGCCAGGAAGCTCGCGGTGAGCAGCCTGGCCCGGTTGTGCATCCAGCCGGTCTCGGCGAGCTGCCGCATCCCGGCGTCGATGATCGGGTATCCGGTGCGACCCTCCCGCCAGGCGGCGAGTTCGGCCTCATCGGTGCGCCAACTGTCGTTCCGGGCACGGTAATCGGCGTGCGCGGCGGCCGGCCGGGCGGCCAGCACCTGGTGGTGGAAGTCGCGCCACACCAGCTGCCGGACGAACGCCTCCGCGCCCGGTCCGCCGCGCCGCTCGGCGAGGTGGACGAGTTCGTTCGCGGACAGGCAGCCGAAGTGCAGGTACGGCGAGAGGTGCGAGGTGCCGTCGGCGGCGAGGTCGTCGTGCAGCTGCGCGTACTGCGCGGTGCGCCAGTGCTGCCAGGCGCGGCGGGCGGCGCTCTCGCCGGGCTCGGGGAGGCTGCGGGCGGTGGGCTTGACCACCTCAACTTCGTTACTTTTCAGCCCTGTTGGAGTGTTGAGGGTGTGCGGCGCGGGCAGCGGGGTGCGGCGGCGGACCTGTTGCCAGGCCCGGTGGTACGGGGTGAACACGGCGTAGTGGTCGCGTCCGGCGGGTGTCACGGCGCCGGGCGGCACGGCCGTCAGCGAGCCGTCGTGCACCCGCAGGCGGTCGCCGAGCGCGTGGCGCAGCCGCTGTTCGCGCCGTCGGGCGTAGCCGCTGACCCCGGCGGCGACGTGCACGCTCGCCGCGTCGAGTTCGGTGGCCAGTCGGGCGGTCTGCTCGGCGGTGTCGCCCTCGCGCACCAGCAGCCGGCCGCCGGCGCGGCGCAGCGAGGCGTCCAGGTCGGTGAGGCAACCGGCAAGGAACGCGCGGCGGTTGGGCGCGTCGAAGCCGGCGGCGGCAATCGCCGGATCGGTGACGAACAGCGGAACCACCTGGTCGGCGGCGGCCCGGGCGGCGTGCAGGGCGGGGTTGTCGTGCAGGCGCAGGTCCTGGGTGAACAGGACGAGGGCGAGGGTCATTTGGGTGTGCGGCTTTCGTACTCGAGCCCGGGGATTGGGCGTTGGGGTGCGCGGACCGGGGCGGGCCGCGGGGGACGGTCGTCCCGTCCGGTCATCGGCGCGCGCGCCGTTCCGAATGAGCGTTCTGGGGGCGCGGGAACAACTCGGCAGGTGGTCTCGTTCACCCGAGGTCCCCGCTGCCTCGCCGCCCTGGGAGCGTCGTGCCCGAAACCGCGTCCACCGTCCTTCCGTCCCTCACGATGCAGGCCGAACGCCTGATCGAGTTGGGGGTGCCCGAGCTCGCCGGCCTGTCCACCGCCGAGGTCCGCGCCTTCGCCGAGGCCGCCGAGACCGGCGACGGCGCCCTGCTCGCCGTCCACCCGGACCGCGCACCCGCGTCCGCGCTCGCGCCGCTGCTGCGCCGCGACGACCGGCCGGGCTTCGTCGTCGTCGACATGCCGGACGTCGACGACTTCGCCCCGCTCGACACGGTGGCGCTGCCCGACTCTCCCCTCTATCTGCTCACCGGCGTCGACCGGGGCGACCGGATGGCCAACTGGAGCCCGGACGAGGCGCTGCCCGCCCTCACGGACGAGGCCCGTACGCCGCTGCTGCTCACCGAGGGCATCCACTGGGTGCTCCAGCAGCCCGACGCACTGGAACGCAATCGCTGTTTCATGACCATCGGCTCCCGGCTGCGCAAACCGAACGGCACCCTCGACGCCCGCACCCCGGCGATCTGGATCAGCAACGGCACCGGGCGGGACGGCCGCGAGCGCCGCAACGCCCCGAAGGTCGGCTGGTGTTGGGCGGGCAACCGGCACACCTGGCTGGGCTTCGCCTCCGCCACCGGCCGGGGGCGCCAGGGCGGGTAACGTCGGGTCCGAACGGTTGCGGGCCCAGACCGGCCCGCGCACCCTCGACGCGGCAGGAGCAGCAGCGTGCACCAGCTCACGTACGGCGACATCAAGGCCGCGGGCGACCGGATCGCCGGACGGGTCCGGCCCGTCGCGGTGGCCCCGCTCGACGTTCCCGGCGTGGGCGGTGAGGTCTGGGCGGCGCTCGAACTCCTGCAGCACACCGGGTCGTTCAAGGCCCGGGGCGCGCAGAACTTCCTGCAGGCGCACCGCGAGGCCGGCACGCTCCCCGACCCGGGCGTGACCATCGCCTCCGGTGGCAACGCGGGCCTGGCGTGTGCCTGGGCGGCGCAGCAACAGGGCGTCCGGGCCACGGTGTTCGTGCCGGAGAACGCCCCCGCGGTGAAGGTGGCCCGGCTGCGCGGCTACGGCGCCGAGGTGCGACAGGTGGGCCGCGAGTACGCGGAGGCGCTGGCGGCCTGCGAGGAGTACGCGGCGGCCTCCGGCGCGCTGGCCGCGCACGCCTACGACCACCCGCTGATCGCGGCCGGCGCGGGCACTCTGCTGGACGAGATCCGCCGTCAACTCCCGTCGCTGGAAACGGTGGTGGTCTCGGTCGGCGGTGGCGGCCTGTTCGCAGGCGTAGCCACGGCGGCCCTCGAGCACGGGGTGCGCACCCTCGCTGTCGAGCCGGAGGGTTCGCAGGCTCTGCACGCCGCGATGGCGGCGGGCCGTCCGGTGGACGTCCCCGTCGACTCGGTCGCCGCCGACGCGCTCGGCGCCCGGCGGGCCTCCGCGACCGCTCTGTGGGCCGCCGGGCAGGACGGCGCAAGCACCGCGCTCGTCCCCGACAGCGAGATCGTCCGCGCCCGTCAACTCCTCTGGGACGGACACCGGTTGGCCGTCGAGCATGCCGCCTCGACCGCGCTGGCCGCGCTCACCGGCGGCGCGTACCGGCCCGCCGAGGGCGAGCGGGTGTGCGTGGTGCTGTGCGGGGCGAACACCGATCCGGGCACGCTCGGCTGACCCCTTTGGCGTGCTGTCGGACGGCGGCACTACGGTGCCGCCCATGACCTCTCACCACACCCCGGTCGCGGACGACTGGGACCGTCAACTCGCCGACGCCTTCGGGATGATGCTCGGCCGGCCACTGAACGAGTACGACCCGGACGCGGTGTACGTGGCCGGCGTCAGCGGCAATCTGATCCACGAGGTCGAGTTCGACCGGGACGCCGCCTGGGTGCGGCCGCAGGCGCTGAGCGGCGCCGAACCGGTGCACTGGGACTGCTCGTTGTTCGACGACAGCCTCCGCACCCCGGTGTTCGACGCCGCCGGTTCGATCTTCGCGATACCCGCCGACCGCGACTCGCCCGCCCTGCCGGAGCCGTTCGCCTCCGCCGTCGCCGCCGCCTGCTTCGGCGACGGCCTGATCCGCGGCGCCGACCTCGCCCCGCTGGTGGCGCAGCACGGCGTCAACCTCGCTAAATTTTCGGGCAGTTGGGTGGTGTTCTTCGCCCGGCTGCGCTCCGACGGCACCCTGCTGGACGCGTTCCGCGCCGCGCTCGACACCGGCCACACCCCCGGGGACCTGGTGCCGTTCGAGGCCGAGCCCGAGGAGAGCTGGGAGGAGGGCCTCGCCACCATCGAGCACCCCGGCCTGCGCGCCCACCTCGCCTACTTCCTCACCGACGGCGAGGAGGGCCTGATGCCGATACTCGAGGACGCCTCCGCCCGGGGCCTCGACAAGTACGGCTGCGAGCCGGTGGTGGGCTGGGAGGACGGCTTCGGCCAACTCGACCTGACCATCGTCCGCCTGAGCCCCCTGGCCGCCGGCGCCTGACCCCCGCTGGTTCAGCCGCTGTTCCAGTCACTGCTTCGGCCGCTGTTTCAGTCACCGCTTCGGTCACTGCTTCAGCCGCTGTTTCAGTGCGCGTCCGCCACCTGGCCGTCCGGCGCCGGGTGGCGGTCGCGGAAGGTGAACGCCTCCGGGCCGCTGCCGTGTTCGCGCAGGTGGGCGATCCGCCCCATCGCCTCGGTGACGCTCGGGTGGTGGCCGGCCGGCACCCACCACAGCGCCTGAAGCGGACGGTCGGCATGCTCGAACCACTCCCGGCGGCGGCTCAGCACCCGCAGGTGGTCGCTGCGGAACACGTACTCCCACAGCGCCTCGACCGACTCCCACACCGAGCAGTTGATCAGGACCTGCTCGTCCCTGATCTCCGGGTACGCGGCCTGCGCCCTCGCGTCCGTGGCGTCCACCATCCGCCAGACGAAGCCCGGGCTGCGCTCGGCAAGCGCGTTCATCTCGTCGAGCTGTGCGATGAACTCGGCGACCCGCCGGGAGGTGGGCCGCGCGACGAGGCGGCCGACGTTGATCTGCGCGAGGTGATAGCCAGTCATGGGCCAAGCATGGCGCGGCCCACAATCTAACGTCAACGATTTTTGTTTTTAGACAGGGCGACGCAACATCCGCCCGCGCACGTCTCCATCGCGGGCGTCCACTCCTCCCCCGCCAGACCGTCCAGCAGCGCCAGGTTCATCCCGCACACCAGCCCCGGGAACTCCTGCGCCAACGCGTGGAACGGGCAGTTCCGCAGCCGCAGCACCTCGCCGTCCCAGAACGGCGCGTACCCGCGCGCTCGCAGTACCTCCTCCAGGTCCGCCCCCGTCGCGGCTGCCACCCCTTCGGCCTTCGCCGCCGCCTGCAACTCCCGCTCCAGCCCCGCCCGTTCCACCGTCTCCGCGAGCAACCGCCCCGCCGTGTCGTACGAACGCGGCGGCACCGACACCGCGAACTCCCCCTCCACCCGCCGGTACAGCTTCGCCGGCCGCCCCGCACCCGGCCCCGTCCGCCCCGACAGCCGCCGGTACGACACCACCAGCAGCCCCGCCTCCACCAGCTTGTCCAGGTGGAACGCCGCCAACGACCGCGAGATCCCCGCCGCCTCCGCCGCCGCGTCCCGCCCCACCTCCTCCGGCGCCGCCGCCACCAGCCGGTACAGCCGGCGCCGCACCGGATCGCCCAGCGCGCCCAGCGCCGCGTACGAGTCGCCCTCGTCCTCAGAAGCCATCCACCGAGTCTATGACCAACGGTCGTGTTCGAAAGAACCCTTCGTGGCGCGAATCCACTGCCCGCACCGACGACGTTGCGCCATGCTCCGGGATTCCCCGCCACCACTATCTACACCTCTGTAGAGTGATCTCCACCGATCGGACTCGAAGGAGGCCCACCGTGCTCCCTCCGCAGCTTCAGACCGACCCCACCTGGTCCCCGCCGGAACCCGAAGTCCGCCCCGCCTACCAACCCGTCGAAGTCCGCCTCGACGACACCGCCACCTGGACCCTCGGCCGCATCAACGCCTGGTGGCACGCCCCGGACGGCACCCCGTGGTGCCGCCTCCGGTTGATCGGCGCGGCAGCGTACTGGTGCCTGTACGACCCGGAGCGGATCCTCGTCCTGCCGACGAACGGGACCTGACGGGCTCACGGGGTCTCGGTAGCCGGTTCTGCGTCAGCCAGCACCAGGTCCACCAGCAGCGGGACGAGTTCGGGGGCGACGGTCGCGAACTCCTCGACCAGCTCGTCCCACGGCGCGAGCGCCAGCGCTTCGGCGAGCAACAGCCGCCCCTCGGGTGACGGGCCACGGCGGGCAGCGATCATTGCGAGCGCCCGTCCCCGGTAGGTGGGATCCGTCAGCTCGTCGGCGAGGGCCCTGGCGGCCGACCACTGGCCGTGGCCGGCCAGGCAGGCCGCCAGGTGTGGGGTGGTGCGCTCCTTCAGCCCCGGGTAACTCACCTCGGCAGCAGCGCGGCCGCTCGCGTGAAGTCGCCCGCGACCGTAGCCTCGGCGACCCGGAGATGCGTCGCCTCGTCCGGACGACCGACCGCGCTCAGACCCAGCGCAAAGGAGAAGTGTCGGCGCCGTCCGCTACGTTCCGGACGTCAAACCGGAACACCCTCGACGGACGGATCCATGAGCTACCACCTGCACCTTCGCGCCGTCCCACCGGCGGACGTCCGCCCGGACGGGGCCTGGCTGGAGGCCTTCATGTGGGCGTCCTGGGCCGACCACCACAACGAGTGCACCGCAGGGATCGCCGACTCGATCGAGAAGGACTTCGCCGGCCTCAACCAGCTCTACACCGGCACCCCGGACGGCCCGGAGGACGCCGCGGATCCGAGCGGGCTGCCGATCTACGGCGGTGAACTCGTGTTCCACGGGGACGATCCCCCGTTCGTGATCCTGCGGCCCGACCGGGTGAGGGAAGCCGCCCTGTTCCTGCGCACCGCCGACTTCGACGCGCTCTGGACTGCCTCCGGCACCGCGCTCCAAGACTGCGGCGACCCGGCCCTCGACCGGGAGAACTACCTGAGCCACCACCACGGGCTCGCCACCTTCTACCGAACGGCCGCCCGATCCGGGAACGCAGTCGTCAAGGCGTTCTGGTTCTGAGTGGCGGGGAGTCGTCCGAGCCCGGGCGCGGAGGCCTCGCATTGCCTCTGCCCCGAAGGCCACTCACACTCGCCGCTCCGATCACCGACCAGCCGAGCCGGACCACCGACGTCCCCGAGCCCAACGGGAAGTGGCCGCCGCCGTCCCGCTCCTTCGCCGACCGCTGTCGGCCAACACCCCGAGGCCCGACCGCCGTGAAAACGGCCGGGCCTGACGGGCGGCCGGTCAGCGACGCGTGCCGCAGCTCGGGCAGAAGGCCGAGTTGGCGGGCAGCTCCGCGTGGCACGAGGTGCACTGCGGGGGTTGGGCGAGGCGGAACCCGCAGGACGGGCAGAAAGGGGTGCCGTGGGTGTCGGCGCTGCACTGCGGGCAGACGAGTTGGCGGGCGGCGGTGACGTCGAACTGCTGGGCCTGGGACTGGCCGTGCCGGTACGCGTTCTCGACCACGGCGTCGTTGAGGCCGCGCTGCTGGGCGGCGACGGCCTCGGCGGCGGTGTCGGGTGCGCAGTCGAGGCACAGGCCCTGGGCGGCGCTCCAGCAGCGTTCGCAGACGTAGTGGGTGCAGCGGGCGCAGCGGTTGAAGTGCTGCTGCGCGTTGGTGACGGCGCGCTCGAAGGCGGTGTCGCGGCCACTGCCCCAACTGGCGCCGGCCAGGCCGTCGGCGGCGTTGGTGAGGCCGCTGGAGGCGCTACCGCCGAGCAGGCTCCAGGCGGCGCTGACGCCCTTGTTGATCCAGCTCGCGGCCTGCCCAGTGCGGAAGGGCTCGAACGGTGAGCGCCAGGTGTCGTAGCAGCGCGAGCAGGAGAACTCGAACTGGAATCCCGCGCCGGTTCCGTGCTGCTCGCTCAGGTCGCGGTAGTTGTTGCTGAAGTAGATCTCACTCATGGCCGCCGCCGTTCCCCCACACTTCTCACATGTTCGCCTCAGTCACACAGGCTCCCACACGGTTGCGCGGAGCCGGAACCGGTGCCCGGAAAGGACGTTGACGGTGCGTCAACGACCGAACAGGACTGGTCCCAGCACGGAGGGACGGAACAGCGCGCTCGGCGGTTCCACCATCGACACGACGCGGTGGAAGGTGGCGGAGACGGTGGCGTCGGTGGTGGCGCGGATGAGGACGCGGTCGAGGTAGCGGTGCTGGAGCCGGACGACGGGGCCGCGCTCGCCGCCGATGGTGCCGGCGAAGCGGACGTCCTCGTTGCCGGCGATCACCCAGGGGTGTTTGGTGACGGTGCCGATCGCCCGGCGGGCCTCGCGGACGGTGGCGGTGCCGAGTCCGCCGTGCCGGCGGGCGGCTTCGCGCAGCGCGCGGGCGCCGAGCGCGGCGACGCTGATGCCCTGCCCGTAGACCGGGTTGAAGGTGCAGGAGGCGTCGCCGAGGGCGAGGAAGCCGGACGGGTCGGTGCGCTCGTGGCGCCGCCACACGCTGGGGCCGGGCACGAATCCCCGGGCGGGGCCCACGGGTTCGGCGCCGGCAATGGCCTCGGCGATGGCGGGGTCGCGGAGTTCGCCGAGCTGCTTCTCGAACTCCTGGGGCTGGATGGACGGTTCGAAGCCGCGCATGCCTCCGAGGCTGACGATCCAGCGGTTGCCCTCGACGGGCAGCAGGACGGCGAAGCGGCCGTGTTCGGGGGCCCGGGTCTGCACGTCGAGGGCGAGCTGGTCCTCGCGCCCGGGCGGGCGGTGGTAGAACCGGCTGGCGTAGGCGACACCGGCGTCGATCCGTTCGACGGGCGTGGTGGGGAAGCCGAGGCCGATCAGCCACCGCCCCGACCGGGTGCCGCGCCCGGCGGCGTCGATCACCAGCTCGGCGGACAGGTCGGTGACGGGAGCGCCCTCGCGGCCGCGTTCGCGCACCTGCACGCCGGTGACACCCCGCCGGCTGCCGAGCAGGCCGACCACCTCGGTGCCTTCCAGGATCTCGATCGACGGCTCGCCGCGGACCCGGTCCAGCACGGTACGGTCGAGCAGTGGCCGACTGCAGCTGAGGATCGTCACCTCGCTGTCGTAGGCGGCGAGGTGCCCCACCGAGGTGAGCACCCGCAGGCCGCTCGGAATGGACACCAACTGGGCTCCGGCGTCGAGCAGTTCGGCGAGCGCGCCGGGCATCAGCTCGTCGATGGTGCGGTGCCCGGCCTCCAGCAGCAGGTGCCCGTGCCGGGCCTGCGGGACGCCGGCCCGGAAGGCCGCGCCGTCCGGGTAGCGGTCCCGTTCGACCACCACCACCCGCCGCGCGACGCCGCGCAGCGCCCACGCGGCCAGACACCCGGCCAGCCCCCCGCCGATCACCACCGCCGTGCCGCGGTCCCCGACCGCCCTGTCCGCAGGACTCATGACCCGTACATTAAGCGACCCGGCGCGCACCGTCACCGGGACGCGCACCCCACCGTCAGCACCCGCCCGAAGCGCACCGCCCGAACTTCGCGGTCAGCGCAGCAGGATCGGGTTGGTCAGCGCCGCCATCCGCCCGTCCGGGTGCCGGACTTCGACCCGCACGAAGGACGTCTCGGCCGCCGACGTACCAACGGCGCTGCGCGGCACGGGAGTTCCACCGACGGATCAGCCCAGGGCGAACCACGAGAAAGGGGCGTCGTCCAGCGCCTTGCCGAGCAGAAAGGCGTCGTTCGCGGACAGCGGCGGCAGCGCGTCCAGCGGGAACCACTCCACGGCGAGGGATTCGTCGTCGTTGACGTGCGCGATGCCGGTCAGGAACCGGCAGCGGAAGGCGACGTTGAGGAACTGGACCTGGTCGCCGTTGGCGCAGACGGACGCGGGGAGGGTGTGGACGCTGGTGATCCGCTCGGGGCGGACGGTGACGCCGGTCTCCTCCAGGACCTCCCGCACCACCGCGTCGGCGGGCTGCTCGCCGGGTTCCACGATGCCGTGCAGCAGTGCCCAACGTCCGCTGTCGGAGCGGCGGTTGAGCAGGATCCGCCCGTCCTCCACCACCACCGCGGTCACGCCGGACAGCCACAGCGGAGCGTGCCCGATGTGCTCACGCAGGTCGAGGATGAACTTCGGGGTCGCCATGCCCCGCACCCTACGCGCGGGAGACAGGACGCGCAGACACGGCACGCCGCCGCCGGCCCCCGCGAGGGGGCCGACGGCGGCGCGACCGGTCGGCAACTGCCGTGGCGTCAGGCCAGCGTGGCGAGCGCGTCGTTGAAGGTCTTCGACGGGCGCATCACGGCGGCGGCCTTGGCCGGGTCGGGCTGGTAGTAGCCACCGAGCTCGACGGGCTGGCCCTGGACGGCGATCAGCTCGTCGACGATGGTCTGCTCCTGCTCGGCGAGGGACTGCGCGAGCGGGCCGAACGCGGCGGCGAGCGCGGCGTCCTCGGTCTGGGCGGCCAGCTCCTGGGCCCAGTACAGGGCCAGGTAGAAGTGGCTGCCGCGGTTGTCGATGCCGCCGAGGCGACGCGACGGCGACTTGTCCTCGTTGAGGAAGGTGCCGGTGGCGCGGTCCAGGGTGTCGGCGAGGACCTTGGCGCCGGCGTTGCCGGTGGTGGTGGCCAGGTGCTCGAAGGAGGCGGCCAGCGCGAAGAACTCGCCGAGCGAGTCCCAGCGCAGGTAGTTCTCCTTGACCAGCTGCTGGACGTGCTTCGGGGCGGAGCCGCCGGCGCCGGTCTCGAACAGGCCACCGCCCGCCATCAGCGGGACGACCGACAGCATCTTGGCGCTGGTGCCCAGCTCCAGGATCGGGAACAGGTCGGTCAGGTAGTCGCGCAGCACGTTGCCGGTGACCGAGATGGTGTTCTCGCCGCGGCGGATGCGCTCCAGGGAGTACTTGGTGGCCTCGACCGGAGACATGATCTCGATGGTCAGGCCCTCGGTGTCGTGCTCCGGCAGGTACTTCTTGACCTTCTCGATCAGCACGGCGTCGTGCGCACGGTTCGAGTCCAGCCAGAACACGGCCGGGTCGCCGGTGGCGCGGGCGCGGGTGACGGCCAGCTTGACCCAGTCCTGGATCGGCAGGTCCTTGGCCTGGCAGGCACGGAAGATGTCGCCGGGCTGGACGGCCTGCTCCAGGACGGTCTCGCCATTGGCGTCGACCAGGCGGACGGTGCCGGCGGCGCCGATCTCGAAGGTCTTGTCGTGGCTGCCGTACTCCTCGGCGGCCTGGGCCATCAGGCCGACGTTCGGCACCGAACCCATGGTGGCCGGGTCGAACGCGCCGTGGGCGCGGCAGTCGTCGATGGTGGCCTGGTAGACGCCCGCGTAGCTGCTGTCGGGCAGAATGGCGAGGGTGTCGGCCTCCTTGCCGTCCGGGCCCCACATGTGGCCGGAGGTGCGGATCATGGCCGGCATCGAGGCGTCCACGATGACGTCGCTGGGGACGTGCAGGTTGGTGATGCCCTTGTCGGAGTCGACCATGGCGAGGGCCGGGCCGTCGGCGAGCTCGGCGTCGAAGGAGGCCTTGATCTCGGCGCCGTTGGCGAGCTTGTCCAGGCCGGCCAGGATGCCGCCGAGGCCGTTGTTCGGGTTCAGACCGGCGGCGGCCAGCTCGGGGCCGAACGCGGCGAAGGTCTTCGGGAAGAAGGCGCGCACCACGTGGCCGAACAGGATCGGGTCGGAGACCTTCATCATGGTGGCCTTGAGGTGCACCGAGAACAGCACGCCCTCGGCCTTGGCGCGGGCGACCTGCGCGGCCAGGAACTCGTTCAGCGCGGCGGCGCGCATCACGGCGGCGTCGACGACCTCGCCGGCCAGCACCGGGACGTTCTCGCGCAGCACGGTGACGGCGCCGTCCTCGGTGACCAGCTCGATGCGCAGCGCGCCGTCCGCGGCGATCACGGCGGACTTCTCGGTGGACGCGAAGTCGTTGGCGCCCATGGTGGCGACGTTGGTCTTGGAGTCGGCCGACCAGGCACCCATGCGGTGCGGGTGGGTCTTGGCGTAGTTCTTCACCGACAGCGGGGCGCGGCGGTCGGAGTTGCCCTCGCGCAGCACCGGGTTGACGGCGGAGCCCTTGACCTTGTCGTACCGGGCGCGGATGTCGCGCTCCTCGTCGGTCTTCGGCTCGTCCGGGTAGTCCGGCAGGGCGTAGCCCTGGGCCTGCAGCTCGGCGATGGCGGCCTTCAGCTGCGGCATGGACGCCGACACGTTCGGCAGCTTGATGATGTTCGCGCCGGGGGTCTTGGCGAGCGCGCCCAGCTCGGCGAGGGCGTCCGCGATGCGCTGGTCCTCCTGGAGGAACTCCGGGAAGACGGCGATGATCCGACCGGCCAGCGAGATGTCACGGGTCTCCACGCTCACACCTGCGGTGGCGGCGTAGGCCTGGACAACCGGCAGGAAGGAGTACGTGGCGAGGGCGGGGGCCTCGTCCGTGTGGGTGTAGATGATGGTCGAGTCAGTCACCGTAGCTCCAGCTTCCACGTCTGCAACGTCTTGACGTCAAGATATCTCGACTCGGGGGCATCTCCGCAACCAACCCCCCACTCGGAGTCCGTCCACCGGTCTCAGTGCGCCTTCGCGCGGGCGGCGATGTTGCGTGCCATTCCACCGAACACCACCGCGTGGAACGGCGCGACCGACCACCAGTACGCCTGGCCGGCCAGGCCGTGCGGGTGGAACAGGGCGCGCTGCCGGTAGCGCGCGCCGTCGCCCTCGGGGGTGACGGTCAGCTCCAGCCAGGCCAGGCCGGGCAGCCGCATCTCGGCGCGCAGCCGCAGCAGCCGGCCGGGTTCGATCTCCTCGACCCGCCAGAAGTCCAGCGAATCGCCGACCCGCAGCCGCCCGGGCGAGCGGCGTCCGCGCCGCAGCCCGACGCCGCCCGCCAGCCGGTCCAGCGCCCCGCGCACCCACCAGGCCGGCGGGAACGAGTACCAGCCGTGCTCGCCGCCGATCCCCTCCACCACCTGCCACAACACCTGCGGCGACGCGTCCACGTGCCGCTCCCGGACGTCCTGGTACAGGCTGCCGCCCGCCCAGTCCGGGTCGGTGGGCAGCGGGTCGCTGGGCGCGCCCGGCAGCGAGGCCGAGGACCAGCGGGTGGTGACCTCGTCGTCGCGGATCCGGCGCAGCGCGAGGGTGACGGCCCGGTCGAAGCCGATCGCACCCCCGGGCGGGTCCGGGATCCACCGGGCGAGATCGTGCTCGCCGCACACCACCTCGTGCCGCAGCGATTCGACCAGCGGCCGGGCCAGCCCACCGGGGACGGGCGTCACCAGGCCGACCCAGAGCGCCGACAGGCCGGGCGTGAGCACCGGCACCGCGACGACGAGCCGGCGCCGCAGGCCCGCCAGCCGGGCGTAGCGCTGCATCATCGCGCGGTACGTAAGCACCTCCGGCCCGCCGATGTCGAACGCCCGGTCGGTGTCCGGCCCGTCCGGCAGCCCGGCCGCCCCGACCAGGTGTCGCAGCACGTCACGCACGGCGATCGGCTGGATCCGGGTGTCCACCCAGCGCGGCGCGACCATCACCGGCAGCCGCTCGGTCAGGTGCCGCAGCATCTCGAACGACGCCGACCCGGAGCCGATCACCACCGCCGCCCGCAGCTCCGTGACGGCCACCCCGCCCTCGCGCAGCGCCCGGCCGGTCGCCGCCCGGGAGCGCAGGTGCGGCGAGAGCTGTCCCTCCGGTACGTCCGGGGGCACCAGTCCGCCCAGGTAGACGATCCGCCGCACCCCGGCCCGCGCCGCCGCGTGCCCGAACGCGCGGGCGGCCGCCCGGTCCCTGGCCTCGAAGTCCGGCCCCGTGCCGAGCGAGTGCACCAGGTAGTACGCGACCTCGATGCCGTCCAGCGGCCCGTCGAGCGTCTCGGGCCGGGTGACGTCCCCCGCGACGGCCTCCACCGCGCCGCGCCACGGGTGGTCCCGCAGCCGTGCGGGCTCCCGCACCAGGCAGCGCACCTGGTGGCCGTCCGCCAGCAGTTCGGGCACCAGCCGCCCACCGAGGTACCCCGTCGCCCCCGTCACCAGACACCGCACCTGCCACCGCCTCCTCGCTCGGCCGGGCCGATCCCGGCCCCGGCCCGGTCAGTTCAGCCGATCATCCTCGTCCCGGCCATCGCGGGTCCCCGCGATCCGGGCGCGGCGGTGCGCGGCGACGCGTTCGCGGGTGGCGCAGCGGCGGGAGCAGTAACGGCGCTCGAGGCCGCTGCCCTGGGTGAGGTACACGTTCCGGCAGCGCACCGCGACGCAGCTCCCGCCGGGCGGGCGGCCGCGTTCCCACAGCAGGACGGCGAGGGCCAGGCAGGACGAGGCGATCAGCCAGTCGTCCCACGGGGCCTCGTCGTCGTGGTCGAGGTGCGGGTGCCAGCCGGTGGCGCCGCCGTGGGTGGTGAGCCGCAGCGGGCCGGTGCGTTCGCGCAGCAGGCGGTTGAGGGCGGCGGCCGCGCGGTCGGTGTCGGGCGCGTCGAACACCTCCCGCAGGCGGGCGGCGGCGGTGCGCAGCGCGTCGGCGTCCTCGGCGGTGAGGTGGACGGGCTCGGGTTCGCCGTGGGCGCGGAGGATCGCGGCGAGGGCGGCCGGTTCGGGGGCGTGGTCGGCGGCGAAGGCGTTGATGACGGCGGTGGCGCGGGCCGCCGAGGTGAGGACGGACGGTTTCGGCGGCGGTTCGGTGGCGGGGGTGGTCGGCACGTCGGCAATGTAACGCATCTTGTCGAGTTTTCCGTTACCGACGTAGCGTCCGGCGGGTGATCAGGAGTTCTTTCCCCGGACGGTGTCTGGCGGGGGCCGCGTTGGCCCGAACGGGTGACGAGATGTCGGGGCCCGCCCTGCTGCTGGCCGGTTTCGCCGCGGCGGGCTCGGCGGGCGAGGCCTCGGCCCTGCTGGCGGCCCTGACCGCCGCCTCGGCCGTCGGCGGCCCCCTGCTCGGCGTCCACCTGGACCGGGCCCGCCACCCCGGCCGTCTGCTCGCCCGGGCCCTCGCGCTGTACGCCGCCGGCCTGCTCGCCGTCCTCGCCGCCCTGGGCCGGCTCCCGCTGCCCGCGGTCCTTGTGCTGGCCGCCGCCACCGGCCTGCTCGGCCCGGCCCTCTCCGGCGGCTGGACGGCCCAACTCCCCCGGGTGACCCCGCCCGACCGGCTCCCGCGCGCCACCGCCCTTGATGCCATGACCTACGACGCGGCGGCCCTGGCCGGCCCCGCCCTGGCCGGGCTGCTCGCGGTCGCCCTCGACGCGAACGCGGCGGTCCTGCTCGCGGCGGCCCTGATCGCCGCGGCCCTGCCGGCGGCCTGGACGCTCCCCGCCCGCAACGCCGCCGCCCGGGCAACGGGCTCGGTGCGCTCCGAACTCGCCTCCGGCCTAAGGGTGTTGACGTCCCGTCCGACGCTGGCCCGGGCGACGCTCGCCTCGGTCGGCGCCTGCGCGGGCCAGGGCATGCTGGCCGCCTGCCTGCCGCTGCTCGGCGAACGCGCGCTCGGCGGCGCGAGCCGCGGACCGCTGCTGCTGACCTGCACGGCGGTGGCCGCCCTGCTGGCGAACGCGGCGCTCGCCCGACGCCCCCACCTGCTCCCGCCGGACACGGCCGTCCGCATCGGCGCGCTGCTGCAGGCAGCCGCACTGGCCCTGGCCGCGACCGGCGCGAACGGCCACCCATGGGTGCTGCTCGCGGCAGCCACCCTGGCGGGCCTCGGCGACGGCCCACTGCTGACCGGCCTGTTCGCCGTCCGCCACCGCGAGTCCCCCGCCCACCTGCGCGGCCAGATCTTCACCACCGGCGCCAGCCTCAAAATCACCGCCTTCGCCCTCGGCACCGCCCTGGCCGGCCCGCTCGCCACCCACTCCGTACCCGCCGCCCTCACCCTCGCCGCCACCCTGACAGCCGCCCCGGCGCTGCTCCACCGCCCCAGCCGCGGCCCGGCCTGACACCCCCGTCACGGTCGGTGCGGCGCCGGTCACCCCATGTACCTTTTGCGGCTATTGTGCGGTCTGCCATCCCCCGGTTCGTACTCAGACCAGAGGTGTCCACATGACGTCCGCACCCGACCGTTACCAGGACCTGGCGGCACTGCCGTTCGTCGGCGGCTATCCGACCGAGGAGTCTGCGCAGGCCCTGGAGGACGAACTGTTCTTCCAGCGCGCCGCCCAGGTCTACCTGTGGGCGCTGCCGACGGTGAGCGCGTGCGCGATGCGGGACGGGCTCGGTGCGGTGGTCGGGCGCGGGTACCAGGTGATGGCGGTGTTCGAAAAGCGGCTGAAGCCCCGGACGCTGATCACCACCCCGAACTGCGACGTCATCTACGGCATGGCCTTCGCGGACCTGGGCGTGACCGGCCCGCTCGTCGTCGAGGCCGCGCCCGGTGTTCAGGGGCTGGTGGACGACTTCTGGCACCGCCCGCTCACCGGGCCGGTCATCGACGGGCGGCAGTTCCTCGGCGACATCGGCGTGCCCGGCCCGGACCGGGGCGAGGGCGGCCGCTACCTGATCGTCCCGGACGGTGCCGAGCCGGAGAGCGCGGGCGAGTGGGACGGCTTCTTCGTCTACCGCAGCCGCACCGACAACATCTACTTCCTGCTGCGCGGCTTCTTCAGCTCCGTCGACGACCTGTCACCGGGCATCGCGGCCATCGAGGGCATCCGCTTGCGCCCGCTGCACGGCGACGCGGAGCCGATGCACTACGCCCATGCCTCCGACACCCGGGCCGACGCACTCTTCCCCCGGGACGGCACGTTCTTCGACGTGCTCGACGCCTTCGTCCAGGCCGACCGGGTCGACCAGGTCGACCCCTACATGCACGGCGTCCTGGCCTCGCTGGGCATCCGCAAGGGCGGGCTGTTCGCCCCGACGCGGCGTCAGCGCGAACTGCTGGACCTGGCGGCGCGGACGGGCTGGAAGACGGCCAAGACCCTGGCCTCGCGCTACGACCGTGAGCCGGGCGCCCGGTGGTGGGCCGACCGCCAGTGGATCGCCCACGCCAAGACCGCCCAGGACGACTTCTTCCACACCCTGCTGGACGAGGAGTTCCGCGACCGCGCCACCGGGCACACCGACGTGAACGCCAAGGCGCACATGTTCGTCAACCACTACTCGATGAGCACCGGCATGATCACCTCGGTCGTCGGTTCCGGCGCCAAGTACGCGGGCGCCTACCGCGACCACGACGGCGACCTGCTCACCGGCGAGCACACCTACCGCATCGACCTGCCCGCCGACCCGCCGGCCCGGCTCTTCTGGTCCCTCACCCTGTACGACGCGGAGACCGCCGCCCAGATCGACGTCCGCGGCCAGACCTTCTCGTCCCTCAACGGCATGGACGACATCGCCCCCAACCCGGACGGGTCGGTCACCCTCCGCATCGGCCCCGAACGCCACCCGGCGGGCGCCCCGAACTGGATCCGCACCGTCCCCGGCCGCGGCTGGTTCGCCGTCATCCGCTGGTACGGCCCGGAACAGGCCTTCTTCGACCGCCGGTACAAGCCCGGCGACTTCGTCAAAGACGCCGGCGACCACAGCAACGCCTGAGCCCCGTCAGCGAGTTACGCGCCCGAGGCGGTCCGGATCGTCCGGCCGGTGACGGTGTCGGGCGTCAGGCGGACCCAGCGGCCGTGCGCGGGGGGCTGGGGGAGCTCGGCGAGCAGGGCGGGGTCGGTGACGTACTCGAGGGGGCCGGTGAGCAGGACGCTCCAGCCCTCGTGGAGGTCGGCACCGGCGCGGTCCACCTCGAACGCGGCCTCGCCGCCCGTCGCGGCCCCGCCGCCCGTCTTGGCCTCGCCACCCGCGCCGGGGGCGAGGGCGCCGTCGGGGTTGGTGCGGTAGAGGATCGTCCGGTCGTGCACCAGGTAGCCGACCGGTCGCACCACGGGGCCGTCGGGGCCGGTGCGGGCGAGGCGGCCGAGGCCGCCGGTGCCGAGGCGGCTCCAGCATTCGGGGACGGTGAGTTCACCCAGGACGGGGGGTCCGACCAGCGGCGGGCCGTCCGGACGGGGCTCGGTGGCGTGGACGCGTTCCGCGGGGCGGCCGGAGACGAGTTCCTGGTAGTCCAGGCCGAGGACCGCGGCCAGCCGGAGCAGTGCGGGCCGGTCGAAGTCGCATCCGAGTTCGAGCACCCGGCGCAGGTAGGCGATCGACATGCCGGCCCTGGTCGCGGCCCGTGCCTCGGTGAGTCCGAGGTCGGCGAGGCGGTCGGCGAAGCGCCGGGCGAGCGGTGTGGCAGGTACGTGTTCGTCGGTCACTTCGGTCACCTCCCTGATGGTGGTGGTACCTCCATGGTGCGCGCCCGCGCCCGGCTCCGTCAGAGGCCTTGGGCCCGTTTGGGCCCACCGCGGCGCCCGCCTCCGCCGAAGGGACCATCGGCCCACCCGGGCGGGCCCGGCGACCCATGGCGGCCCCCAGGGGGTGGGGGAAGAGTGGTCAACGACTCCCGAGGCGGGCGGCAGGGCCCGCCGGGACTCAAACAGCGAAAGGCATCGCCATGACTCGTCCCGTTCTCGCCGCCGTAGACGCGTCCGTCCGCAGCCGGGCCGCCGCGCACTGGGCCGCCCAGGAGGCCGGCCGGCGAGGGGCGCCGCTGCGCCTGCTGCACGCCTGGCCCTACATGGGCCGGAAGGTCAACGACCTGGTCAAGATGGACGAAGTGGAGATGGGCGCGCAGAACATGCTGGGCGACCTCGCCCAGGAGCTGGCCTCCGCCTACCCGGGGGTGGCGGTCTCCTCGGAGCTGGTGCCGGACTCGGCGATCGACGGCCTGACGGCCGCCGCCGAGCAGGGGCAGCTGCTGGTGATCGGCACCCGGGGCCTGGGCGGGTTCCGCGGCCTGCTGGTCGGCTCGGTGAGCCTGGGCGTGGCCGGCCGGTCGAAGACGCCGGTGGTGATGGTCCGCGAGGGCGGCCCGGCGCCGGAGTCGGACGAGCCGGAGGTGACGGTCGGCTTCGACGCGCTCGAACCGGCGGACGCCGTCCTGGAGTTCGCGTTCGAGGAGGCGCAGCTGCGCGGCGCCCGGGTGCGGGTGGTGCACGGCTGGGAGCTGCCGCCGACCTACGGTTACGCGGGCTGGGTCCCGGTGGAGAGCGAGCGCCAGGAGCTCGGTGCGCTGGCCGTCGGCATGGTCTCCGACGCGGTCGCGCCGTGGCGGGAGAAGTACCCGCGCACCCTGGTGCTGGAGGACGTCCGGACCGGTGGCGGCGCGGCCGCGCTGGTGGAGGCGTCGGCGCAGTCGGACCTGGTGGTGGTGGGCCGCCGCACCCGCGCCCTCAACATCGGCCCGAAGCTCGGTTCGGTCGCGCACGCGGTGATCCACCACGCGCAGGCCCCGGTGGCGGTCGTCCCGCACGACTGACACCTCCTCAAGCCCCCGGTCCCTCCCCCGGGCCGGGTCGCCAGGCCGCCCCGTCACCACCCACCGCCTCCGGGTGGCGACGGGGCGGCCGCATGGTTGCGGGCAGTGTCGTACCCGGCGGGCAGGCTGGCCGCCATGGACAACGACGAGTTCTGGCAGCTGATCGACTCCGCCCGGGCGGCGACCACACCGGCCGTGCCGTTCGAGCGGGCGCTGGTGGACGTGCTGGCCGCCCGCCCGGAGGCGGAGATCCTGCGCTTCGGGGTCTGCTTCGCCCGCCTGCGCGACGCCCTGTACCGGCGGGACATCTGGGCGGCGGCCTACCTGATCGGCGGCGGCTGCTCGGACGACTCCTTCATGGACTTCCGGGCCGGCGTGATCGCCGAGGGCCGCGCCTGGTACGAGAAGGTGCTCGCCGGGCCGGACGTGATCGCCGAGCACCCGGCGGCGGCCGGCGAGAACCGCTTCGACGCGGAGGACGTGTTCTTCAACGAGGACGTCAACTACGCGGCCTCGTGCGCCTTCGAGCGCCGCACCGGCGACCGGGACGCCTTCCACCGGGCCTACGAACTCCACCTCGCCGATCAGGGCATCGACCGCATCAAGGAATTCGCCGAGCGGAACGCGGGCATGGGCGAGTCCTTCGATTTCGACGACGACGCCGAGATGCAGCGCCGCCTGCCCCGCCTGGCCGCACTCTACCTCGTGGATTGACCGGCATTGCAAGGCAGTTGACGACGCGTCAGCGGTCGAAGCGGAACGCCAGCAGCGTCGCGTCGTCCTCCGAGAGCGGGCCGGACATGTCGCGGACCACGGCGTCCACCAGGTCCTGCAGCTCGGGTTCCGCGGCGTGCGCCTCGACGGCCGCACAGAGGGCGGCGAGGCGGACGTCGATGTCCTGGTCGCGTCGTTCGATCAGGCCGTCGGTGTAGAGCAGCACGGTGTCGCCGGGCCGGACGAGCGTCTCGACGGCCCGGTAGCCGACGGCCGGCAGCACGCCGAACGGCGGGCCGACCTCGGCGGGCAGCAGGGTGGCGCGGCCGGCGCGGAGCAGGACCGGTGGCGGGTGGCCGGCGCAGATCCAGCGCAGCAGGTGCCGGTCGGGGTAGTAGCGGGAGACGATCGCGGTGGCGGTGGACTCGTCGCTGTCGTCGCTGGCGATCCGGTTGAGCCAGCCGCCGAGCGACTCCACCAGCGCGCCGGTGAACGCCAGCCCGGCCAGCGCGTGCCGCAGCATGGACATCAGCGCGACCGCGTCCAGCCCGTGACCCCGGGCGTCGCCGACGGCCAACAGGGCGCGGCCGTCCGGGAGTTGACGGACCTTGAACCAGTCGCCGCCGACCGGTCCCTCGGCCGGGCGGTAGGCGACGGCGGTGGTGACGCCGAGGCCGACCAGGGTCGCGGAGCGCGGCTGCAGCGCGTCCTGCAGGCGCTTGACGACGGTGTGCTCGGCGTCGGCGCGGCGGGCCTGGCGCTCGGTCTCCTCCTGCTGCTCGCGCAGCCGGCGCTGGCTCTCGTACAGCTCGGTGACGTCCTGCAGGACGGCCCGCAGGCCCTCGATCGGGCCGTCCTCGTCGCGGACCACCTCGGCCACCAGCCGGATCCGGCGGGGGCGGCCGATGCCGTACAGCTCGGTGAGCACGTCGATGTCGGCGCCGGTGGTGAGCAGCTTGTCCAGGGCGCGGTACAGCGCCGGGCGGGCGGTCTCGGTGACCCGGGCCAGCACCTCGGGAACGCTCAGCGTCACGGTGTCCGGGGTGCGGCCGAGCAGCACGGCCAGGCCGGGCGAGATGTCGAGCCGCCCGTCGCGCAGGCTCCACTCGGCCCAGCCGACCCGGGCGATCCGCTGCGCGGCCCGGGCCGCCTGCTCGGTCCGGTCGTCGGTCCACAGCAGCAGCAGGCGGCGGCCGAGGCGGTGCACGGTGAGCCGCTCCCGGCGGCTGCGGGCGGTGCCGTCCGGGCCCGCGCCGTCCCAGCGCACCGGCAGGGCGCGGGCGGCGTGCCCGCTGCGCAGCACCTCCTCGACGGCGTCCGCGACCTGCTCCGTCCACAGCCCCGGGTACGCCTCCCGCAGCGACACGCCGTGCCCGGCGGCGAAGGGCCCTGACAGTTGCTCGGGGTGGTGCGGGTGCCGGACGACGGCCTCGTTGGCGATCACTACGGCCAGGTCCAGCACCGCGCCGTCGCCGTCCCGGACGGGTTCGGCGAGCACGGCCGCCTGCGGGACGGCGTCCAGCAGGCGGTACAGGTCCTGCTCCGGCGGGCGGGCCAGGTCCGGGTCGAGCGCGGCGTCGGGGACGATCGGCGGCGGGCCGGGCACGAGCTCCGGCGAGCGGCCCGGGTGCTCCTCGCGCAGCCGGCGGACGGTGCGGCGCAGCGCCTCGCCCCAGTCGGCCTGCCCGGCTCGCCCGTCCAACCCCCGCCCCTCTCCGCTCGGCGTTCCCTGTCACTGTTCCGGCCCGCCCCGCCGCCCGGCGACCGCACCGGCCCGGACGGGTGAGCCCCGCCGGCTGCCGGATCGACACTACGTCACCACCCTTCCGCGGGCCCGGGAACCCCCAGCTCAGGCGGGGCGTTGTCGGCACGGAACGATCTTCGGTTCGAGTGGAGGACCCGCATGTCAACGGCCTTGGCCAAGGGCGCAAACGTTCCCGTGCTCCGGGACGGCAAGGGCCCGACGACCGTCCTGGTCGGCCTCGGGTGGGAGGCCGCCGCCGCGTACGACCTGGACGCGAACGCGCTGCTGTGCGACGCCGACGGGAAGGCGCTCTCCGACCAGCACTTCGTCTTCTTCAACAACCTCACCAGCCCCGACGGCGCCGTCACGCACCTCGGCGACCCCGGCGACGGCACCGACCGCGAACGCCTGAGCATCGACCTGACCTCGGTCGAGGAACGGGTGCAGCGGATCGTCTTCACCGTGGCGATCTACGACGCCGACGAGCGCCGGCAGGCGTTCGGCTCGGTGCGCGGCGCGTACGTCCGCGTGGCGGACGCGGCGGGCACCGAACTGGCCCGCTACGAGCTCGGCCCCGAGGTGACCACCGAGACCGCCGTCGTCTTCGGCGAGCTCTACCGGAACGGCGGCGGCTGGAAGTTCCGCGCCATCGGCCAGGGTTACGCCTCCGGCCTGGCCGGCATCGCCACCGACTTCGGCGTCGCGGTCCTCGCCCCGGCGCCGGCCGCACCGGCCGCTCCTGCGGCCCCGGCTGCTCCTGCGGTTCCGCCGATGCCCGCCGCCGCCCCTGCCGCCGTTCCCGCGCCGGTTCCCACGCCGACCGTGGCGGTGCCGGTTCCCGCCCTGCCCGAGACTTCCGGAGGTTCCCCGGTGACCTGCTTCTTCGACCCCGCGCACGGTCCCGGCACCACGGCCGTCCTGTGGTCCCCCCAGTGGGGCGTCCCGCGCCAGATCCAGGCCTGCGGCGCCTGCGCCCAGCGCGTCCAGACCACCCCGCCGCCGTACTACGCCACCCCCGCCGCTGCGGGCTACCCCCAGCAGCAGGGTTACACCCAGCCCGGCTACCCGCAGCAGGGCGGCTACCCGGGCGCCCAGCCCGAGCAGCAGCAAGGCGGCCGCCGCTTCGGCACCGGCGCGCTGATCGGCGCGGGTGCGGCCGGCTTGGTCGGCGGTGCGCTGCTGGCCGAGGCGTTCGACGACGACAGCCCGGACGTGATCGTCAACAACTACTACGAGGACTGACCCCGCTCCCCCCTTGCGCCCCGGCCACCCACCCCCGGCCGGGGCGCAGCCGGATCGGTCGACAAATCGCTTGCCGGACCGGGCAGTTCGGGGGACTAAGCGAAGGTGCAGGACGACGGCAACTTCGTGCTCTACGGCAGCGACGGCACCGCACGGTGGAGCACCACCACCTGGGGCGGCTGGTAACCGGTCCGGTGCCCTGCCCGGGCGCAACGCGTCGTCCACGAACGGCAGTTGGCGCTGCTCACGGGCGGGGCGAGCGTCGCACAAGATCGAAAAATCGCGTGGCGCGCCGAGCAGGAGACGGTGTATGAATCGCACGTCCACACGAACCGTGGACGCACGGAACAAGGGGGGTTCCGCTACCTATGCGGAAGAACATCTTCAAGCGCGCCACCGCGGCCCTGCTCGGCGCCGCCGTCATCACCCTCGCGGCGCCCGCCGTCACCGCCTCGGCGACGACGCCGCCGGCCACCCAGGCCACCAGGCTGCTGAACGGTCAGAAGCTCCTGCCCGGTCAGAGCATGGTCAGCGGCGCGTCCGAGCTGGTGATGCAGACGGACGGCAACCTGGTGCTCTACCTGGTCGGCGACACCGGCCACCGCGGCCCGGTGCTGTGGTCCAGCGCCACCTACGGCAACGCGAACGCGTACGCCTACATGCAGACCGACGGCAACTTCGTGGTGTATCGCCAGGGCGGCGGCCCGGACACCGGCGGCGGCCTGTGGAGCACCGGGAGCTGGGGCCACCCGGACGCGACGCTCTTCCTGCAGAACGGCTGGCTGGCAGTCATCGGTCGAGAGGGTTACTGGACCACCAAGACCGGACTCACCCCGAGCGGCGGCGCCCCGGGGGACTCGCTCGACTCGAATCACATGGACCTGTGGTCCGGCAGCTGGATCGAGTCGAACTCGGTCTGGCTGATCATGCAGCTCGACGGGAACCTGGTGCTCTACCGCAAGCGCGACGGCGCCGTGCTGTGGTCCAGCGGTTCCCAGGGCCACCCGGGCGTGATGGCGCACCTCTGGGGCACGGCGAACCCGGCCCTGTTCATCAGCAGCCAGGGCGATCCGGTGTGGCAGCTCCCGATCCCCGGCCGCGGTGGTGACCGCCTGAAGGTGCAGGACGACGGCAACGTCGTGCTCTACGGCGCCGACTCCGCCGCGCGCTGGAGCACCGGCACCTGGGGCAACTGGTAACCGGTAGTCCTCCCCGCGCCCCGGCCGTCCACCTCGGCCGGGGCGCAGCCGCGTCACCACACGCGGCCGGAACGGTGCCGGCGCAGCGTCAACAACATGGTTGCCGGGCCCGGCAGGTCAGGGTGTACAAATCGTGTGCCCCCGCGAATCGTGGGCGCACGGAACAAGGGGGGTCCGCACCCATGCGGAAGAACGTCTTCAAGCGCGCCACCGCGGCCCTGCTCGGCGCCACCGTCATCGCCCTCGCCGCACCCGCCGGCACCGCCACGGCGACGCCACCGGCCTCGCAGAGCACGAACCTGCCGAACGGTGCGAAGCTCGTACCGGGGCAGAGCATGGTCAGCGGCGAGACCGAGCTGGTGATGCAGTGGGACGGCAACCTGGTGCTCTACCTGGTCGGCGACACCGGCCACCGCGGCCCGGTGCTCTGGGCCAGCGGCACCTACAACAACCCCGGCGCTTACGCCTACATGCAGCCCGACGGCAACTTCGTCGTCTACCGCCAGGGCGGCGGCCCGGCCACCGGCGGCGCCCTGTGGAGCACGGGAAGCTGGGGCCACCCGGAGGCGTACGCCTATCTGCTGAACGGCCAGCTGGGAGTCTCGGGTTGGAGCCGGTACTGGTACAGCCACACCGGACCCGGCCCGTTCGACGGCCCGCTGAAGGACACTCGCGACACGCAGAACTCAAGTCTGGCGTCCGGCACCTGGCTCGAGTCGAACTCGGTCTGGCTGATCATGCAGACCGACGGGAACCTGGTGCTCTACCGCAAGCGCGACGGCGCCGTACTGTGGTCCACCGGGACGTACGGCCACTCCGACACGTACGCGGCTGTCCTGGGCTCGCCGAACTACGGCGCCCTGTACCTCATCGACATCCACGACGGCCCGACCTGGTCGCTCCCGATCGGGGGCCGGCCCGGTGACTACGTGAAGGTGCAGGACGACGGCAACTTCGTCCTCTACGGCGGCGACGGCACCGCCCGCTGGAGCACCGGCACCTGGGGCAACTGGTAGCCCGCCGTCCCGCCCCGGGGTGGCGCCGCGCAAGATCGATAAATTGCGTGGCGGGCCGCGAAGTTCACGGTGTATGAATCTTGGGCCCACGTGAATCGTGGGCGCAAGGAACAAGGGGGGTTCCGCACCCATGCGGAAGAATGTCTTCAAGCGCGCCACCGCGGCCCTGCTCGGCGCCGCCGTCATCACCTTCGCGGCGCCCGCCGTCACCGCCACGGCGACGACGCCGCCGGCTTCGGAGAGCACGAGGCTGCTGAGCGGCCAGAAGCTCATGCCGGGGCAGAGCATGATCAATGGCCAGTCCGAGCTGGTCATGCAGTCGGACGGCAACCTGGTGCTCTACCTGGACAGTGACACCGGCCACCGCGGACCGGTGGTGTGGGCCAGCGGCACCTACGGCAACCCGAACGCGTACGCCCACATGCAGCCCGACGGAAACTTCGTCGTCTACCGCCAGGGCGGCCCGGACGCCGGCGGTGGCCTGTGGAGCAGCGGGACCTGGGGCCACCCGGGCTCGGAGGCCTATCTGTGGAACGGCTGGCTGGCAGTCTCCGGTCAGGGGTTGCTGTGGGACACCCATACCGGACTCACCCAGACACCCGGCGGCGCCCCGGGCGACACGCTCGACTCAAGCCGCACCACGCTGTGGTCCGGCAGCTGGCTCGAGTCGAACTCGGTCTGGCTGATCATGCAGCTCGACGGGAACCTGGTGCTCTACCGCAAGCGCGACGGCGCCGTACTGTGGGCCAGCGGTTCCCAGGGCCACCCGGACAACTACGCGCACGTCTGGGGATCGTCGAGCAACCCGGCCCTGTTCCTCTCCAGCGTCCAGGCCGGCAAGACGTGGGAGCTCCCGATCCCGGGCCGGTCCGGTGACCGCGCGAAGGTGCAGGACGACGGCAACTTCGTGCTCTACGGCAGCGACGGCACCGTCCGCTGGAGCACCGGCACCTGGGGCAACTGGTAGCCGCTCGCCCCTCCCTGGGGTGCGCCGGCTCCGTTGCCGCGCGCACCCTTGACGGTGCACCGACCAGCACCTACGGTGCGGACACCGGTGGCCCCGGGCGGGTGGCCACGGCATTCCCCAGTCCGTGCCAGGAAGGGCGGCCGTGTTGCCCGTTCACCCGCTCCCCCGTCCCGACGGTGCCGACTCGCTGCCGGGCGGCGCCGTCCCGTTCCAGAGTCCCCCGCCGCCCGGGCCGACGCTCGCTCAGGTCGCGGCGCACGCGGGGGTGTCCAGCGCCACCGCGTCCCGGGTGCTGAACCGGTCCGCGCCGGTCTCGGCGCAGGTCGCCGCCCGGGTCGAGTCCGCCGCCCTCGAGCTGCGGTACGTCCGCCACCGGGCGCCCACCGCGAGCGCGCGGGACACCGGTGCGATCGCCGTGGTCGCGTTCGCGGACGTGCTGCGGTTCCATGCCGATCCGTTCCCGGTGCGACTCCTCGCGGGGGCTCAACGCGTCGCCCCCGAGCGGGAGTTGGCCGTGATCACGGCGGGCCCGGGGCCGGCCAGGCCGTCGCTGGTGCGGTACCTGTGCGGCGGGCATGTCGACGGGGTGCTGCTGGTCGGACGCTGGGGGGACCCCGCGCTGCCGGGGCTGTTGCAGGCCGCGGGCGTGCCGGTGGTCGCGCTGGGGCGGCCGCCGCAGTCGCAGCGCCTGGCGCACGTGGACGCCGACAACCTGCGCGGCGCCCGCGCCGCCGTCCGCCTGCTGCACCGGGCCGGTCGCCGCCGGATCGCCACCATCGCCGGGCCGCCCGACACCGCGGCGGGCGCGGACCGCCTGGCCGGCTACCGCCGCGCCCTGCTCGACCACGACGACCAGGCCCGCTGCGCCGTCGCGTACGGCGACTTCGGATCCCGCTCCGGCGAGCACGCGATGCTCCGGCTGATCAGTCAATTCCCGGACGTGGACGCCGTGTTCGCCGCCTTCGATGCGATGGCCGTGGGCGCCCTGCGCGCGCTGCGCCGGCTGGGCCGCCGCGTCCCGGACGACGTCGCCGTGGTCGGCTTCGACGACTCCCCCGCCGCCGCCACCGCCCGCCCCGGACTCACCACCGTCCGCCAGCCCGTCGAGGACCTCGGCGCCCGCGCCGTCGAACTCCTCCGCGACCCGTCCCCGTCCCGCTCCGTCGTCCTGCCCACCCACCTGGTGGTCCGCCAGTCCTGCTGAGCCCGCCGCAGACCTGCGATCATGGGCGGCCGAGGCCAATACGCGTGCGGAGGTGGGGCGGTGACGAGCGAGACGTGGCGGGGGTTGCAGCCGTTGCGGGTGGCGCCCGGCTGGGTGATCGACATGAACAGCCTCTACGCCGTGGACCCTTCACCGGAGACCATGGAGTGGCTCTACGGGTCGGTGCTGGTGAGTGGTCACCTGGTGCACGACGGGCTGTGCTTCGACGCGCGCTGGGAGCCGGAGGGGGATCCGGAGGGGCGCTACGAGGTCGACTTCCTCGTCCTGGCCGGGTTCAAGCGGAAGGGCGTTCCGGCCGGTGTGCACACCTACGTCGGCAGCTGGAGCACCCGGAGTCGGCCCGAACTCGTCGCGGTCCTGGAGGAGTTCATGTTCACCAGGAAGCCGCCGGCCGACCTCACGCCGCCCCCTCCGGACACCGCAGGCAACAACTGACCGGCCCACGACGGAATGGGCAGCTGCTGGAAGGCGGATCCGCCAGCAGCACCACCCGGTCCGCCGCCGGGTCGAAGCCCAACACCGGGTGCCCGTAGTCGCCTTCGGCGGCCAGCTGCACCGGCTTGCCGAGTCGGCGGCCGATCGTGCGCAGCAGGTGGCACAGGTGGTCGACTCCGGTCTGGCCCTGCAACTCGCGCAGGTCGACGTCGAAGTCGATCTCCTCGTCGGACAGCAGCCGGAAGATCGCCAGCACGCCGGGGACCGGCCGCACCCGCAGCTCGACCGTCTCCGCATCGGCGGGCCGCGCCAATACCTCGGCGGCGCAAGGCAGTTGCTCGGCTACGCCGCCCACCAGGTACTCCCACGTCCACCCCGCCGTTCCGACCAGGTCGAACAGCGCCTGCCAGTCCGCCACCGAGGCGCCCGGCACGGACACGTCGGGCAGCGCACCCATCAGGTCGGGGTCGAAGAACTCCCTGACGTCGTCCCACAGCAGATCCGGCATCCCGCCATGCTGCCCGATGGCGGCGGATGTGACGAACTCCCTTCCACTCATACTGTCCTGACTGTCTATAGTGTCCATGAACAGTATGAGACGAGGCGAAGGGGGCGCCACCGTGCGCGTGGTGTTGTCGAACAGTTCCGGGGTCCCGCTGTATCAGCAGATCAAGGACCAGATCGGGCTCGCCATCCTCTCGGGGGAACTCACCGAGGGCACCGCACTGCCGTCCGTCCGGGCGCTGGCACGCGACTTGCGGATAAGCATCATCACCACCGGCCGGGCCTACGCGGAGCTGTCGGCGGACGGGTTCATCACCACCGTCCCCGGCAAGGGCGCGTTCGTGCTGCCGCTGGATTCGGCGCTGGTACGGGAGCAGTTGCTGCGGCAGGTGGAGGACGGGTTGCAGGCGGCGCTGAACGCGGCGGGGCGGGCGGGGCTCGAACGGGAGGACGTGATCCGGATGCTCGACGGACTGATCGAGGCCGAACCGGAGCGCGCGCACGAAGGGTCGAGGCACGGGCACGAAGGGTCGAGGAAGGTGCACGAAGGGTCGAGGGAGGTGGCCGATGCCAAGTGACCTCGCTTTCGCCCTGCGCGGAGTGCACGCCACCGCGGGCCCCGAATTCGCGCTGCGCGACGTGAGTTTCGAGCTGCCGACCGGGTACGTGATGGGGCTGATCGGCGCGAACGGCGCCGGCAAGACCACCACCATCCGCTGCCTGCTGGGCATGCGCGGGATCGACGGCGGCGAGATCGAGCTGCTCGGCCACCGGGCGCCGGGGCCGGTCGAGTTGCGGCAGGACGTCGGGGTGGTGCTCGACCACTCCTACCTGGTGGGCGAGTGGCGGCTCGCCGAGGTCGAGCGCACGCTGCGCCCGTTCTACCAGCGCTGGGACGGCGACCGCTGGCGGCACTTACTGGACGAGTTCGGCCTCGACCCGCGGGCGAAGGTCAAGGACCTGTCGCGCGGCATGTCGATGAAGCTGATGATCGCCGTCGCGCTGTCGCATCGGGCGCGGCTGTTGGTGCTGGACGAGCCGACCAGCGGGCTGGACCCGGTCGCCCGGGACGAACTGGTCGGCATCATCGGAGAGTTTCTGCTCGACGAAGGACACAGTGTGCTCTTCTCCACGCACATCACGACCGATCTTGACCGGATCGGCGATCATTTGACGATCATTCACGGCGGCCAGATCATCCGTGCAGGGACTAAAGACGAGATCCTGAACGCGTACCGGGTGGTACGCGGCGGGCCGGACGACCTGACCGGCCTGATCGGCGTCGAACTGATCGGCCCCCGCCGGACGGCGACCGGCGCCGAGGCGCTGGTGCACACCGAGGAGGCCGACCTGCTCGGCCGCGACGTGCTGGTGGAGGCGCCCACCCTGGAGCAGATCGCCGTCCACATCGGCGCCCCGGCGCGGACCGGCGGGGTGACGCGATGACCGCCCTGGCCCGGGTGACCGTGCTGCACCTGCGCACGGTCGCGCCGTACCGCACCCAGGGGCTGCTGGTGTTCGGCGTGATGGTCCTGGTGCTGGCCCACCAGCCGGCCCGGCTACTGCCGGTGCTGGCCGTCCTGCTGGCCCCGCTGATCGCCGTCCACCCGTTCGTGGTGGCCGACCGGTCGGGGCTGGCGACGCTGTACGCGGTGCTGCCGGTGCCGCGCCGCACCGTGCTGCTGGGGCACTACGTCTGGGCGCTGGCCGGGTTCGTCGCCACCGTCGGCGCGGGCACGGCGGCGGCCGTCCTGATCGCCCGCGCCGGGGGCACGCCGCTCGGAACGCACGACGTGCTGATGGTGCTGACGCTGTGCTGGGCGCTGTTCGCCGTCAACATCGCGATCCAGTTCCCGCTGCTGATCCGCTTCGGCTACGCGCGGGTGAGCGTGCTGGCCACCACCCTCCCGCTGGTGCTGGTGATGACGGCCGTGGTCCGGCTGCACCTGACGCTCGAATCCGTCCGCCCCTGGCTGCCCCTGCTCTGGCCGGCCGGCCTCGCCACCGTGGCGCTCTCCGCGCTGCTGGCCGTCCGTCTGCCCGAACCCCGGCCCCGGACTCGGCCCCGGCACCGGCCCCGGCGCCTGTCGCCGCTGCCGCCTGGATCGGGCTGACGGACGGCCAACTCACCGTTCCACCAGGCTGGTTCGCTACCGCGCGGGCCCACACGGTCAGTTGGCAGTGGGCTTCCAGCCGAGCAGCGGGCCGAGGCGGGTGGCGAGGTCGGTCAGGATCTGCGTGTAGTCCTCGGGCTCGAAGGTGAACGGCAGCGCGAGCGCCACCTCGTCCACCTCGCGGAACGCGGCGTGCGCGTACAGCAGTTCGGCGAGCTGTTCGGAGCCGCCGACCAGGTCGGGGGCGAACAGCAGCCCGCCGGGACCTTGCGGGGCGAGGGTGCGGGCGTGCCGGGAGGCCGCGTACGCACGGTACTTGGCGCGCTGGGCGGGCGTGGCGCTGTCGGTGGGGATCACCACCAGGCCCTGCGAGACCCGGGCCCGTTCGCCGTCGGGGTGTTCGGCCCGGAAGGCGCGGATCTGGGCGAGCTGGTTGGTGGTGAAATCCGCGCTCTCCTCGGCCTTCACCACGCTGCTGGTGAGCAGGTTCAGTCCGTGCTGCCCGGCCCAGCGGGCGGAGCGCAGGCTGCCGCCGCCGTACCAGAGCCGCCCGGCCAGTCCGGGGACGTGCGGCTGGACGCGTTCCGAGTACGACTCGATGCCCTCGGTACCGCGGAAAGCGCTTGCCGCGTCGCCGCGCAGCAGGCCGAGCAGCCGTTCGACCCGGCCGTAGCCGAAGTCCTCCCGCTCGGCGGAGTCGGGGTACAGCGCGTCCTTCACGTCCTCGTAGTGCGCGGGGATGCCGACGCTGACACCGGGGTTGAGCCGTCCCCCGGACAGCACGTCGACGGTCGCCAGGTCCTCGGCGTACCGCAGCGGGTTCTCCCAGCCGAGCGGGGTGACGGCGGTGCCGAGGGCGATCCGGCGGGTGCGCTGGGTGGCGGCGGCGAGCACGGTGAGCGGCGAGGAGATGCCGTACTGGAGGTGCCGGTGGCGCAACCAGGCGCTGTCGAAGCCGAGTTGTTCGCCGAGTTCGATCAGCCGCAGGGTGGCTTCGTGGCCCTCGGCGGGCCGGTGTTCGTCGAACAGTCCGATGGTCAGGAAACCCAGCGAACGCAGTGGCCGGTCGGGGGTGGGCACCGGGTTCCTCCTGGGGTTCCTCCGCGCGCGGCGACGGCCCCGCACGGCCGCCCGTCCCGCTTCCGCCACGCTCACACACCGAGGGCGGCGCGATCAACGGGGCGGCGGGCGATTGTGACGGGACGTCGCGCCACCGCAATGGCGCGAAATCCTCCCGTCACCTCGCCCGCCGCGTCCGACCGTTCCGGCCTCAGCCTCGGTACGTTCCGCCCCTGAGGCCCAGCCCCGGTTCGTTCCACCCCTGAGGCTCAGCCCCGGTACGTCCCACCCCTGAGGCTCAGCCCCGGTACGTCCCACCCCTGAGGCCCAGCCCCGGTTCGTTCCGCCGCTGAGGCTCAGCCCCGGTACGTCTCCAGCAGGCGCAGCCACACCTCGCTGATCGTCGGGTAGGCGGGGACGGCGTGCCAGAGCCGGGCGAGCGGGACTTCGCCGGCGATGGCGATGGTCGCGGAGTGCAGGAGTTCGGCGACGCCGGGGCCGACGAAGGTGATGCCGACCAGGGTTTCCTTGTCGAGGTCGACGACGGCGCGGGCGCGGCCCCGGTAGCCGTCGGCGTACAGCGAGGCGCCGGCGACGTTGCCGAGTTCGTAGTCGACGGCGCGCACCCGCAGGCCCGCGTCCTCGGCCTGGCGCCGGGACAGCCCGACGGCGGCGACCTCGGGGTCGGTGAAGACGACCTGCGGGACGGCGGTGTGGTCGGCGGTGGCGACGCTGCGGCCCCAGGGCGCGAGGTCGAGGGGGCGGTCGGCGGCGCGGTCGGCGATCACCTGGCCGAAGATCCGGCCCTGGTACTTGCCCTGGTGGGTGAGCAGGGCACGGTGGTTGACGTCACCGGCGGCGTACAGCCAGCCGCCGGGGACGTCGGTGGCCAGGCCGGTGTCGTCGGTGGTGATCCAGTGGCCGGGGGTGAGGCCGACGGTGTCCAGGCCGAGGTCGCCGGTGTTGGGGACGCGGCCGGTGGCGAACAGGGCTTCGTCGGCGGGGAGTCGGGTGCCGTCGGAGAGGTCGAGGATGAGCGTGCCGTCCTCGGCGCGGTGCACGGCGGTGGTGGAGACGCCGAGCCGGACGTCCACCCCGGCCTCCCGCAGCCCGTCGGAGACCAGCTGTCCGGCGAAGTCCTCGGTCCGGTCGAGCAGCCTGCTGCCGCGCACCAGCAGCGTGACCTCGCTGCCCAACGCCCGCCAGGCGGTGGCCATTTCGACCGCCACGACACCGCCGCCGACCACCGCGAGCCGTCCGGGCACGCTGCTCGCGGAGGTGGCCTCCCGGCTGGTCCACACCTTGGCCTCGGCCAGCCCGGGAAGCTTCGGCAGCGCGGCCCTCGTCCCGGTGCAGACGGCGACGGCATGGCGCGCGGTGAGGGTGCGCGAACCGCCCTCGGGGGTCTCCACGGTGACGCGCCGCTCGCCGTCCAGCCGGCCGTGGCCGCGGACCAGGTCGATGCCGACGGAGGTCAACCAGGCGACCTGCCCGTCGTCGTGCCAGTGCGAGGCGAAGTCGTCGCGCCGCTTCAGCACCGCCCCCGCGTCGAGCTCCCCGCCGACGGCCTCCCGCGTCCCGGCCAGCCGCCGGGCGTCCGCGAGCGCGGCGACCGGGCGCAGCAGCGCCTTGCTGGGCATGCACGCCCAGTACGAGCATTCCCCGCCGACGAGTTCACTCTCGACGATCGCCACGCTCAGCCCACCGGCCCGCGCCCGATCCGCCAGGTTCTCGCCCGTCGGCCCCGCTCCGAGCACCACCAGGTCGTAGCTGTCGCCGTCCGTACCCATCAGCAGCCGCCCTCCCGCCTTCGTCGTCCGTGTCGCATGGTCCGGGGCGTCCAACGACGCACCGCAAGCCCATTCGTACACCACGAGCTTTGCGCGATGGCGCCAACGTGGCCAAGTGAACTACCGCTTCGTTGTTACCGGCTCGCCCGGCCGACCGCTGACGGGGTCCAGGGTGAAGACCGCGATCTCCTTCTCCGACGTCACCGTGATCCGGTTCGGCCCGGACCACTCGGCGCCCTTGAACCAGCCGCGCCCGTCGCGTTCGTCCCACACCCCCAGTTCCCAGTGGCGGGCGGACCAGCCGCTGCCGGTCAGCACCTGCACCTTGTAGATCGGGTCGATCGAGGCAGCGATGTTGGTGACCGCCAGCACCTGGTCCGGGTGCTCCGGGCCGGTCTCCCGGGTGAATTCCAGCCCGTCCCCGCCGAAGATGAACACCAGCCAGGCGAACGGCAGTCCGACGAAGAGGAGCGCCACCAACCCGACCGCGCAGCCGACTTGCGACACCCAGGTGCGGAACTCCAGCTCGACCACCAGCGAGACCACGAACAGCGCGACCGCGATCCCACCCAGCAGCATCGGGTGGTTGAGCCAGCGCTCGACCTCCACCAGCCCACCCGAGTACGAGGCGTGAAGTCCCGGCAGGTACACCAGGGCCGACACCAGCGCCAAGCCCCTCAGCCACCACGCGATCCGTCTGCGCCGCGCCTTTGCCATAAGTCCCCCCATGGTGATCGTTTCGGCGGACTGTACTACGGGTCGCCCCACGGCTTCAGGTCACGCCGGTACGGCTACCTGGCCCGGCGGGAGTTGGGACGCAGACCCACTGGACCGGGGCGCCGGGTGATCAAGTCCGGAAGTGCCATCCGTTGAGCAGGGCGCTGCCGAGCGGGGTGAGAGCGTGCAGGACGGCGCTGCCGCGTCTGGTGGTGGTGATCAGGTCCGCCTTGCGGAGGACGGAGGCGTGCTCGCTCGCGGTGGGCAGCGACGCGCGGATGCGCTCGGCGAGCTTGCCGGTGGTGCACGGGCCGTCGCCGATGGCGTGCAGGACCTGGGCCCGGGTGCGGCCCAGGAGTGCGGACAAGGCGCTGTCGATCCCGTGCCGGGCCGTCGTCAGCAGCGCGGCAGCATCGGAGACACCGCGCATGACCGGGAGGAACAGCAGGACAGGCGCCTGTTCGTCACGCACGTCCGCGTAGCTGATCGGCCTGGTCCGGCAGAACGCGGACGGGACCAGCAGCAGGCCCCGCCCCTTCAGGTCGACGGTGCCCGTGACCGCTCCTCTGCCGATCTCCAGCGTCGGCGGCTTCCAGCGGAACTCCGGCGGCAGGCCGGCGAACATCGCCTCGGGCCCGTCCTGCGCGAGCCTGAGCGCGTGGGTGGTCTGCTCGGCCCGCAGGCGGGACAGGATTCGCTGCCAGTGGGGGGCCACGGCGATGCGGTGCACGTCACGGAGGAACACCAGTAGCTCCTCACGGTCCCCCCGGTCGTACGCGATGTCGCCCCACGTCACACCCGCCCAGGGGCCCTTGCAGCGCGAGAAACGGGCCCGGGCCTCGTCGGCCCCTTCGAGTTCGTCACGCAGGAGCTCCGCCGGAGCCGCCCGCAGCGCCTCGAGCCCCTCCTCGACGGACGATGCGGCGCCGGTGACGGTGAACAGGTCCAGGACGGTTTCCCGAAAGAGGGACGAGGCCGGATGGACGAGGGAGGGGGAACGGGCGTGGACCTCCTGTCGCCATGCGCCGAACATCGCCGTGCCGTGCGGCTGGTGCAGAGTCGTCAGCGCGAGGAACGTCTCGCCGAGCGGGCCCCACGTCGTCGCTATCCGGGTCCGGGCGAGATCCTCCGGGGTGAAGTGGATGCGCAGCACGTGAGGCCCTCCCGGGTTCTGTTCGGACGCCCACCTTCCCGGCTTCCATCGTCTCCGGTCACCCGCGAATGCATCAAGTAGGCCTCCCCCCAGGGCATTTCGGCGAGGACCGAAAGGGGTGGGGCCGCACCCACCGACACCGCCAGGATGGATCCCGAGGGCGGCGGGCCGGGGGCGCGAGAAACCGGCGGGTCCCCGGGCCGAAGGGCCGCCTGACTCGAGAAACCACCTATGGAGGCAATCATGCGTATTCGTCGTGCTCTCGCTGCCACCGCTGTCGGCGCCGCGCTCGCCCTGGGTGCCGCGGCCGGGCCGGCCATGGCAGCCACGCCCGCCCCCGCCTCGTCGGGGTCCGCCGTCCAGGCCGTGTACACCTGGCAGCACACCGGCGAGTACTACTCGGCCTGGTCGACCTGCGACAGCCGCCGCGCGTTCTTCATGAAGGCGTCCAACGTGAAGGCCTACAAGTGCGTCCCCGAGGGCGGCCTTTGGGCCGGCATGGTCTACGCCAGCTGATCGAACGCAGGACGCGCCCGAGGCCGGCACGGGGCGGCCTCGGGCGTGCGTGACGTAGAGACGTCGGCGATCCGCGACGCCTCTACGTCGCGCACGACAGTTCGTCAATTTCGCTCGGCTGCACGGCAGTTCGGCCCTCCGACCTGCCACGTCGGCGCCGGTCCCGGGCCCGCCGGGGCTCGGCCGAGGCGGCCGGTGCGGGCGAGGTGGTGGACGGCGAGGCCGCAGAGCAGGCCGGTGGCGGCCAGGGTCAGCCAGGGGACGAAGAGGGTGCCGTGCTGGGCGGAGTGGTCCCAGAGGGCGCCGGTGGCGAGGTTGCCGAGAGTGATGCCGAGCCCCGACACGGTGTTGTAGAGGCCGTAGTGGGTGGCGACCAGGCGGTTGCCGGAGAGCGTGACGACGGTGTCCATCTCGAAGGGGTAGACGACGGCGCCGGCCGCCGCGAGCACCGCCACCGCGGCGGTGAGCGTGGCGAGTTGAAGGGCCGTGCCCGCCCAGCCGGCGTGCCGGGGCAGCAGGGCGAGCGGGACGAACGCCAGCCCCATCGCGGCGAGTCCGCGGACCAGGGCCTGCGACGGCGTCCAGGTGCGTTTGGCCCAGCCGGTCAGGCGCAGTTGTCCGGCGACCGCGACGGCGGCGGAGACGATGAACAGTCCGGTGGTGGCCTTGGTGCCGTCGCTGCCGAGCATCAGGTCGGCGGCGAGGGGCAGGGCGAGGTAGACCTGGAAGGTCAGCACGTACGAGCCGATCATCGCGGCGGAGAACAGCAGGAAGGGCCGGTTGGAGACGACGGTTCGCCACTGCGCCAACACGCCATCTGCCGGGGCGACTTCAGCCGGTGAGTGGCGACGGGGCGGCAGGGCGCGCCACTGGAGCAGCGACAGGGCGGCGAAGATCGCGGCCGCGGCGGTGCAGACGGCGGCGAAGTCGGCGGTGAGCAGAGCGAGTCCGACGAGTGGGCCGAGCAGCATGCCGGCCTGGTAGTAGACGTTGAAGGTGGCGAAGGCGTCGACCCGGTGCTCGCCGGCCTCGGCGGCCAGGTAGGCGCGGACGGCCGGGTTGAACAGGGCGCCGGCGAAGCCGGTGGCGGCGGAGGCGGCGAGCAGGGCGGGCACCGAGTCGGCCCAGCCGAGCAGAGCGAATCCGGCGGTGCGCAGCAGGCATCCGGCGATGATGGGGGCGCGGTAGCCGTAGCGGTCGGCGATGGTGCCGCCGATCAGGAACATGCCCTGCTGGGAGAGGTTGCGGACGCCGAGGACCAACCCGACGGTCCAGGCGGCGAGTTGGAGGTCGTCGGCGAGGTGGGTGGCCAAGTAGGGCATCAGCATGTAGAAGGCGAGGTTGATGGCGAACTGGTTGGCCATCAGCAGCCGGGCGGTGGGGCTGAAGCGGCGGGTCTGCTGCCAGAGCGTCTTCATCGGGCGGCCTCCGAACCGGGCTGCGCGGCAAGGGGGTTGAGGACGGTCCGGCAGCGGGTCCAGCGGGTGACGGCGCGTTCGCGGGGGTGGCCGATCTCGTCGGGACGCTCGGGCGGTCGGTGGCCGAGCAGGCCGTGGGTGCGGCAGTAGTCGTCGTTGAAGACGGTGCCGATGTAGCGCTGGGGGCCGTCGGGGAAGATCGCGGCGATCCGGGTCTCGGGTGCGCTGGTGGCGGCGAGCCAGCGGGCGACGAGGGCGACCGCGCCGACGCTCCAACCGCCGCTGGCGTAACGGGAGATGGCGAGGGCGCGGGCGGCCCAGACGGCTTCGGGGGCGGCGACCCAGTGGACCTCGTCGAAGAGCCGGTGGTCGACGTTGCGGGGGTGGATGCTGCTGCCGAGTCCGCGCATCAGGCGGGTGGTGGCGGGCTGGCCGAAGATGGTGGAGCCGGTGGCGTCCACGCCGACCACGCGCAGCCGGGGGAAGTAGGTCCGCAGGACGCCCGCGATGCCGGCCGAGTGGCCGCCGGTGCCGACGCTGACCACCAGGGCGTCGATGCGGCCGAGTTGGGCGATGAGCTCGTGGGCGAGGGGCCGGTAGGCGGTGACGTTGTCGGGGTTGTTGTACTGGTCGGGGCACCAGGAGCCGGGGTGGGCGGCGAGCAGTTCGCGGACCCTGTCGCGCCGGGCCTGCTGCCAACCGCCTTGCGGGTGCTGGGTGTTCACGACGACGACCTCGGCGCCGTGGGCGGCGAGCATTCCGGTCATCAGGGGTTCGATGTCGGGGTCGGTGACGACGGTGACGGGGTGGCCGTAGGTGACTCCGGCCAGCGCGAGGCCCAGGCCGAGAGTGCCGGAGGTCGACTCCACGATCCGGGCTCCGGGCCGCAGTTCGCCGCGTTCGCGCGCGGCGCGGACCATGTGCAGGGCCGGGCGGTCCTTGATGCCGCCGGGGTTGCGGCCTTCGAGTTTCGCCCAGAAGCCGCGGCCCGGGGTGGCGAACGGCTCGCCGATCCACAGCATCGGGGTGTCGCCGACCAGGCCGGCGGGTGTGTGGGCGGGCCGGGCCGCGGCGGCGATCAACTGGGCGGGGGTGGCGGGGACTTCGGGGCGTGCGACGGCGTGGGTCATGGCAGGGCTCTCCTGCGGTCCGCCGATCCGGAAGGAGGCAGACCGCTGCGGTGACGGGCGGGCGGGGTGCGCGCGGCCGTCACGGCGCCGGGTGCCTGCCAGGGGCACAGCGGCATGCCGCGACGGCGGGCCCTGTCAGGTCCGCCAGCTACCCAGTGCCGCTCTCGTGGTGCCGCCGCGGTCCACCGCGGCGCGTACGTACGGCGGTTGAGCCGCCGCGACGCGCGGCGCCGGGGCGGGCAGCGCGACCGAGGCGGCATGGGGACCCGTCTCGTGCTGGTCCGCCGTCGCCGGCTGGTCGGCCCCCTGGCACTCCTCCTGGTGCGACGGACCGTCGGGCCGATCCGACGGCGACGGGCAGTGCGCCGCCGCGCTCGGCACCGAGTCCGCGCTGGGCGAGATGCCGGTGAACGGGCCGTGCGCGCAGGCCAGCAGGTGGAGCAGCGCGGACAGCACGGCGATGACGCACAGGAGCCTCAGCTCGCGTCGCCCACCGAACCGTTCCGTCACGTCACCGAACGTACCCGACCGGACACGTAAAGCTGCCGTGAGGACGTGTGCGATTCGACGCCCGCGCCGTCCGCTTTCGCCCGCAGCCGCACGGGCCCGGGGTTCGAACAGCGTTGACGTCGGGCCCCATTGCGGCATCACCCGCACGGGGGACGAAGCCCGCTCCGGAACGGCGCCCACCACTGCCGTCGCCGCCGTGAGCAAGCCGTTCCTCTCTCGGCCCCGCGCCGGCGTCTGACACCTCGCCCGCCTGTTGACGACTCGAAGAACGGGTGGCCCCCGCGCGCTGCGACGGCCACCCGTTCCGCTGCCAGCGGCGATTCCTACCGGCCGGGAACCGAGGCGGCGAGGTCGTTGAGCGCGGCGTTGACGACCTGCCAGCCGATGCCGAGGGTGTCACGGTCGGGGCGGCTCGGCTCGCGGGCCTCGGCGGCGGGGTGGACGAAGTTGCGGTAGCGGCGCAGCACGTGGCTGAACTTCTGGGCGTCCGCGTCGAGCCAGCCGGCCTTGTGACACACGTCGATGAGCGTCTCGAACCTGACGTTTCCTCCGGAGTTGTTGCCCAGCAGGGACTGGTCGCGTTCCACGATCACCTGCTGCAGGACGCCTTCCAGCAGGCTGCCGAGCATCACGAGAGCCGCCACGTGCGCGCCGTTGGCGTAGCAGGTGCGGGCCTCGTCGAGGCGGCGTTGGAGCAGCAGGGCCATCTTGGGGTCGGCGACGATGTCGGTCATCGCGGCCTTGAGTTCGGAGGCGCCGTACTCGGAGGGGTGGGCGAGGGCGGGGTCGCAGGGCACCAGGCGGGGACCGCCGCCGGCGCTCTCCAGGCGATAACCCTCGTGGACCAGGAATGAGTTGACGGCGGTGACCACGTCGGCGAGCAGTTCCGGCTCGTCCAGGTATTCGCGGGCGTCGGCCAGCCGAAGCAGTACCTTCTCGATATCGGCGGGCTGGTCGCGTCGGCCCATCAGCAGTTCGAGGGACCACTCACGACGGAACTGGCCTTCGTACTCGGGGACGTCCTGCCAGCCGGCGCGGCGCAGGAATCCGGCGATCTCGTAGCCCCTGCGGTAGTAGAGGTCGTCCTCTCCGGTGACCACCCGCGAGAGTTCGGTAATGGTCTTCTCGTCGAGCAGCGGGCTGTCGGGCAGGGTGCGTGCGGTGGTCATCGTTTTCCTTCGGTGTCGTTGACGGTGTCGGTCTGAATGTCGGTGCTGTCGGGGGTGCCGACCTCCTCGTCGGCCTGTTCGTCGCCCGGTTCGGGCAGCAGCAGCGGCGACCAGGGCTCGTCCTCGGTGGCGGGGCGGTTCTGGTGGTAGTTGGCGGGCCGGATGCCCTGGCGGTCGAGTTCCTGCCACAGGCCGGCCAGCGCCTGTTCGGGGTCGAAGCGGAACTCGCTCTCGGGGATGCGCCAGAACCGCCAGCCGACGCGCTGGAGTTCGCGGTCGCGCTGCTGGTCGTGGCGGAGCTGTTCGAGTGTGGAGTGGTAGCGGTCGCCGTCGCACTCGACGCCGAGCCGGCCTCGGGCGCCGACCACCACCAGGTCGATCCGCTTGTTGCCGGCGGGGTACTGGGGGACGACGTGGTAGCCGCGTTCCTTGATCCGCAGGTAGACCTGCTGTTCGAACAGCGAGTCGAAGGGCTTGCACGGCACGTCGGGCAGCACGGGGCCGAGGTCATCCAGTTCGGCGAGCGCGGCGGGCGGGTTCTGCATGTAGGAGAGCAGGTTGAGCCGCAGGTCGCCGGACTTCAGCTGGTCCGGCGGGACGGAGTAGAACAGGTGCATCTGGTCCTGGGCCCGGCTGGCCGCGACGTTGTAGGCCTGCTGTTCGCTGCGCTGGCCTCCGGCGATCTTGCGGACCCGGTCGACCACCATGGACAGCAGGATGATGTGGCGCTCGTCGCCCTGGAACATCGCGGCGGTGCCGACCCGGATGTCGTGCTTCTCCCGTACGGGTGGGGGGATCCGTTGCTGGATCAGCTGTTCCAGTAGTTTCACCTGGCCGCCGAAGCCGCCCTGGAGCACGATGACGCCCATGGTCCGGCCCTCGTAGGCGGGGTCGGCAGTCATCTCGGCCAGGCAGTCGACGATCGCCTCGGCCTCCTTCTGGTTGCGGATCCGGTGGTCACGGCCTTCGGCGACGCCGTCGGTGACGTAGTGGGTGAGCAGCGGGTCGAGGCGGTCGCCGCCGAACTGGCGCAGCGGGATCAGCCCGGGCGAGGGGTAGAAGGTGGCGGACGACCAGCCAATGATCTCCGGCATGCAGCGGAAGTGTTCCTGGAGCCGGATGGTGGACGGGAAGAACGTGGAAAGCAGCTGGTAGAGGTTGGAGTGCGGCATGTACAGCTGCCTCAAGTGCCGTGGCACATCAGGGAGGTGGGCGGTGAGGCGGTCCTGGATCTGCTGGGTGCGGCCGAAGCCGGTGACCGGCGGGGTGCACTGCTTGTCGTCGCCGACCACGATGATCCGGGGTGCCAGCCAGAGCAGGAACAGGGCGTCCATGCCGGCCTGGCTGGCCTCGTCGACGATCACCACGTCGAACGCGTCCTGGTGGGGCTCGATCATTTCGGCGACCCGGGAGATCGGCATCACCCAGGCGGGGACGGCGCCCTGCGCGACCTGCATGGCGCTGCGTGCGGCGGCCCCGAAGTGGGCGGCGCTCTTGCCCGTGCCCCTGCCGTAGGAGGCCATGTGGGAGCGGTAGGCCTGCAGGGCGGAGCGTTGTTCGTTGGTCATCCGTTCCAGGCAGTGCAGCCGCCCCTTGGCGGCGGCCAGATCGCCGGTCAACTCCTCTAGTTTCGCCTCATGTTCGGTGAGTTCGGCGTCCAGCCGCTGCTCCCGGCCGGGGGCGCGCTCGTCCTCGACGAAGCGGCGGGCGCCGGCCCACGCCCAGGCCTCGTCGAGGCGGGCGAGGCGCTGCGGCCAGTCGGGGTCGCGGCACTCGTCGGTGAGCCGGCCGGCCAGTGCGGGGGACGCGGCGGCGAGCGCGTCCAGCAGGTGTCGACAGCGTTGGCCGCGCTGCTGCCGGGTGTGCGCGGCGGCGTAGGCGTCGAGTTCCTTGGTGTAGCGGTCGAGGTCGTGGTCGGCGACGGCCTGTGCCATGGCCAGTGACTCGGGGATGGCGGGTGTGCCGTCGGCGGGGGCGCGCAGCGAGCGTTCCCAGGCGGCCAGCCGTTCGGCGGCCTCCTCGGCGCGCTGTCGGCCGGACATCGCGGTGACCGCGGACGTGAAGTCCTGCCAGGCCTGCGGGTTCGTCAGGTCGAGGAACACGGAGCGGCCGACCAGCAGTTCGTCGATCCGTTCGCGCAGCCCGCCGAAACCGGCGATCGCGCTGAGGTGCCGGTAGCGCTCCTGGAGGTCGGCGAGGCGCACTTCCAGCGGGCCGTTGTCGAGCGGTGCGCCGGCCTGGGCCCAGCGGACCTCGACGGTGCTCAGGGTCAGGTGGGCGCGAAGGTGGGCGCGGACGGCGTCGAGGTCGGCGGTGTCGGCGGGCGGGTGGCCGTCGATCCGGCAGCCGGCCAGCAGGTCCTCGGCCTCGCGCAGTGTCCGGGGGGCGAACAGGCCGCGCAGGGTGCGTGGTCCGGCGAGCTGTCTGCGCAGTTCGGGGATGGCGGTGGCGATCCGGTGGGCCTGTTCGGCGGTGAGTCCGGTCGGCAGGGTGACGGTGCGGACGCCGACGGAGGCCAGGCCGACGGCCGTGTCCGTGAGTGCGGGTTCGGCGTCGGCGACGCGCTGCCACAGGTCGTGACGGCGGCGGGCGAGCCGGTCGGCGAGGGCGCGCCGGGTCCAGTCGGCCTCGCCCCAGTGGCGGGCGTCCCAGGGCACACCGAGGCGGTGCAGCAGGCCGCGTCCGGCGCTGAGCAGGTTGACGAGGTGGTCGGTGGTGGGGGTGTCGAGGGTGGCGAGCCGGGTGCGCAGTGCGGCGGCTTCGGCGGACAGTCCGGCGACGGCGGGCTGGGCGTCGGCGATGGCGGTGGCGACCTGGCCGGGGGTGGGCAGCAGGCCGGGCGCGGGCGGCAGCGGCCCGGCCGACCAGTCGGCGGCGCCGTCGCGGAGCAGGACGAGCAGTTCCTCCGCCTCGACGGGGGTGAGCGGCGGCCTGGCGGGGGCCCGGTCGGAGAGGCTGCCGATCCAGGACAGCCCGGGTGCGGCGTCCTGGACGCGCTGCACGATCGCGGCGAGGGTGCCGGAGTAGCCGGGGGCCACCTCGGGGTGCTGGTAGAGCTCGGCCTCCCGCAGCGCGATGATCTTCTCGGTGAGGAGCTTCTGCCGACTCTGCAGTTCCTGCCGGCTCCGGGTCAACCGGCGGATCTCGTCGCGCAGTTGGGCGGGGTCTCCGGAGGCGGCCTGATCGCTGAGCGCGTTGACGGTCCGTTCCAGTTCGCTCGCGCCGTCCTGCCGGGCGCCGGACAGCAGCAGGACGCACAGGTCGCGGATGGCGGGCGGCAGTTTGTCGCGCAACACGGTCAGGGCGTGGTCGCGGGCGCTGGTGACCAGGACCCGCTGGCCCTGGGCGAGCAGGGCGCTGAGCAGGTTGGCGATTGTGTGGGTCTTGCCGGTGCCGGGCGGGCCCTGGACCACCACGCCGGTGTCGCGTTGCAGGCGGTCCAGGACGGCGCGCTGCTGGGCGTTGGTCTTGAGTGGGAACAGCGGGTCCTCGTCGAACAGACCCCGGGTGGGGGTGTCGGTCCAGGCGGCCCGTTCCTGCGGGTTGAGGGTCATCACCAACTGGGCCAGCCCGAGCGGGGCTTGGCGTTCGGACACCACGGACTGGGCGATCCGCTCGTAGCAGCGCAGCACCGCGTTGCGGTCCAGCGGGCGCAGCATGAGCGTGGGTGCGAAGGTCAGCCGCATGCTCGCGTCGGGGGCGGCCGGCGGCCGCCAGCCGGCGTTGAACGACACCGGCCGGGGCAGGACGAGTTCCTGCCAGCGGGTCAGGCACTCCAGGGCGGCCTCGCCGAGCGGGTGCACGGGGTTGGCGGACAGTTCCTCGGCGAGCGCGGTGGAGCGCTCCTGGATCAGGCCGTCCTCGGAGTCCAGGAAGTCCTGGTCCTCCAGGCGCATTTCGCCGTCGGTGGTGAGGTGGACGGTGATCCGGGCGGTGCGGCGGTCGACGTGGGTGACGGCGCGCCGGGTGAACACGTGCCGGTGCAGGACGGTGCCGCGCGGCTCGCTCCAGGTCAACAGGCCGGTGCCGAGGACGAGTTCGACCTGGTCGTCCTGCTGCACCAGGCGCTGGTGCCAGCGATAGACGGTCTCGTACAGCTCGCGCAGCGGCCGGTCGGCCCGTTCGCGTTCGGCCCACCGGCGCCAGCGGCTCAGCCAACTGCCGTACGAGCGCAGTACCTCGTCGGCGTCCCCGCGCTCCACCGTGGCGCCGGTGTCCTGCCAGACTTCCACGGCGGCGCCGACGCGTTCGGGGCCGCGCTCGGCGAGCGGCGGGTCACCGCCGTCGGGGTTCGCGCAGTCCTTCTCGTCGAGCCAGTCGCGCAGTTCGGCGGGCACGTCGGGCGGTGCGCTCTGCGGGACGTGGTCGAGCACCAGCAGCGCCCGGTCCGGCTGGTCGGTCGGCCGCGCGATCGCGGCGGGCAGGTCGCTCAGCCAGAACTGCTCCCTGGAACTGGTGTCCCGGGCTCGCTGAGTCCCGCTCTGCACCACTTCGCGCAGAAATCCGAGCAGCGCGGCGGTCTGCCCGATGACCTCCGGATTCCGCGCATGCAGCCGTTGAACGTCCACCATTCTCCCCTCGGTCGGTGACGAACGTTCCAGGATGACCACGGACGCTCCGGCCGGGGGGAGATGACAGCAAAGTGGCTTGATCTACACCGCGTCATGGCTTGGACACGATGCGTTCCCGCCCGCCGGCGTCTCCTGGGCTCCGCCTCGGGCCGGCGGACGCGTCGAACCTTGCAACGTGCCCTACTCCGCACTGACCGGCGGTCACCAGTACCACTGGTGGGCCAACGCCTCCGACGGCGTTCTCACCTCCCCGGACTCCGGCCCCTGCTCGTTCCGCGTCGACAAGACGCCGCCGACCGTGAGTGTCAGCTCCACCGACTTCCCGCCGTCCGGGCTCCCCGAACCCGGGCAAGCCGGCCGGCACCGCGGGGTCGTTCACCATCACCGGCACCGACCCGGCTCCCGCCGGCACCGCGGTCTCCGGCCTCGCCTGCTTCCGGGTCAGCACCAACTCCACGCCGGTGACCGGCTGGACGTGCGACCAGAGCGGCGTCCTGCTGCCCGATGCCAACGGCACCGCCACCTACAGCTACACCCAACGTGTTCCACTCCTGCTCAGGCCCGCCGGACGCGCCGCGTCCGGCGGGCCTGCCGCTTTCCTCCCCGACGCTCAGGGGTGGTCCGGCGTCAGGGGCTGCTGCCGGTCGGGGAAGAGGGGGGACGGGTCGGAGGGGGCCGGCTGGTGGGTGGGTTCGGTGCCCGGGGGGACGAGGGTGTGGGTGGCGGTGAGGAATTCGGTGAGGGGGGCGGTGGGGGCGAGGACGGTGGCGCGGGTGCCGTCGGTGCCGCGGAAGGCCAGGCGGAGGCGGCCGTTGGGCCAGGGGCGGATGCGGACGGCGCCGTTGCCCGCGGGGCCGGCCAGGCCGGCGGCGAGGAGGTCGCGGGCGATGAGCCAGGTGACGCCGCCGTCGGGGGCGCCGTCGGGGAAGGTGAGCCGGACGGCGTACGGGTCGCGGGGGTGGTAGCCGCAGATCATGGTGCGGCGCCCCCCAGTCGGGCCGAACACGTGGACGGGCAGGTGGCGTTCGACGCACGTGCGCATCAGGCGGGTCTCCTCGTTCCGATGTCCGCAACCGCCTTCCCCGGGTGGGGTGTTGTATGCGTCCGATGGACGGGCGGGTCCACATGGTACGGCGCGGGCAGGTCGTCCGAGGGTTGGGGCCGGGTCACCGGCCGCAGCGGGAAAGCGGTTTCCCGCTGCGGCAGGTCAACGGAGGTTGACGAGTCGCTACTTCTGCTTGATGGCGGAGACGTCGAACTCGAGCACCACCTTGTCGCCGACCAGCACGCCGCCGCCCTCCAGGGCGGCGTTCCAGGTGACGCCGTAGTCCTTGCGGCTGATGGTCACCGAGCCCTCCAGGCCGACCCGCAGGTTGCCGTACGGGTCGACCGCGTTGCCGGTGTACTCGAAGTCGATGGTGACCGGGCGGGTGGTGTCCTTGATGGTGAGGTTGCCGGTGACCCGGTAGTCGGTGTCGGACTTCTTCTCGACGGAGGTGGTGCGGAAGGTGATGTCGGGGAAGTTCGGCGCGTCCAGGAAGTCGTTGGTGCGCAGGTGCTGGTCGCGCTGCTCGACGCCGGTGTCGATGCTGGCGGCCTTGATGACCAACTCGCCGGTGGAGCGCGAGGGGTCGGCGCCGTCCAGGTGCGCGGTGCCCTCGAACTGGTGGAAGGCGCCGCGCACTTTGGTGACCATGGCGTGTCGGGCGACGAAGCCGATCCGGGTGTGGGCGGGGTCGAGGACGTAGTCCCCGGTGAGCTCGGGCAGGCTGACGGTCATGGTCTGCGCTCTCCTCAGTGACGGTGAAGACGTGGTGACGCGGCGACTTGACGAGGTGACTCCGGCAGGTGCACCGCGGTCTACATCAACGGTCGCCCCGTCCACGCTAGGCGTTCGCGCCGCCCGGCCCGGATGTGACACACCGTCATCCGGGCCGAAGCGGCGCAAGCGGTAAGGGCTCAGCCGAAGCGGCCGTTGACGTAGTCCGCGGTGCGCGGGTCTGCGGGGTCGGTGAACAGGCGCTCGGTGGGGCCCGCTTCGACGATCCGGCCGGGGGTGTCGTGGGAGGCGAGGAAGAACGCGCAGGACTGCGAAACCCGCTGCGCCTGCTGCATGTTGTGGGTGACGATGACGATGGTCAGGCGGTGGCGCAGCTCGGCGATGGTCTCCTCGATGCGGCGGGTGGAGGTCGGGTCGAGGGCGGAGCAGGGTTCGTCCATCAGCAGGATGTCCGGGGAGACGGCCAGCGAGCGGGCGATGCACAGGCGTTGCTGCTGGCCGCCGGAGAGTGCGCCGCCGGGGGTGCCGAGGCGGTTGCTGACCTCGGTCCAGAGGCCGGCCTGGCGCAGGCTGGACTCCACCAGGTGGTCGCGTTCGTCGCGGCTCGCCTTGATGCCGGCCAGCTTCAGCCCGCTGATCACGTTGTCGTACAACGACATTGCGGGGAACGGGTTGGGCCGCTGGAACACCATGCCGATCCGGCGCCGGACCTCGGCGGGGCGGCGGCCGGTGGCGTACACGTCCTCGCCGTCGAGCAGCACCTCGCCGGCCAGTGCCGCGCCGCGCACCATCTCGTGCATCCGGTTGAGGATCCGCAGGTAGGTGGACTTGCCGCAGCCGGACGGTCCGATCAGCGCGGTGATCTCGCCGGCCCGCATCTGCAACGAGACCCGCTCCAGCACCTTGCGCTGCCCGAACCAGGCGGTCAGGTCGCGGGTCTCGAGTCCGGAGAGCGTCCCCGAGGGAGCGACGGCGGGCAGCGGAACGGTCGGCGGATCGGTCGGGTCCTTCACCAACTCGGCTGCGTCGTACGACGGTTGTGCGGTCTCGGTCATGGGCGGACGGGTCCTCTCCGGCAAACGGCAGTACAAACGGCGGTACAAGCGGCAGTACAAGCGGTAGAACGAGCGGCAGAACGAGCGGCAGTACAAGCGGCAGAACGGGGAAAGCAGCGGGGTCAGTAGACGTTGGGCAGCAGCGCGGCGGCGTTCTCGTACACCGCCCACAGCAGCGCGGCGGCGACCGGCGCGAAGCACAGGTAGGTCGCGCTGCGCCGCCAGTACCGGGCCGTCACTCCGGCGCCGACGACGGACAGCAGCAGGGCCAGCGACCAGAGTTGGAGCGCTGACAGGGCGCCCTTGTCGGCGGCCAGCGCCTTGTCCGTGGGTGCGGCGGCGGGGCGGCGGGCGCCGAGCGCCTCGGGCTCGCCGTCGAGGCGGGCGCCGATCAGCACGGTGCTGGTGGGGATCCAGTCGGAGTCCCCGGTGACGAGGACCAGCCGGTTGGGCGCGGTGTCCCGGATCGGGTGGTCGCCGTCGCCGGACGTGTTGACGGTGTAGTGGAAGGTGCCCTGGCCGGTGGTGATGTCGATGCCGTCGCCGACGTGCAGCCCGGCGAGTCCGGCGAACGGGGCGCCGAACGCGGTGGAGCGGCCGAACAGTACGGCCACGCCGGGCTGTCCGGGCAGTACGGTGTCGCGGCGGTGGCCGGGGCCGCGCATCAGGTCGCGGCCGCCGGTGCCCTCGACCACGACGGCCTGGTGCAGGCCGAGCGCCGGGATGTCCAGTACGGCCACCGGCGCACCGTCGGTGGTCGGCCCGGTGGGCGCGGTGGCCTTGCCGAGCTGGTCGCGCAGGGTGGCGTAGGCGGTGGTCTGGTGGCGCGCCTCCTGCAGTCCGGAGAGCGCGAACAGGTAGCCGACGAAGCCGAGCAGCAGCACGGCGGCGAGTGTCACCGACCAGGCGACGGCCAGCAGCCGCCGTCGCCCGCGGCCGGGCGCAGTGGAACTACCGGTCTTGGAGGGCGACATGGGGGGCCGCTCCACGGCGGTCGCGGTCATCCCGTTCTCCTCGGGTGCGGTGCCAACGGGACGGGGTGCCAGGTCTGTTGCGGCGGTCACGAAGCTCACCGGGGCCCCGCCGTGGAGTTGCGGCGACGCCACCACGCGGCCAGCAGCGGCGGGACGGTCACCACGCCGAGCAGTTCGAGCGCGGTGAGGGTGGACAGCAGCCAGTCCTGCGGGCGCCCGCCGAGCGCGACCACCGTCCCGGGTGCGTTGCCGCTCGAACTGCCGCCACCGGAGCCGGAGTTGTCGACGATCTCGCCGGTCTGCGGATCGACGGCCTGCGTTCCGGTCCCACCGCCGGCCCCGGCATCACCTGAGCCGGCGCCGGCGCCGGCGCCGTTGTCCCCCGTGCCCGAACCGCCGTTGCCGCCACCGGACTTCTTGCCGCCACCGGTGTTCACGGCCTGGCCGTTCTGCACGGTGCAGTCCAGCGGGCTGCCCTTCTTGTCGCAGGGGCTGGGCTGCGCGGCGTTCTTCAGCACGATCAGCTGGCCGCCCGAATCGAAGGTCGGGTTGGGGCAGTTGGAGAGGGTGTTCGGATCGACGGGGCTGGCGTTGCCGGGAATGTGCTGGGTCTGGAGCAGCCCGCCGCGCACCAGGTTGCGCGGGATCGGCGAGTAGCCGAGGTCGTCGGCCTCGTGCTGGCCGCCGCACAGCACGTACGCCAGGTAGCGGCTGAGCGCGCTGCCCTTCGCGTCGTTGAACTTCGGCGTCACGGGCATCGAGGTGCCGGCCCGCGGCACGATCAGGTAGCTGTAGGAGGAGATCGGGTAGGAGCGCGGGTCGTTGTTGGTGTAGACGCCGTCGAGGTTCTGCTGCAGGTAGTCGGGGTCGCTGGTGGAGGTGTTGTCGTCCACGCCGCGGATCTTCGCGGCGGTCAGCGCGACGGCGACGTTCGACGCGGTCGGCAGGGTGTAGTACCCGGCCGGGTTGAGCACCTTGACGACGGGCCAGCCGCTGCGCTTGGCGAACGCGTACTCGTCGTAGCCGATCGCGCCGATGCCGGTCGGCGACTGGACGTAGTTCGCCACCACGTCGGAGCCGTTCTGCGCGGTCATCCGGCCGGCGGCGGGGAAGAACTCGGTGTAGTCGCCGCAGCTGACGCCGTTGACCTGGGTGCAGTAGGCGTCCCACTGACCCTTGTGGGTGTGTTCCATCCAGCGGGTGAACTGGGCGCTGGCACCGGAGCCGTCGGAGCGCACCACCGGGGTGATCGGGATCTTCGGCAGCGCGCGGCCGTAGTCGGCGGTGATCTTCGGGTCGTCCCAGGAGGTGATCTTGTTGGTGAAGATGTCGACGATGGTGTCCGGGGACAGACGCAGGTCGTTGACCCGCTTGCCGCCGACCTCCAGGTGGTACATCAGCGCGGTGCCACCGGCGGTGATCGGCACGTACGAGTAGGCGTACACCGGGTTCTCCGCCTGCCCCTGGCCGTTGCTGGCCCCGCCGCCGTTGACGCCGCTGTCGGGCTTGGAGCGGAACGGCACGTCGGAGGCGGTGAAGTCGTCCTGGCCGATCGACCACTGGACGCGGCCGGCGGCCGAGCCGTTGCCGGTGAAGTCAATCTCGATGCCCATCGGTTGGACGTCGCGCCGCCACTGGTCGATGGCCGGCCCGGCCCAGCTGGAGCCGTCCGCCTTGAGCGAGGTGGAGGCGTACGCGGGTGTCGCGCCGAGCAGTGCGGCGGGCAGGGCGAGCGCGGCGGCGAGCAGCGCCGACGTCAGGTGACGGAGTCGCACGGGACGGTTCTTCCTTCTCAGCTGAGGGTTCATCAGTTCGCCGGCTGTACAAGCGAGTTGGACGCGTCAGCGCGGGCCCGGCGCAGCGGGCGGCGGGTGCGCCGGTCGGTCGGGGTGCGGTGCCGGCCGAGGATGCGGGCGGTGACGAACAGGATCAGCACCACGGCCATCAGGGTGAGTCCGGCGGCGAACGCCCGGGCCACCATGTCGGGGTAGGGCTGCTTGATGTAGTTCCAGACGAACAGCGGCAGGCTGGTCTGGTTGCCGTGGAAGGCGTCCAGGTTGAGCCGGGTGGTGAAGCCGGCGGTGAGCAGCACGGGGCTGGTCTCGCCGACGCCGCGGGCCATGCCGAGCACGACGGCGGTGGTCAGTCCGGGCCGGGCGGTGGGCAGCACCACGTGCCACACGGTGCGCCACTGGCTGGCGCCGAGCGCGTAGGACGCCTCCTTGAGGGTGCCGGGGACGAGCCTGACGACGACCTCGGCGGCGCGGGTGACGATCGGCATCATCATCACGGTGAGCGCGAGGGACGCCGCGAAGCCGCTCTTCTCCACACCGAGGGTGAGGACGACCACGCCGAGGACGAACAGTCCGGCGACGATCGACGGCAGCGCGGTCATCGCCTCGACCAGCACCCGGACGGGCTTGACCAGGCGGGCGCCGCGCCGGGTCTGGCCGGCCTCGACCAGGAAGACCGCGGTGAGGACGCCGAGCGGCACCGAGAACAGGGTGGCCATGCCGAGCTGTTCGAGCGAGCCGACCACGGCGTGCAGGCAGCCGCCGGAGGTGATCGGGTCGAGTGCGGCGGTGCTCCGCATGGTCTCGGTGAAGAAGTTGAGGTGCCGGGCGGCGTCCACTCCCCGGTACGCCACGTAGCCGATCTGGTCGCCGATGAGGGCGAGCACCAGCAGGCCGGAGCTCCAGGCGAGCGCGGTGGCGAGGCGTTCGCGGACCGTCAGGGCGTCCCATTGGAGGCGTCCGGCGATCGCGTAGAGGGCGAGGAACAGCAGGTACCAGCAGAGCAGGAAGCCGAACGCGCCACTGAACGGCAGGATGCGCTCGTACAGCAGCCAGTCCAGGGCGAGCGAGCCGGCGCCGGCGCCCACCATGGTGAGGACTTCCTCGCGGGTGACGCCGCCGAGGCGGATCCGCTGCTGCTCTCCTGACTCTGACGAACCGTCAATTACGTTCTGTACGTCGATTGTTGTCATTGTCGGCCCTCCGGTCAGTCCGAGGTCGAGGCGCCGGACCGGGACCGGCTGATGATGAACCCGGCGGCCACGTTGACCAGCAGGGTGAGGGCGAAGAGCACCAGTCCGGCGGCCATCAGCGCGGACAGCGAGAGGGTGTCGGACTCGCTGAAGCGCAGGGCGATCAGTGAGGAGATCGAGTTGCCGCCGTTCTCCAGGACGTGCCAGGAGAGCCGGAACACCGGCGAGATGATCAGCGCGACGGCGATGGTCTCGCCCATCGCGCGGCCGAAGCCGAGCATCACGGCGCCGATCACGCCGCCGCGTCCGAACGGCAGCACCACGGTGCGGACCATGCCCCAGCGGGTGGAGCCGAGCGCGTACGCGCCCTCGCGTTCACCGGCGGGGGCCTGTGAGAACACCTCGCGGCTGAGCGAGGTGATGATCGGGATGATCATCAGGGAGACCACGGTGCCGGCGATGAACGTGGACGAGGTGTAGGAGGTGGCGATGTCGCCGGTGCGCACCTCCAGGAACGGCAGCGCCCCGCCGAGGTGGACGGCCAGCCAGCGGCACAGGCCGACGATCCGCGGCTGGAGGAAGAACAGGCCCCACAGGCCGTAGACGATGCTGGGGACGGCGGCCATCAGGTCGACCAGCGAGATCAGCATCGGCCGCAGCCGGACGGGCGCGTACTCGGAGATGAACAGCGCGGCGGTGAGCGCGACCGGTACCGCGATGCACAGCGCGATCACGGCGATCAGGATGCCGTCGGGCAGTACCGCGGCGATGCCGAAGGAGTGTGCGGCGGTGCGCCAGCGCTGCTCGGTGAGGAAGGACCAGCCGACGGCGTCCAGCGCCTCTGTGCCGCGCAGCAGCAGGAAGAACGCGATCAGGCCCATCAGCGCCAGCACGGACAGGCCGGCGGCGCGCAGCAGGCCGCGGAAGGCCCGGTCGGCGGGCGAGGCGGGGGCGCTGATCGGCCGGGGCCGGTCGGCGTCGGGTGGTGGGACGCGGGTTTCCGTCGGCTGGACGGCGGCGGTCATGGTGTCAACTCTCCGCGCGGTGAGGGTTCGTGGGGCGGGACGTCGGTCTGCCGCGGGTCGGGCGGGCGCGCGGGGCGCCCGCCCGACGGGGCGGATCAGCGGCCGAACAGGCGGGCGCCGATCCGGCCTGCCCGGCGGCGCAGTTCGGCGCCGGCGGGGGTGCCGCCGAGGAGCAGCGCGGCGGGTCCGCCGACCAGCAGGACGGCGCCGGTGGCGAGGATCACGGGCAGCAGCAGGCGGGCGAGGCCGGCCCGGTCGGCGGCGGACTGGCCGACGGCCTTGGCGCCGAGCGTGGGCGAGGCGCTGCCGTTGGGCTTGGCGCTGCCGCCGGGGGCGGCGTTGTCGCTCGGGGTGCTGCCGCCGGGGGCGCCGTCGGCAGTACCGGCACCGCCGCCACCGCCGCCGGGGTATCCGCCGCCGCCTTCCGAACCTCCGCCGTTTCCAACGGAGTTGCCGCCCTCGCCGGATCCGGGCGCGGTCTGGTTGCCGGGCAGGGCGCTGTCCTGGGCGGCGACGTGTCCGGCCGCGGCCTTCGCCGCCTTGAGCTGATTGTCCGTCAGACCGGCGAATCCGGCGGCGAGTTGGCCGGGCTGGCGGCCGTAGATCTGACCCTGGCCGGGGTCGGTGACGGTGCGCAGGAAGCGGGTGACCGCGCCGGCCTTGTCCTCGGGCAGGCCGCGGGTGGGCACCATGGCGTACTGGACCATGGTCAGCGGGTATGCCTTGCTGTCCTTGGCGTACGCCGAGTCGCCGTCGCCGTAGGGCAGTTGCTGGGTGCCGGTGGCGGCGTCGAGCGGCATGTCGGCGGCGGCGGCCTGCATGGCGCCGATCGTCGGAGTGGTGAAGCCGCCTGCGGGGTTGGGGAGTTGGGCTTCGGGCAGGCTCATCGCCTGGGCTTGGCCGGAGTCCATGATGGCGAACAGGGCGCGCTTGCCGTTGTCCTGGCTGATGCACTTGGCGTGCTGGCCCTGGACTTCATCGGGGTTCAGGCAGGACGGCCGGACCTCCAGGGTCATCCGCAGCACCTGGCCGAGGCCGCCGAGCACCGGGTTCCACTCGTACTGCTTCCAGTTGTTCTTGCCGGAGTAGTCCTGCGGCTGGAACGCGTCGACCGGGAAGCCGGGGTAACTGGAGCGCAGGTACTTGGTGTTGACGTGCGCGTCCCACGGGTCGGCGGCGCCCTGAAGGAACTCGGCGGCGTCCTGGTCGGCGGCGATCCAGGTGGTCAGCCGGGTGACCAGGTCGGTGGTGCCGCCGACCACGATCGGGGCGGTGGCGGCGAAGGTGCCGCCGGCCAGGCAGCCAGGCCAGGTGGGGCCGTTGGCGCCGGACGGGTTGAGCTTCAGGAACTCGGGGTCGGCGAACACGCACATCGGGTTGCCCTTGACGCTGTCGGTCCCGTCGTCGGTGCCGAGCCGGTAGCTCTGGGTCAGCATCTTGGCCAGCAGCCGCTGGTTGAGTTTCAGGCTGCGGATCTGCCGGTGGCTGTCTCCGTCGTCGACCAGGAAGACCACCGAGATCGCGCTGTTGGCCAGCGGCGCGTACACGTACGGGCGGCCCGCCGGGTTGCGGTCGGGGATCGAGGTGAGCGCGATGTCGGCGCCGGAGCCGCCGAGGAACGCCGACCGGGCCTGCGGCTCGCCGCCGCCCGAGGTGTACTGGACGGTCAGCGGGTTGCTGCCCTGGCACAGGCCGGTCCGCCACTGCTGGACGGCGCGGTCGGCCATCTCCAGGCCGATCGCGGTGAAGTCGGCGTTCTTGGCGACGCAGGCCGCCGGGGTGGGGCCGAAGTCCAGCGGCACCACGACGTGGTTGGCCCAGGAGCAGGCCTCGCCGCTGGCCCAGCGCTTGCCGCCGGTGTTCTCCACGGCCACCACGTTGTCGCTCGCGGTGTTGAACACGCCGTCGGAGTCGACCGAGTGGTCGTCGCAGTTGATCTCGCCGATCGGAAACTGGTTCGCGCCGATCGAGTCGCCGCCGTAGTTGGCCTCGATCACCAGCGAGCACTTGTGCTTGGGGTCGCAGCCCAGGGTCTGGCTCTGCTGCGCGGTCCACACCTCGATGTCCGCCTCGCCGCTGCCGTCCGGACGGGTGGCCGCGATCGCCATGTTGGACGGGAACTCGGGCGTGTTGGTGCCGGGCGCGGGCCGCTCCTGGAGGAAGCCCTTGGCGGGGTCGGCGTTGTACAGGCTGGAGCCGTAGCAGTCGGTGACCTTCGGGTCCTCGCCCCGGCACTGGTAGATCCGCACCGGGTAGCGGGCGACCTTGTCGAAGCCGGAGTTCCCGTGCGGGTTCTGCACCACCGGAACGGGCTGGAAGTCGGCGTCCACGGTCGGCGTGAATCCGCTCCAACTGACGTGCAGCACCTGGTTCCCGAGGCCGCTGGTCGGCGTGACGGTGACGGAGCCGCGCGGCCCGCTCGTCCAGGTGAACGGGTCCCAGCGGGGCGGCCCGGGCACGGTCGTACCGGCGGCGGCCTGCGCCTGCTGGACGCCCGTCCCGCCGAGCGGCAGCAGGACGGCCGCCGCGCCCAGCGTCCACGTCAGCACGGCCGCCAGCCAGGCCTGCAACGGGCGTGATCGGGTTCTGGCCCCTGACGGGCGGACTCTCATCGGCACAGCACCTCCGGCGACGGCGCACCGGAGCAGGCACGCACGGATGACAGGGAGCGGAGCGGCGACGTTCGGCGGCTCCGACGATATTCGGCCATTCACGTCTGACCGGATGCTGTCCACCAGGTGTACGAGGCCCCAATTGGTGCTCGAATCAAAGGAACTGACGCTCCATCAGCTCACGAACGCGCGTACCGCCCGACCCTGCTGGGTCGAGCGGTACGGGAGTTACGAATGTGACGATGCGTCAGGAGGCGGGCGTGTAGGCGACCGTGAAGGAGCCGACGCTCTGGCCCGCGGTGAAGAACGAGGTACGCAGCTTGCCGTCCAGGTACTGTGCGCCGGCCGGGTCGAGCGTCAGCGAGGAGGCCGACAGGTTCTGGGTGGTGCCGCTCTTGGTGACCACGGTGTCGCCGGCCGGGTCGAACAGCGCGACGGGGGTGGTGGAGCCGTCCGGGACGCCGGTGACCTGCCAGTTGTCGACGGAGAACGCCAACTGGCGGAAGGCGACCGCGCTGCCGGTCCGCGCGTCGACGAACAGCAGGCCGCCGCCGAACTGGATGTTCCCGTAGAACTGGGCGAGGTTGCCGGAGCCGTCGGTGACGGGGAAGCTCGCCGACAGGCCGGTGTTCGCGTCGTACCCGGCGGTCGCGGTGGGCAGCGGCACGGCCACGATGCCCGCCTGCGCGGCCTGCTGGAAGAACGCGTTGCTCTCGCGGATCACCGCGTTGCCGGCCGCGGGCGCGGCCGAGGCGGTGGTCGCGGAGGCGGCGGTGACGGCGATCGCGAGGCCGGCGGCAGCGGCGGCGATCCGGGCGAACGTGCGGGACATCGTGGCTCCTTCGAACTGGGTGCGGGGTACGTCGTGCACGGCGCGTGGGCCGCCGCCCGTCCCCGGTGAACTGCGGGACGGGCGGCGGTGGTTGAGCAGGGCGGAAGGTCAGTGGATGATCGCGCCGCAGCCGGCGCCCGGCAGCGGCAGGAAGCCGTAGCTGATGATGTCGGCGCGGCCGGTCGGGCCGCAGATCCAGCCGGTGGGGCCGAAGATGGCGCGCAGCGCGGTGCCCTGGGTGGTGGTGGCGGTGTAGTCGCCGTCCCGCAGGACGTTGAACAGCACGCGGCCGTAGCTGCCGCCGGCGAAGGCGGGGCTCAGGGTGTTGGTCGGGGTCAGCGGCGCGACGCCGTTGACGTTGCGCAGGGTCAGGCTGCCGCGGTTGTCGGTGCTGGTGGTGTGGCCGTTCAGCTGGCCAACGTAGTGGCCGACGGAGTACGGGAAGACGGCGCCGGGGTCGGTCAGGCGGGAGTCGGTGCCCTCGTTCTCCTCCGGGCCGCTGACGACGCAGGCACCCGGGGTGACGTTGCCGATGGCCTGCAGGAAGAAGGAGCGGGTGCCGGAGCCGCTCTGCGGCAGGTACGCCTTGATGGCGCCGTTGCCGCCGCCGAGCTGCGACCAGTCGGTCTTGACGCAGGTGTAGATGTCGACCAGGTTCGCGGTGGTCAGGTTCGCCGGGGCGAGGCCGCCGGTCGGGGCGGACCAGGTGACCGCGTCCTTCGCGAAGGCGACGAAGTCGTCGCTCGCCGGGTCGGTGGACTGGGCGGCGCGGGAGGAACGGGCGAAGTCCAGGGTGAGGTTGTTGGTGGCGTTCAGCGCGCTGATGCCGGCGCCCGAGCCGTTCGGGCGGGCGATCGTGGAGCCGCCCGACTTCGGGGTGATCGGGCTGGTGCCGGTGGCGTCCCAGCTGTACAGGCGCGGCGTGGTGGTGTCGGTGGCCGGCAGGGTCGCGTTGTAGTCGGTGGAGAACTGGGTGAACAGCGCCTGCGTGGTGTCCGAGCCCACGCCGACGATGTCCTTCGCGGCGGGGAGAGCGGCGGGGTCCGCCATGGCGGGAACGGTGGCAACAGTCGACAGGGCGGCGGTGAACGCAACGGCCGCGAGCGCCTTGGCAGCGGTGTGACGCATGGTCCTCTTCCTCCGAGGGGGATCGTGCCTCGCTGGACCGGACCTGGCGGGGTCCGGTACCGGGCAGCTCCGCGGCTTCCCGGCGGAGTGATCCTCGCCGCTGCCGACCGCCGCCCGGAAGGCTCTCCCGACTCCCCCGCCCCGCCGTCCGCCCTTGCCGCGCTCTCGCAACCTTGCTGGCCAGAGGGCTGATTGGGGCACCTTCACCCTTCCTCCCCGCCATGGACACGTTCTTCTCCAGGTGTGCTCACGGGGGCACCTCGGCCATCTCCGCTTCACCCCCGCACCACCGACACCGCCCGGACAAACACGAACCCCCCTCGTGAACATCCGGGAGCCCGTCTCACACACCTCAACTCACCAGGGGTTCCCGGACGTTCGCCACATCCGCCGCACGTGCTCGACGCCCTGCAGGAACCCGGTCACGCTCTGCCGGCACTGGTCGCGCCGCAGGTAGCCCCGGGCGCTGCGGGCCACCGCCTCCCCGCCGGCCGCCCCGGCCCGGGTACTGCGGGCGGGCAGGTACGCGGTCCAGGTCCACTGCCGGTCCTCGCTCTGACTGAGCACGAACCGCAGGGCGGCCCGCTCGGCGAGCAACTCGGCCACACCGGATGCCAGTTCCGGTTCCGAACGGTAGCCCCGGACGGCCGTGGCCAGCCGCCGCCCGTTCGCGGCGACCAGCGACCATCCGGCCCGTCCGTCCGCACCGCGCACCGGCACCAGCCGCGGGCCGCTCACCGCCCGGCCCCGGGCGCGGCGGTCTCCGCCATCCGGGCCAGCAACGCCATGAACCGGCGGAACGCGTTCTGGCACGTCGCGTAACGCTCGTACGCCCGACTGGACTTGACCAGCGGATTACCCCGCACCCCCGGCACCACCCAGGTCCAGCCCAGCCCACCCCGCACATGGGTGATCCGCGCCACCAACGCCGGTCCCAGCGCCACCAGTTCGGCGAACGCCCGCTCGGCGTCCCCGGGGGAGTCGTAGACGGACGAGGACACCGCCACCACCCGCCCGTTCAAGGCCTTCAACTGCCACTGGAACCGCCCGTTCGCCGCCCGCTCCGTACCCAGGCCCTCCCCGCGCACCGCCCGCCACCCCCCGGGTCTCCACCGGCCCGAGACCGCCCTCGGCCACGGCGCCGCACGCCCGCCCGCCCCGCACACACGCACGAACCGGACGCACATCGTCACGCCGCGAACGCTATGTGTGCACAGACGACGTCCGGAAGCGGAATCCCTCCTGAGCTGCCTCTGTTCGCCCCGAAGTTCTCCCTTGTTAATGCACCCACCGCCATGGGATCCGCCAACTGACGGACGCCCAGGGCGAGTCGGTGGGTGCATCGGCAAGGGAGTCTCAGACCCGAACCGCGACCACCCTGGACGCGTTGTGGGCGCGGCGGGCGTGGTCCACCGTGACCGCCGCCAGGAGCGGGCCCCAGGCCACCAGGGGCAGGTAGCACAGGGTCATGATCACGCCCGCGAGGCCGTGCGGCGAGTCCGGGTTGCTCATGTTGTGCTGCCACGGGCCCATTGCCGCGGACCAGGTCACCGCCGTCACCGCCAGTGCCCCCAGGGTGGCCGGGAACAGGGCCACCCAGGCGGGGAAGATCCGGCCGCCGAAAGCAGGGACCCAACGGGGCACCCGCCGCCCCCAGGGGCGGACCAGGCCGATCGTCAGGAACGCCAGTGCCTCCGCCAGCGCGCTCAGGGCCAGCACGTAGACCGTGCCCCAGCCGGGCATCCAGCGGCCGAACATCCGCTCCAGGTCTCCGTGGAAGCCCACCGGGAGACCCACACCCAGCGCAACCCGCCACAGGCCCGACGGCACCACCGACCAGGCCGCCGCCCGCGCCGCCCGTACGGCCCACCGCGGTGCCGGTTCCATGTTCTCACTCACTGCTCGTCCTCTTCTCGTGCCTGGTCGGCCGACCGCCGGCCACACCGAGGACTCTGCTGCCCGCCCCCACCCCGCCGGCAGATGCCGAACGGCCAAGCCCCGGGCCGGAGATGTGCCGATCGGCACACCCGCACCCGGCCCGGTCGCCCCTAGGGTGATCACATGAACGGGGACCAAGGGGCAGCCGCGTACACGCGAGAGCGCCCCACCACAGCAGCAGCACCCGCCGGAGTGCGCTTATGAGCAGCGAACTCCTTTGGGACGCAGCGGGGTTCGCGGTGTCCGGAGCGGTGATCACGTGGGCGCTGTACCGGCCCCGACGGACCGAACCGGCGGCGGCGCTCTCCGTCGCGCTCAGCCTCGCCGCCGGGTGGGCCGGTCCGTACCGTGCCGGGGCGCCCGCCGTGGGGCTGGCCGGGGTGGTCGAACTCGCCGCGCTGCTGGGGCTGGTGGCGCTCGCGGTCCGGCACGGGCGGCACCGCTCGGCGCTGTGGCCGGCGCTGGCCACGCTCGGCTGGCCGATGCGCTTCGTCGGCTTCGAGCCGCCGCTGTTCGCGTTCGGCGCCCTCGCGGTGGCCGTCGCCTGCACGGTCGGCCGCTACCTGCACTCGCTCGACCGTCAGCGCGAGCGGGCCGTGGCCGCCGCCCGGCACGCCCAGCGGATCGAACTCGCCCACGACCTGCACGACTTCGTCGCCCACGACGTCAGCGGGATGGTCGCGCTGGCGCAGGCCGGGGCGCTGCTCGCCGAGCAGTCACCGGACCGGGCGGCCGCGCTGTTCGCCCGGATCGAGCAGGCCGGGCAGCAGGCCCTCTCCTCGCTGGACCGCACGGTCGACCTGCTGCGCGCCCCCGACCGGCCCGAGGACGGTTCCGACCGCACGACACACCGCAGCCTGGACGAGCTCCCGGAGCTGGCCGCCCGGTTCACGGCCACCGGCGGCCCGACCGTCCAACTCGCCATCGACGCAGGCCCGGTGGGACGTGAGTGCGCCGCCACCGTCCACCGGATCGCCGTCGAGGCACTCACCAACGTCCGCCGCCACGCCCCGACCGCCCGCACCGTCCGGATCGAACTCGCCTGCACCAGCGACCGGTTGGAGCTGCTCGTACACAACGACGGCCCGTCCGCCGCCCGGCGTTCGCGTCCGCGCGGCGGTCACGGCCTGGCGGGTCTGGCCGCCCGGGTCGAGGCCCTCGGCGGCACGTTCCACGCCGGCTCCGTCCCGGACGGCTGGCAGATCACCGCCGCCTTCCCGCAAACCCCACAAGCCCCGACCCCTCACCCGGAGACCCCGTGACCATCCGGATCCTGCTCGCCGACGACCACGAGGACATCCGCACCGCGTACCGGATCATCCTCGACGCCCAGCCGGACATGCAGGTCGTCGCCGACGCCCCCGACGGCCGCACCGCGCTCCAACTCGCCCGCCGGATACGGCCGGACGTCGTTCTCGCGGACATCCGCATGCCCCACCTGGACGGCCTGGACCTCACCTGCCAGCTGGCCGGCCCGGACGTCGCCGACCCGCTCCGGGTGGTCGTCGTCACCACCTTCGACCTCGACGAGTACGTCCACACGGCGCTCCGCCACGGGGCCAGCGGGTTCCTGCTCAAGCGCTCCAGCCCCGCCCTGCTGGCTGAGGCGATCCGCGCCGCGATGGCCGGAGACACCCTGATCAGCCCGCAGTTGACCCTCCGACTGCTACGCCACTACGCCCCGCCGGAGCCGTCCCAGCAGGCCCCGCGCGAGGCCCTCAGCCCGCGCGAGCGGCAGATCGCCGAGCTGGTCTCGGACGGCGCGACCAACGCCGAGATCGCGGCCGACCTGTTCCTCTCCCCCGGCACCGTCAAGAACCACCTGGCCAACATCCAGCGCAAACTCGCCACCCGCAACCGCGTCGGCATCGCCGCCTGGGCGCTGTCCCACCGCGCGCGCCACTGACTCCCGCGCTCAGTGGAACAGCTTCAGGCCCGCCGGGGTCAGCGCCCAGTCACCGAGCGGGTTCTCGCCGATCCGCACCGCGTACAGCACGCCCTGCGCCCCGAAGTGGAACACGGCGACCGGGGCGTCCCGGTCCTCGCTCGCATAGCCGAGGGTCTTCGGGGCGGCCGGCGCCGGATCGCCGTACACCACCGAGGGCTCACCGAACTCGGCGATGACATCGGCCAGTTGACGGCGGTCCTCGGCCCAGTCCAGCACCCGGTCCAACAGCTGCCGCAACTCCTCACCGCCCAGCGCCCGGTCCAGCCGCAGCCAGCCCCGCCGGTGGGCGTCCTCGCCGTACTGGGAGGCGACCAGCGGCGGGTCGGCCTCGCCGAAGCTGCCGCGCAACAGGGTGGAGATGGTGCGGGAGTTGGTGTCGGCGATCCAGGCCGTACCGCGCTCGCCGTCCGGGTCGGCGGCGGCCAGCGTGTTGAGCAGTTCGACCACGGCCGCCGTACCGCCGAAGAGTTCGGGGTACCGGACGGCCTGGTTGAGCGAGTCGAGCAACTCGGCCCGCCGGGCCTCGCTCAGCTGCGGCCGGACGGCGTCCCCATCAGTGATCGAGTCGGCGATCGGGGCGGGGGGAAGGTGGCTGGTGGGGGAACTCATGAGGTCCAGTGTGCCGGGTTGCCGGCCATTCGGCGGCAAATGGGGCAGCGCGTCCGCCGCCCGTGTTCCAGCACCCGTGCGAGGACGGTGAGTTCGAGCACGACGGCGTGGCGGACGCCTCCGCGGCCCGGCACGGTCAACGGGGAGTCAGCGCGGCGACACCTTCCGTCGATTGGCCGGATCGTTGCACGACGGCGATATCTGGCATCCCGTCATATATCCAACCATACTGCCTGGTACTGGAGTTGACCTGTGAGGAAGTTGTGGAGAGATTGGTGACGCCTCGGGGCTTCCGCGGCGTGTCTCCGATCCCAAGCGCCAGTGAGTGAGTAGCACATGCGCCACCCCAGAGCCCTCCGCACCGCCGCCGTGACGGCCGCCGTCGGACTGATCACCGCGCCCGCCGTCTACACGGCCTTCGCAGCAAGCGGCAACACCTACGCCGTGAACCTGCACCAGGCCAAGGACCTGCCGATAACGGCGGCCGGGTTCGGCGGCCACGGCAGCTGCAACACCGTCCCAAAGAACCAGGACGGTTGGCACTTCGTCCTCTCCGGCAACAGCACCGACTTCGTCAAGCTCACCGTCACCTTCGAACCGGGCGGCCGCCAGGTCGTCACCGACTTCGGCCCGCCGAACGCCAAGCACGCCTACGTCGGCTCGGCCAAGGGCGCCAAGCTCACCTCGGCGGTCGCCGAGGTCCGCGGCGGCGACGTCAACAAGCTCAACTTCAACCTGAGCGACACCTGCCTCGCGACCGGGGTGACCCCATCGCCGTCCGGCTCGCCCGGCCCGAGCACCAGCCCCTCGCCCTCGCCGTCCGCGTCGCCCTCGCCCTCCGCCTCCCCCGCTCCTTCCGCGTCGCCGTCGCCGAGCCCGTCCGACAGCCCCTCGTCCTCTCCGAGCCCGTCCGACAGCCCCTCGCCGTCGACAGGTCCGTCGGAGAGCCCCTCGGAGTCCCCGAGCCCGTCGGAATCCCCCAGCCCCTCGGAGTCCCCGAGCCCGTCGGACACGCCGTCCCCGTCGCCGACCCCGTCCAACTCCCCGTCGCCGTCGGCCGATCCGACCGAGAGCCCGTCGGAGTCCCCGAGCCCGAGCACCTCGCCGTCGCCTTCGCCCTCCGAGGAGCCGAGCCCGAGCTCCAGCCCCGCTCCGTCGACCAGCCCGTCCGACGACCCCGCGCCCTCGCCCTCGCCGAGCCCGTCCGCGAGCTCCCCGGAGTCCCCTGCCCCGAGCACCTCCCCGTCCGAGGAACCGTCCGGCGGGCCGTCCAGCAGCCCCTCCGGCAGCCCCTCCGATTCGCCGTCCGGTAGCCCCTCGCCGTCGGCCGATCCGTCAACCGACCCGTCCAGCTCCCCGGACAGCAGCACCGCCCCCTCGTCCACCCCGTCCGGCAGCCCCGCGCCGTCCGTCGGCGAGTCGGCAGGGACGAGCACTCCGGCCTCCACCTCCGGCAGCCCGCAGGACGACACCCTCGCCTTCACCGGCGCCGACGTCCTCGGCACCACCGTGGCCGGTCTCGCCCTGATCGGCGTGGGCAGCGCACTGGCAATGCGCCGCCGCAAGGGTGCCCACCAGTAAGTCCCGCGCACCGCACCCAAGTTCGCGACGCGCTGGAGAGCGGCGGCGGTGGCCCGAAAACCCACCCCCGCCGCACCTCCGCGAACCCGGCTACGCCGACCGTCCCGCCCGGCACTTCGCCCCGGCCCGCATCCGCTCCCGCAACACGGCGTGGTAGTACGCGGACTGCTCGTCCCCCGGGTCGAGGTACTTGCTTCGTTGGCATTTGCTCTCGTTCTGGGTGCTGCGTTTGAGGTTCCTGCGGGGCAAGGCTCTAGGTTCGGGGCATGGTGGATGGACCCGAGCTGATCACGGTCGGTCAGCTGGCACGCCGTACCGGCCTGACCGCGAAGGCCCTACGGCACTACGACCGGGTGGGACTGCTGGCGCCCGCTGCGATCGACCCCGACACGGGCTATCGGCTCTACAGCGCCGAGCAGATCGCGCCCGCACGGTTGGTGCGGCTCCTGCGTTCGGTCGACGTCCCGCTGGACCAGGTGCGCGCCTGTCTGGCCAGTCCGGAGGACGAGGCTGCGATCAAGCAGGTCCTGATCCAGCACCGGGGCCGCCTCCAGGCACGCTTGGACCGGGTCCGGGGCGACCTCCACCGCACCGACCATCTGATCGAGGACGGAGTCACGACGGCGATGACCAACCAGGACACCCAGACCACACCCGTTGCCGCAGGCGATGAACGGCGAATGGCCGTCGACCTGTTCAACGGGGTGTGGCGGCTGCTGGAGAAGGAGGACCGCAGCGTCGAGGAGGACGACCGGATGCTGCACATGGCCCACGCCTCGCGCTACCACTGGGGCCAGGTCGGCGCCCCGGTGAACCTCAGCCGCGGCGAGTGGCAGTGCTCACGCGTCTACTCCGTACTGGGACGGGCCGAGCCCGCCCTGCACCATGCGCGACGGGGCCTGGAACTCTGCCAGGCGCACGGCATCGCCGACTGGGACCTGGCCTACGCCTACGAGTCCCTGGCCCGGGCCCACGCGGTGGCCGGCGACAAGGACCAGGCCCGCGCGTGGACCGAGCAAGCCCTGGCCGCAGCCGAGGACATCGCCCAGGACGAGGACCGCGAACTGCTCCTCACCGACCTGGAATCCATCCCCGCCCAACCCCGCTTCTGGTGACCCGCCCGCGCCCCACCCGCGACCTGAAAGAACAACAGCCCTGACCAGCACCACCTCCGCTGCAACGCGCTCGGGGACCTGCTGTTCGACCTCAGTCCCAGCACCCCGCGCGCCGAGCAGGACCACGCCCTCCACCTGAGTCCGAAGAGCGCCACTCCGGGCAGGAGTGGCGCTCTTCGATGTCGTGCGCGGGGAGTTACTGCCCCCAGGTCCCGGTGGACCAGATCGCGCCGCCGCCGCGCTTGTAGATGACGAAGTTGCCGTCGTCCTGGAGCAGGGCGTACGCGCCGGGGCTCCACGAGGTGCCGGTGGACCAGATCGCGTCCGTCAGTTGGGCGGCGGGCTTGTAGAGCACCAGGTTGCCGTCCTCCTGCATCTGCAGCATGGCTCCGGGGTTGCCCCAGGTGCCGGAGGACCACAGCACCTTGTCGTCGCGCTTGCGGTACATCACGATGTTCCCGTCCGGCTGGACGACCAGCCAGACCGAGGCGGACTGGGTCCAGGAACCCGAGGTGATCAGCCCCCGCGACCCCGGGATCCCGGGGCAGAAGGCGGACGGCGTCTCGAAGGTGTAGGTCGACCAGCCCCGGCCATCGGTCGCGACCGAGAGGGTGCCGCCCGGGTAGAGCCGCACGACGCCGCTGCGCTGCCCCTGGGTGCCGGAGGACCAGAGCGCGCCGCCGGTCTCCGCGCTGCCGCCGGCCTGGTACACCACGAAGTTGCTGTCGGCCTGCAGAACGGCGTAGGCGCCGGGGTGGCCCGAGGTGCCGCTGCTCCAGATCACGTGCTTCGGGCCGCCCGTGGAGTTGAGCAGGTAGAGCACCAGGTTGCCGTCGGCCTCCATCACCAGGCTGGAGACCTTGTCCATGGCGACCAGGCTGTCACCCGACCGCAGTTCGTGCCCCCGGTAGAGCTCGACCGAGCCCGGCCACGGGTCCTGCGACAGCGTGCACTTGGGCGACGGCGGCACCGGATCGGCGGCCTGGGCAGTCGGCACCAGGCCGACCATGGCGGCGGCGGCCAGCAGGCCGGCCGCCGCAGTACGGATCACGCGTCGACGCATGATCTCCCCCCTCGGGATCTTGCTCCGATGTTTCGATCGCGAAGATAACACGCATCAAGCTGATGCAATGTCACTACCCTGTGTGGGTAAAGTCCTTCGCCGAATCCGCGGCCGCCGACCCCGGCCCAGCACGCATCGCCCGCAAACCGGTGCTATCTTCGGCAGATGCGCGAGTTTCTCCACACCGCGCACCTCACCCGCACTTGCCGAGCAAGCCCGGCCACCGGCCGTTCTGGTGCTCCTCCGCAGCGGGCCAGCCACCGCAGGAACAGGTCCAACTCCCGTTCCCCCACGGCTATTTCCGACCATCGAAGCCAGCAAAAGCCCGTCGCCGCAAAAGGAATATCATGCGCCCCACCCTGTTCACCGTCGAACGAGCCGCCCCCGGCCGCCTGAGCACCATGGCCCGCCCGCGCGGCGGCGACTGGCTGGCCGACGAGTTGGCGACCCTCGCCGCCGCCGGGGTCACCGACCTGGTCAGCGCCCTGACCGCACCGGAGTGCGCCGAACTCGGCCTCACCGCCGAACCGGAGCTCGCCGTCGCGGCCGGCCTCCGCTTCCACAGCCTGCCGATCCCGGACTTCACCACCCCCGACCACGCCCAAATACGGCCCACACTCGACGAGTTGACGGGAATCCTCCGGTCCGGCGCCCACCTGGTGTTTCACTGCCGCGCGGGCATCGGCCGGTCCTCCCTGCTCGCGGCATCCGTGCAGATCCTCGACGGCCTGGACGCCGACACCGCCTGGGCACGCATCGCCCGCGCCCGCGGCCTCGCCGTCCCGGACACCGCCGAACAGCGCGCCTGGACCGACTCCCTCACGCCCTCCCCCTGACCTGGCGTTCAGATGATTTGCCCGTGTCGCGCCGCCCGCGCACTCGCGGGCGGAGCGGGCCCGCCTACCGTCGGAAGCTCCGGTCACCGTGCGTGGTGACGGTGGACCCAGACGGTGGACTCATGGGAGGGCCGAATGCCCGCGTCGGAGAACCGGTCCGAGCGCCGATCGGCGGCTCCGCGCAGGGGGTTGCTGTGGCGGGTGGGCGAGTGGTGTGCCCGGCATTCGGTGGTGGTGATCGTCGGCTGGCTGCTGGTGCTGGCGGGCGCCCAGATCGCCAACCGGACCGTAGGTGGTACGTATTCGGACGATTTCTCGTTGTCCGGTACGCAGTCGCAGAACGGCCGTGAGGTGCTTCAGGTGCACGAGCCGTCCGCGGGCGGGACGAGCGCGCAGGTGGTGCTGCACGACGACCAACCGCTGACGGACTTCCAGGCCCAGGTGAACCAGGCGGTGACGTCCCTCCAGCACCTGCCGCACGTGCTGTCCGCGCAGGATCCGTTGCCGCCGCAGGGGCAGAGCGCGCCGCCCGGCGGCCCACTCTCCTCCGACGGGCGTACGGCGTACATCACGGTGCGGTTCGACGCCAATCCGACCACGTTCGGCGACGACTACCTGTCGCAGGTGGACACCGCGGTGGCGCCGCTGCGGCAGGCGGGGGTGCAGGTCGAGTACGGCGGTCCGCTGGGCGAGTTGGCGCGACCGGCGCCGGACGACCGGGTGAGCGAGCTGATCGGGTTCGCGGTGGCGGTGCTGGTGCTGCTGATCGGTTTCGGCAGCGTGATCGCGGCCGGTCTGCCGCTGGTCAGCGCGCTGGTCGCGGTGGTGCTGGGCCTCGGGCTGCTGGGTCTGCTGGCGGCGCTGACCACGTTCGCGACGGTCGCGCCGACACTTGCCACGATGATCGGACTGGGCGTCGGCATCGACTACGCGCTGTTCCTGCTGACCCGTCACCGGCAGAACCTGATGGACGGTTCGGACCCGCCGACGGCGGCGGGCCACGCGGTGGCGACCAGTGGCCGGGCGGTGCTGATCTCCGGCTGCACGGTGGTGATCGCGCTGGCGGGCCTGTCGGTGTCGGGCATCGCGTTCATGGCGAAGCTGGGCCTGGCCGCGGGTGTCACGGTGGTGACGGCGGTGTGCGGCGCGCTGACGCTGCTCCCCGCGATGATGGGCCTGATCGGGCGCCGGATGGATCGTTTCACCGTGCGCACACCGGTCGCTGAGGGCACCGGACCGGACGGCGCGTCGCCGACCGGCATGTGGCACCGCTACGCGCGCCGGGTCGAGCACCGTCCGTGGTGGTACCTGGCAGCGGGGCTGGTGACGGTGCTGGTGCTGGCGATTCCGCTGCCGTCGATCCAGCTCGGGCACATCGACGACGGGGCGGACCCGGTGTCGTTCACCGACCGGCGGGCGTTCGACCTGATGTCCGCCGCGTTCGGGCCCGGCTCCAACGGGCCGCTCACCGTGGTGGTCGACCAGACCGCCGTCCCGGCCGCGGACCGTCCCGCGCTCGCGTCCTCCGTGCAGCAGGCGCTGACGAACGTCCCGAACGCGGCGAGCACCGCGCCGTTGCAGACCAGCGGCGACGGTGACGTGCTGTTCACCACCGTCACCCCGGCGCAGGCCCCGCAGGACGAGGACACCACCGACCTGGTGGGCCACCTCGCGGACACCGTGCTGCCGAACGCCGTCAAGGGAACGGCCGCCGCCACGTACGTCACCGGCACCACGGCGGCGCAGGTGGACTTCCTGGATCTGGTGGCGAGCCGGCTGCTGCCGATCATCGCCGTGGTCGTCGCCCTCGCTTTTCTGATCATCCTGCTGGTGTTCCGGGCGCCGCTGGTCGCATTGAAGGCGGCGATCCTCAACCTCGTGTCGATCGCCGCCTCGTACGGCGTGCTGGTCGCGGTGTTCCAGTGGGGCTGGGGCGGGCCGGCGCTCGGGGTGGCGGGCAAGGTCCCGATCGAGAGCTACGTGCCGATGATGATGTTCGCGATCATCTTCGGCCTCAGCATGGACTACGAGGTGTTCCTGCTGTCCCGGGTGCACGAGCGCTGGCTGGTGACGGGCGACAGCCGCGGCGCGGTGGCGCACGCGCTGGAGACCACCGCGCGAGTGATCACCTGCGCGGCCCTGATCATGGTCAGCGTGTTCGCCGCGTTCATCGTCAGCGACAACGTGGTAATCAAGATGATGGGCCTCGGCCTCGCCGTCAGCGTGCTGATCGACGCGACCGTGGTGCGACTGCTGATGGTCCCGGCAGCCATGACACTGCTCGGCAACGCCGCCTGGTGGACGCCCCGGTGGATGGACCGGGTGCTTCCGCACATCGACACCGAAGGCTCCAACACGGCATCTCCTCCGCGGAGTTGATCTCATCGCCGAATCCGATTGCACACGCCCCGCTTGTGCGCGAACCGTGAAGTCGGAGCGACCCGCCCCCTTGTCAGCTCCACCGATCCTCCCTACCTTCGTGATCCAGGACGTCGGCCCCACCGGGCCGGGCAGTCCTCGGAGTCCGCCGACCCGCGGCGGCAGCCGGAGACACCACACGACCTGGAGGCGTCACATGCCCGTTGCCACCCTCACCGAGATCCGCGATGCCGGCCCGCTGCTGGTCGACGACGACAACCTCCTCTTCGAGGACGACGACCGCGCCGACCACGACCCCACCGCCTGCCTGGTCGACCCGTGGGTGACCGCCACCACCCGCATCGCCTGCGACCGCTGACGGTGACCGGGCCCATCGCCGGCCGCCGTGCCTGGTCCGACGACATCTGGTCGTACCTGCTCGATCCGCGGATGCCGGCGATGGAGCACGGTTGGAAGCTCCACATCTCCGCTCGCCCCAGCACGCTTCACACCGTCCTCGCCCTCGTCCTGCCGGTGCTGGAGCAGCACGTCTGCCACGCCAAGTGGGCCCGCGACCCGGACACCCTGCGTACCCTCAACTCCGGTACCGAGAACGCCGCTTCGGTCGGCAAGGCATTCACGATCTACCCCGCCCCGGACGAACTCCAGCCGCTGGCCCACGCGTTGACCGCCGCACTGCGCGGACACCTCGGACCGCAGATCATCAGCGACCGCCGCCTCGACCCCGACGCCCCGGTGTACTACCGGTACGGCCCGTTCACCGGCGACTACCGCACCGGCCGCGGGGGGCGCCTCGAATCCGTGATGACCGGCCCCGACGGCCGGGTCTTCGACGGCCTGGCCGGCACCACCTACCGCTGCCCGCCCTGGGCCGAGGACCCGTTCGCCCCGCCCGCACCCGCCACCAACTCGGGCTTCGGCGGCGGCCGTTACCGCGTCACCGGCGGCATCACCCGCAAGCCGCAGGGCAACGTGTACCGCGCGCTCGACCAGGTCACCGGCACCACCGTGGTGGTCAAGCAGGCCCGGGCGTACGTCGCCGAGGACGCCCACGGCACCGACACCCGCGACCGCCTGCGCCACGAACGCGCAATACTCGACCTGCTCGTCACCACCCCCGGCCTGCCCCGCGCGCTCGACTACTTCCGGCACCGCGACGACGAGTACCTGGTGATGACCAGCTGCGGCGACCGCGACCTGCGCCGCGAGGTCCAGACCCACGGCCCCTACCGCGACGCCGAGTTGGGCCCACGCCGGCTGCTCCCGCTGGCCCGCGAACTGCTCCGCGTCCTGGACGGCATCCACCGCCGGGGCGTGGTCGTCCGCGACCTCAAGCCCAACAACGTGGTCCTCGCCCCCGACGGACGCTGCCACCTGATCGACTTCGGCACCAGCGCCGTCCACGGCACCGGCCCCGCCGGCTCCACCCCCGGCTACAGCGACCCCGTGGTCCGGCCCGACACGGCTGCTCAACCCGCCGACGACTACTACGGCTTGGGCATGACGCTGCACTTCGCCGCCACCGGAATGGACCCGGTGATCGTCGACCCCGACCCGGCCGTCAGCCGCGAACGCACCCTGGCCGCGCTGGAGTTCGCACTCCCGGGCGCTGCGCACCAGCAAGTCCGCGCCCTGATCGCCGAGTTGACCGACCTCGACGCGACCGCCCGCACGGCGGGCGCGGCCCGCCTCCGCAACGCCGAACCGGCCGCCACCGCCCGGAAGTTTTCAGGCCCGCGCCTCTCCCCCGACCTCCTCGCCGAAATCCTCGACCACACCACCGCGTACTGCGTCGCCGAGGCCCGGCGGATCGCCGACCCCGAACTCTCCGCCCGCGCCGCCGTCCCGACCCCGATCGACCTCTACAGCGGCAGCGCGGGCCTCGGCCTGGAACTCCTCCACCACCTCGACCGCCCGGGCGTCCGCGACGCCGTCACCGCGCTCGCCGACTGGACCGCACACCAAACCCGCACCCTGCCACCGGGGTTGTACTCCGGCCGCACCGGCGTCGACCTCTTCCTCACCGCCGCCGGACTCCCGCCCGGGCCCGCCATCGCCCTCCCCACGCACGGCCCCGACGGCAGCGGCCCGCCCGAGGCCGACCTGATCGACGGCATCGCGGGCATCGGCCTCGGCCACCTCCACCTCGCCCGCCACGAAACCCGCCACGGAACCCGCCCCGACACCCACCACGGCGCCCGCCACCTCGCCGTCGCCGCCGCCTGCCACGACCTGCTCACCACCGGCCGCGCCCGCCTCGCCCCCACCGCCTCACCGCGCCCGGGCGACGCCGCACTCACCCAGGGCCTCGCCCACGGCGACGCCGGAGTCGCGTACTTCCTCCTCGAGTACGCCCACACCACCGCCGACCCGACCGCCCTGGAGCACGCACACCGCGCCTGCGCGCAGCTCGCCGCCGCCACCCCCGCGATCATCGACGCCGCCAACCACCCTGCGGCCACCCGCCGTTACGGCTCCTGGTGCCGCGGCCTGGCGGGCATCGGCACCGTCCTGGCCCACGCCGCGGACCGGCTCGCCGACCCCACGTACCGCACCCTCGCCGAACAGTCCGCCCGCACCTGCCTGGCCATCGCCCCGCGGATGCCCCTGGTCACCCAGTGCTGCGGCCTGGCCGGGGTCGGCAACCTGATGCTCCAACTCTCCCCCGCCGCGGAGGAGTTCCACGCCGCCGCCACCACCGTCGCCACCCTCCTCCTCACCCGCACCGCCGGCCCCCCGCCCCACCCCGTCTTCCCCGACCCCGGCCTCACCCGCCCCGCGTTCCCCTACGCCACCGGCACCGCGGGCGTCCTCACCTTCCTCCGCCGCCTCGCCGACCCCACCGAGCCTGCGCCACTCCCCTGACGATGACGGCCGGCCGCTTCAGGCCCGCGCAGCCGCGTCCGCCATCATCCGCAGCAGGCCGGAGAGGTCCCGCTCGAAGGTGAACTCCCGCAGCAGCGTGGTCCATTGACCGGCCTCCCGGCGCCACACATAGCTGTACCGGGCCGGGGCGCCGCCACCCTCGGTGCGGTACATGATGACCGTTCCCTGGTCTCCGTGCCGGTTGGTCGCCACGAACCGAGCGTCGTCGATGCTGTCGCCCACCCGCATGCCCTGTTCCCGCAGGCTGCGGAAGCGGGCCATGAAGTCGGCCTTGGTCAGCACCACCGAACGCCCCGCCTCGTCGACCCGCACGTTCTCGAACTCCGAGTCGTAGAGCGCGTCGAGCGCATCGACGTCCATGGCCAGCCCTGCGGCCAGGTACGCCCGCATCCGCTCCACCAGTGTCTCGTCCATGTCCCGCTCCCCTGCCGATCGTCGCCCTGAGCGCCTCGGCCCACGTACCGCAGCGCCTCCTGTTGACAACCACGATGGCGCGCACCGCCGTCAGGTCAACGGCATCTCACCGTCGACCCGCTGTCAGCGGTGGCGTATCCTGTCCGGTTCGCCACTGGGGCGCACGCCGACCGCGCGGTCGGCCGAGTGGCGGGAGACCGACATGGTCACGAAACTGTGGGACCGGGTGCTGCACCAGCGCGGCGCGTATTCGAAGCCGGCGATAGCGAACGGCTCGGTGCTGGTGCACGAACGGCACACCCGCCTGGTCTGCCTCGACCTGGCCGACGGAGCCCTCAAATGGGATGTCCCGGTGGGAGATTGGCCCGATCGTCCGGTGGTCGCCGGCCCGCGCGTCCTGGTGCTCTCGCAGGGGTTGCGCTGCCTCTCCCTCGCCACGGGCGAGGTCCTCTGGCGTGACGAGGTGGAGCGGTACACCAGATATCTCGCCGTGGCCAACGACGTGGTGCTGACCGGCGGTTGGCGCGGCTACTCACCCCTACAGGCCTTCGACCTGACGGACGGCCGGCTCCGCTGGCAGACGCCCGAACCCGTCCGCACCCAGCGGCCGGTGGCGTGGGGCGACGGGCTGCTGCTCGGCAACGGATCCCGGGCCTGGCTGATCGACCCGCGCACCGGCCGGGAGCAGCAGTCCTGGCAGCTGCCCGAGCCCCTCCGGGACGCCGAGCTGCGGGGGCTGTTCACCGTCCTCGACGCCGACCGCTGCGCGGTCCGCTGCGGCACCTCGTCCGTCGCCGTCCTCCAACGCAACAGCACCGAGGCGGAGTTGCTGCGCACCCACGACGGCCCCCTGCTGCCCGAGGCCCCCGTGCTCGCCGACGGCCTGCTGTGGCTGCGCCGCCAAGGTGGCATCGGCGCCCTCGCCGTGGACCCGTCCGATGGCACGGTCGTCCATCGGATCGACGTTCAACTCCACCTCGCCCACGGCGTCTTCCCCCCGGCCGCCGCCGTCACCGAGGCGGGCACCGTCCTCCACCCCGACGGCACCACCACCCGCCTCGGCACGCGCATCTCCGCAGTCCAGGACCTCGGCGATGGCCGCCTGCTCGCCCTGACCCGCAACAGCCTTCGGGTGTACCGAATCTGACGCTCAATCAGCACCAGTCAACAGAAGGGGCCGGGAACCGCACATACCCGTCCCGCCGCCAGCCCGGCGCCTGCGCACCCAGCCGGACCCGCAGATCGTCCCAACTCCGCGCCGGACCCGCCGTCCAGGCGCGTTCGGCGAGGCCGGGGAGGCGTGGCAGCAGCAGGAACGACAAGCCGTCGGCGTCGTTCACGCTCTCGCACCAGATCGCCGCCTCGAACCCGGCGACCTCGAACCCGGCGACCTCGAACCCGGCCTCCGTGTCGATGCCCGCGATGGGCCCGGTGCAGGACAGTTCGACGGTCGCCGACGGATAGCCCCGGTGCCCGAGTCGGCTGCGCCGCGCCACACGGGGACGTCCTGCTCGCGGGCGGGCCAGGTGGTGGGCAGTCGGCCGCCGGGCTCGCGGGCGCCGGTGAGGACGTCGGCGAGGGCGGCGCCGAACTCCTGGTCGGGGACCCAGGACAGCACCACGGCCGCCGCCTCGTCGAGCCACGGCATCACCACGGGGAACCGAAGTTGACGATCACCACGGTGCGCGGGTTGGCCGCCAGGACCTGGCGGACCAGGTCGTCCTGGCCGGCGGGGAGGGCGGGGCCGGGCCGGTCGAAGCCCTCGGACTCGATGGCCTCGGTGGTGCCGACGACCACCACGGCGATGTCGCTGGCGGCGGCGGTCTCGACGGCCTGCCGGAGTTCCTCGGCGGGGTCGCCGAAGACGTCCTTGTAGCCGAGCTGGATCACGCCGAACGGGAGGTCGCCCATCGGCGCGGGGGTCCAGGTCAGCCGTAGCTCGACGGTCTGGCCGACCGCCAGTTCGCGCGGGAACACCCGGGTCGGCGGGTTGAGGACGGCCACGACGGGGTCGTCGCCGACCGGGGCCATCGGTTCGGTACTGACGCTCTCTCCGTCGATCTCGAACACGAAGCCGCCGATTCCGGCGAAGCCGAGGACGCACCGGCCGGCCCGGTCGGCGGTGAGGCGGGTGGTGATCTCGATGCGGGCGGCCCGGATCACCCTGCTCGTCACCCACAACCTCGCCAACGCCCGCCTCGCCGACCGCGTCGTCGTGGTCGACCGGGGCCGCATCGTGCAGACCGGAACCTGGACCGAACTCGCCCACCACGACGGCCCGTTCCGCGAACTCCCCACCCTCCAGGCCGACCGCACCATGCCCGCCCGGCGCCCCGCGTAGCCGCCGCCCCACCCCGTTCGCCGTCCTCCCCGGGACGACGAACGGGTGATTGGCAATCAAGGCGGCCCGAGCGTCCGGAGTGTTGTCCTATGCCTGGATTGTCCGGGTCCTAGCCTGCCGGGGGAGGTTGTCACATGATGATTATCAGAGCGTCACAATTCGGCACGAATGCCGCGTCCTCACACCCGCACCCACAAGGACGGCGGTCCGGCCGGCGCCGCTGTTTAAGCGCAGCTGCCATCGGCTGCGTCGTGGCGGCGGGATCGCTGGTGTGGATTCCCTCTCCCGCTTCGGCGGCGACGGTGGACATCCGCACGGTCTGCACCGCCTCGTCCACCTCGGGCACGACCATCACACTGACCGGCGACTGCACCACCACGGACAACCTCACCATCCCGGACGGGTACACCCTGGACGGCGCCGGCCACACCATCACCGCGACCGACACTTCCCTGGCCGACCCGCTGATGGGCGCGGTGCTGAGCAACGCCACCGGCGCCACCACGATGAACATCAAGAACCTGACGGTGCAGGGCAATTACCTGCCCCGGGATCCGAACGACTCCCGCACCAACGCGGCCTTCTTCGGCATCAGGTTCCTGTCCGCGTCCGGGTCGCTGACGAACGTGACGGTCATCGGCATCACCCGGCACCAGACCTACAACTTCGGTCAGGGCATCATGGTGGACGCCACCAGCGGCGGCCCGCAGACCGTGACGGTCACCGACGTCAACGTGGCGGATTTCCAGAAGAACGGACTGACCGCCAACGGCGCCGCGACCATGAACGTCACCGGCTCCACCCTCGGCCCGCCGGACATGAACATCCCGCTGCCCCCGCCGCCGATCACCGGCAACATCGCGCAGAACTCGGTCCAGTACTTCAACTCCGGCGGCACCTTCACCAACAACACCGTGCTGACGTACACGGCCAACAACTCGGCGAGCAGCTCCACCGGAATGCTGCTGTTCACCGCGAACAACCTGACGGTCGACCACAACACGATCGCCGGCCCGGACGGCGCGGACATCGGGATCAACGTCACCGGCGGCACGAACATCACCATCTCCTACAACGACATCAGCCGCTCGCCCATCCAGCCGCCGCTGCGCGACTTCTGGGGGTACGGCATCGCGGGCTACTCCGGCGCCGCCGCGACCACCACGCTGATCTGCAACACCTTCTCCGGCTGGAACCAGAACCTGTTCGGCGGCCTGACCCAGCCGCCGTGCATCACCACCCCGTTCCTGCACGACGGCACCGTCGGCGTCCCCTACTCGGACGTGGTCGAGGCGACCACCGAGAACCCGAACCCGCAGCTCACCTGGACACTCGTCGCCGGTGAACTCCCCCCGGGGCTGACGCTGAACCCGGACGGCACGATCACCGGCACCCCCACCGCGGCGGGCAGCTACACGTTCACCGTCCAGGTCTCGGACCCCGTCGACGGCACCTCGACGCGCGAGTACACCATCGTCATCAACCCGGCGGCTCCGGGACTGTCGCTCGCCAAGACCGCGACCGCCACGGACGCGGAAGGCCGGCCGATCACCGAACTCACCGCGGCCGGTGACGTCGTGACGTACGCCTTCGACGTCCTCAACAACGGCAACGTGCCACTGACCGAGCTGGCGATCAACGAGATCGAGTTCTCCGGCACCGGCCCGCTCGGCCCGGTCACCTGCGCCCCCACCCCGCTGGGCGGCACCCTCGACGCGGGAGCCTCCACCCACTGCACCGCCACCTACACCACCACCGAGGCCGACATCACCGCCGGCGGCACCCTGCACAACAACGCCACCGCCTCCGGCCTGCAACCCGACGGGACCACCCTCACCTCCACCGCCGCCGGCACCGCGCTGCCGATCATCCCGCCCGGCCCCACCCCTTCCCCCACCCCCAAGCCCACTCACACCCACAAGCCCACCCACAAGCCCTCGCGCGGCCCCCACCCCGAGGGCCCGTCCGTGGACACCGGCGGCTCGCTGGCCCTCACCGGCGCATCGCCCCTGGCCTGGGCGGTCACCGGCGCGGCAACGCTCCTGGCGACCGCCACCGGACTGGCCACCCTCACCCTGCGACGCAGAAAGCGCCGCCACTGACCCACCACGTCCCACCCGATCCCGCACCGCCCGCCGACCCCCCAGGGCCGGCGGGCGGTCGTGTCGAGGAGCAGCAACGCCCATGACCGTGACCCGCCGCGCCGAATGGCTGGTGCTGCTCCTGGCCGCCATCTCCCTGACCGGCGCCGCCCTCCTCGGCCACTACGCCCTCACCCACCACGACCACGCCACCACCGAAGTGGGCGTCGACATGAACGGCAGGCCCGTCCAGCTCGACCCCGGCGCCGAACTCCCCCCGGAGCAGCACCGGCAACAGGACGCGAAGCCCGACGGCGCAGGCCGCTTCATCGTCCCCTCGGTCGGCCTCGACGTCCCCCTCGGCACCATGAACGAGGTCGCCGGCTCGGTCGTCCCCCCCGGCTTCACCGCCGCCTACCGCATCACCAACCTCGGCACCCCCACCGCCCCCGAAGAGGGAACCGTCTACGTGGCCATGCACTCCCTCCGCCGGGGCGCCGTCGGTCCCGGCAACTACCTCTTCGCCACCGAAACCGGCACCTCCAACGTCGCCCCCGGCGCCATCATCGACGTCAGCAACACCCCCTACGTCGTCGACCGGGCCACCACCATCCCCAAATCCGACCTCCCGAACGACACCACCATCTGGTCCGACATCCCCGGCCGCCTGGTCGTCCTCACCTGCCTCGAAAAACCCGACAACACCCCCGCCGTCGACAACTTCGTCATCACGGCCCACCTCGCCCCACCCGACAACAGCGCCCAGTGAGGCGGCAGCCCCCCGGCCGAACTCCCGGCTCTCGGCCGCCGCCCAGTGTCGCTGCGCGCGTCAAGTCCGCTGCCGGTGGTCAGTCGATCCGGCGGAGAGCCTGCTGGAACGCCCGCGCGTGACCGGCTTCGTCGCGGGCGTTGTCGCTGAAGAGATCTGCCGCTTCGAGGTCACCTGCGGCTCGGGCACGCTTCGCGAAGGTCGGGTACATGAAAGTCGCCTCGTAGTTCTCGCCGGCGATGGTCCCGTGCAGGTTGGTCCGGGTGTCCTTGACGAATCCGAACAGGACGGCTTCGCCGGCGAAGTGCTCGTGCAGCTCGACCGAAGCGGTGCCGGTGAACAGTGCGGCCACCCGCGCGTCTCCGGACTGCGCGGCCTGCTCGGCAAAGGCCGTGTAGCGGGCAAAGGCGAGCGCCTCGCCGTGCAGGGCGGTGTCGAGGTTCGCCAGGGTCCGGGCCGCGTGCACCTGCGGCGGGCCGGCGGGCACCGGGACCTGGTCGGCCTGGGGCGGGGCGGGAACCTGTCCCTCTCCGGTCTGCAGGACGTGGAGCGCGGCCTTGAACGCCTCGTTGTGGCCAGCCTCGTCCTTCGCGATCTCCGCGAACAGCGCCGCCGCGTTCAGGTCGCCGTCCTGCTCGGCCTCCCGGGCGAACTGCGGATACATCGTGGTCGATTCGTACGTCTCTCCTTCGATGGCAGCAGCGAGGTTGGCCGCCTCATCGCCGATCAGGCCGTCGAGCAGTGCCTCCTCGTGGAAGTGCTCGTGGAGTTCCACCTCGGCGGTGCGGCGGTAGAGGTCCGCGACAGCGGGCAGATGCTCCCGGTCCGCCTGGTCGGCGTAGAAGGTGTAGGAGGCGTTCGCGAAGGCTTCGCCCCGCATCGAGGTCTGCAGATCGGTGAGGGTCTGCGGGTTGAGCCGGTGGACGGACTGCGGGGCGGCGACGGCGGTGGCCGGGGCGCCGACGGCCAGCAGGCAGGTCCCGATCGCGAGCAGGTGACGGGCGGAAGGCAGCACGTTCTTCTCCCAATGAGAAACGGAGTGGGGGCTGCTCGCATCGAAGCAGACGCATCGTCCACGATCGAGATGTCTACTCCGTTCGCCGTACGTCGGGGCCCGGTGGCCCGGCAGCATGTCCATGACGGCCCGGCGCCCTCGCCTTTCGGGCCGGGGCGGCCCGTCGACCAGCTCTACTCCCTCGACAGCGCGGAGCTGAGCGTCGCGCCCGAGCGGCCGTCCGGCAGCGGGTACCGCGAGCTGACGGCCGCCCTGGACCACGCGGCGGCGCACGACGTACTCACCGTCGTCGCGGCCGGCAACCAGGGCCGGCTGGGCAGCTCCGTCCTGACCCGCCACCCCTGGACCATCCCGGTCGTCGCCTACGACACCCGGAACCGCCCGATGGACCTCTCCAACCTCGGCAGCTCGATCGGCACCCGCGGCCTCGGCGCACCGGGCCGGGCCGTGGTGCACCTGAACCCCGGCGAGCGCCCACTCGCCCTCGCGGGCACCAGCGTGGCCGTCCCCTTCGTCACCGGAACCCTCGCCCTCCTGCTCTCCTGCTTCCCCCGGGCCACACCGGCCGAAGTCCGCGCAGCCGCCCTCCACGGCGTACGGCGCTCGGTGGTACCGCCGCTACTGAACGCCTGGACCGCGTACGAGCGCCTGCGGCGGGCGTCGACATGAACGGCCCAGCCGGTAGTTCAGCGTGACGCAGACGACGCCGTCCCGGGCGAGCACCTCGCCGTCGTAGGCCGCCCGGCACCTCCGCCAGCGATCTGTCACGGAGTTGACGCCCCGTCAGGCCGTGCGCGGCAACGCCCGGGGCCGGGCGGGACCGGCATGGTGCACCAGGTGGCCGCGGTGACCTCCAGGGTCAGCAGGCGCATGGTGGTGTCGGCTTCGGGGAAGTAGCGTTCGGTCTCGCCGGTGGGGGTGAAGCCGAAGCGGGTGATCGCGCGGATCGCGTCGGTGTTCTCCAGGGACGTCATGCTCCACACCCGGGTGAGGCCGAGTTCGGCGAAGGCGAGCTTGAGCATGAGCCAGCCGATGTCGGGGGCGCAGCCCGAGCCGCGGAGGTGCCGGGCCATGGTGAGGACGCCGCAGTACCCGGTGGTGTCGTCCTCGACGGAGAGCCGGATGCCGCCGACGGGACGGTCGTCGCCCTGGAGGCAGGCGGCCAACTGGTAGTGCCGGCGCGGTGTCTCGGCTGCGGTCGCCACGGCCTCGGCCAGCCTGCGCCGGATCCGGGTGTCGTCCATGACGCCGGTCGACAGGTGGCGCATCCCGGTGGCGTCGCCCCAGACCGGGCGCAGGGCGTCGAGGTCGTCGGCGCGGTGGTCGCGCAGCCGGACGCGGGCGGTCTCCAGGGCCGGCAGCGTCGCGGGCGGGGGCACGGGCGGGGGCACGGGCGGGCGATTCATCGTCGGGCCCTCACGGAGTGGTGGGTGGGGCGGGAAGTCGGGCCGCCCGCCGGTGCGGGGCCGCGCGCGAGTACCGCCCGCCGCGTCTGTGCCGACTGCCGTTCGCTCGACCACTGTTGGTCCTCCCGGGGCCTCGAAGGGGTCGGTGCTCGCAGTGAACCAGCGGTGAGTGGACATCCGATCAACACCGCCTGGTCGTGGACTTGTCGGCCCGCGCGGGCGGGGCCGCGGTTCGGGACCACGGGGGTGCGGGGGGCGGGACCGGTGGCGGGGGAAGCGGGACCCCTGGCCCTGGGGCGGCGCCCGGCCGGGGGCGGAGGATCTCCACTGTAGGCACCCGGCACGGTCGGGTCCCCGTCCTCCGGTGTCCCGGCAAAGGAGCCCCTGATGTCCGTATCCGATCGCAGAGAGCCCGCGGCCGACGCACCGCCGCAGCGCAACGGCACCTTCGGGCTCCCGGCCGCCACCGCGCTCGTCGTCGGCAGCGTCATCGGGACCGGGGTCTTCGCCCTGCCGTCGGCCCTCGCGCCCTACGGGCCGATCTCACTGGTGGCGTTCGTGCTGGTGACCGTCGGCGCGCTGGCACTGGCGGTGACGTTCGGGCGATTGTCCGAGCGGGTCCCCGGCAGTGGCGGTCCGTATGTCTACGCCCGGGAGGCGTTCGGCGAGTTCGCCGGCTTCCTGACCGCCTGGTCCTACTGGATCACCGCCTGGGCCGGGAACGCGGCCATCGCGGTGGCCTGGGTCGGCTACGTCGAGGTGTTCGTCAACAAGGGCCACCACACCGGCGCTTCGGTCGCCATCGCGCTGGCGGGGCTGTGGTTGCCGGCGCTCGTCAACCTGGCCGGCGTGCGCAGCATCGGGGCCTTCCAGGTGGTCACCACGGTGCTGAAGTTCCTGCCGCTGGCGTTCATGGCCACAGTCGGCCTGGTGTTCGTGAAGTCCGGCAACTTCGGGGCGTTCAACGCCAGTGGCGGCTCGGCGCTGGGCGCGGTCTCGGCGGCCGGGGCGATCGCGCTGTTCAGCTACATCGGTCTGGAGACCGCCTCGGTGGCGGCCGGCCGGGTGCGGGATCCGAAGCGCAACGTGCCGAGGGCGACGATATACGGCACGCTGGCCTGCGCGGCGATCTACCTGCTCGGCACGCTCGCCGTGTTCGGCACCGTCCCGCACGCCCAACTCGGTTCGTCCGCCGCTCCGTTCACCGACGCCGTGAACAACATCGCGGGCGGGCACTGGGCCGGGAACCTGGTCGCCGTCGCGGCGATCATCTCCGGGCTCGGCGCGCTCAACGGCTGGACGCTGATCTGCGCCGAGATGCCGATGGCCGCCGCCCGCGACGGACTGTTCCCGGCCGCCTTCGCCGGCACCCGCGGCCGCGGCGACGTGCCCGCCTTCGGCATCCTCTCGGCGACCGTCCTCGCCTCGGTGCTCACCGTGATCAGCTACACCAGTTTCACCCGCGTGTTCACCGAGATCGTGCTGCTGAGCGTGCTCACCGCCGTCGTCCCGTACCTGGTCTCGGCCGCCGCCCAGCTGTTCTGGCTGGTCCGCCGCGGGCGGGAGGAGCTGGACCGCCGCCGCCTGGTGCGGGACACCGCCGTCACCGTCCTGGCGCTCGCCTTCTCGTACTGGTCGATCCAGGGCAGCGGCTACCAGACCGTCTACTACGGCCTGTTCACGATCCTGCTCGGCATCCCGGTCTACGTCTGGCTGAAGCGGCCGAACGCCCGGACCGTCGCCGAGGCGCCCGCGGACACCGCGACCCCGCCCACCGTCACCGCGCCGGAGCGCCCCGGACCGCCCCGCAAGGCCGCCCGCACCCGCCCCGCCGGCCTGCCGGCCGTCCTGCGCCGCGCGCCGACCCCGCGTCACCCGCACTGAACGTCCGACCCCGCGTCACCCGCACCGAACGTCCGACCCCGCGTCACCCGCACCGAACGTCCGATCCCGCGTCACCCGCACCGAACCCCCGGGAGAACCCTCATGTCCACCCTTCGTGTCGATTCCGAAGCCGGCCGCCTGCACCAGGTGATCCTGCACCGACCGGGCCTGGAGCTGGCCCGGCTCACCCCGGGCAACGTCGACGAGCTGCTGTTCGACGACATCCTGTGGGCCAAGCGCGCCCGGGAGGAACACGACGCCTTCGCCCAGGTGCTGCGCGACCACGGCGTGCGCGTGCACCACTACGCCGACCTGCTCGCCGAGACCCTCGAACTTCCCCCGGCCCGCGCCTGGCTCCTCGACCGGGTCGCCGCCCCGGCCCTCGTCGGCCCGGCCCTGGTCGAACCGGTCCGCGACCTGTGCGAACAGCTCGACGGCGCCACACTCGCCGAGTACCTGATCGGCGGCGTCCTCAAGAACGACCTCCCCCTGCACAACCCGCACAGCCTGCACTGGCACACCCTCGGCGACCAGGACTTCGCCCTCCCACCGCTGCCCAACCACCTCTTCCCGCGCGACAACTCCTGCTGGATCGGCGCCCGTTACAGCCTCAACCCGATGGCGAAGCCGGCCCGCCGGCGCGAGACCCTGCACACCGCCGCGATCTACCGCTTCCACCCACTGTTCGCCGAGACCGCGCCCCCGCTGCTCGACGGCACCACCGCGCCCGCCGGCCTCACCGTGGAAGGCGGCGACGTCCACGTCCTCGCCCCCGGCGTCGTCATGATCGGCATGGGCGAACGCACCACCGCCACCGCCGTCGAAACCCTCACCCAGCAGCTGTTCCTGACCGGCACCGCACACCGGGTGATAGCCGTGCGACTGCCGCAGAGCCGGGCGTTCATGCACCTCGACACCGTCATGACGATGATCGACCGCGACACCTTCACCCTCTACCCGGGCCTCGCCGACCAGCTGCGCTCGTGGACCCTCACCCCCGCCCCCGAACGCCCGTCCGGCTTCGACGTACGGCCCGACACCGACCTCGCCGCCTCCCTCGCCGAGGCCCTCGACCTGGACAAGGTCCGCTTCCTGTCCGCCGACCAGGACACCCGCGCCGCCGAACGCGAACAGTGGGACGACGGCAGCAACTT